>CAMORM010000171.1 GCA_946623785.1 uncultured Verrucomicrobiota bacterium
CGTCCTCGCCCTGGGCGTTCATGAGGAACTCGCCCATGAGCTTCTTCTCGCCCGTAGCCGGGTCGCGCGTGAAGGCGACGCCCGTTCCGGACTGGTCGTTGAGGTTGCCGAAGGCCATCATCTGCACGTTGACGGCGGTTCCCCAGGAGTACGGGATGTCGTTGTCGCGGCGGTAGACGTTCGCGCGCGGGTTGTCCCAGCTGCGGAACACGGCCTTGATCGCCTCGAAGAGCTGCTCCTTCGCGTCGGTCGGGAAGTCCTTGCCGATCTTGGCCTTGTACTCGGCCTTGAACTGGGTGGCAAGCGTCTTGAGGTCGGCTGCGGTGAGGTCGACGTCGTTCTTGACGTGCTTCTTCGCCTTCATGTCGTCGATCAGCTTCTCGAAGTACTTCTTGCCGACCTCCATGACGACGTCGGAGAACATCTGGATGAAGCGGCGGTAGCAGTCCCACGCCCAGCGCGGGTTCTTCGTCTGCTTAGCGAGCGACTCGACCACCGTCTCGTTGAGGCCGAGGTTGAGTATCGTGTCCATCATGCCGGGCATCGAGGCGCGGGCACCGGAGCGAACGGAGACGAGAAGCGGGTTCTTCTTGTCGCCGAACTTCTTGCCGCAGCTCTTCTCGAGCTTGTCGATGTACTCCATCACCTGCTTCTGGATGTCGGAACCGATCTTCTTGCCGTCGTCGTAGTAGCGCGTGCACGCCTCTGTCGTGATCGTGAAGCCCTGCGGAACGGGGAGTCCAAGACCCGCCATCTCCGCGAGGTTCGCGCCCTTGCCGCCCAGCAGCTCGCGCATGTTTGCGTTTCCTTCGGTCTTTCCAGCGCCGAAGAAGTATACGTACTTCTTGCTGTCCGTCTTCATTCTTTTAGCTTTCTTTTCGTTTTGGCCTTTGTTAGGGCGCGAATTGTACCTAAAACCGTGCGCGCAATCAAGGCAAAACCGAAGGAATCGGCTCCTGTAGCCGCCTGCGAAGAAGGCTAGAAAAAAAAGGAAACGCCGGCATCACTGCCGGCGTTCGCCTTTGAATGGAGGTGGGAAGCGGAATTGAACCGCTGTAACAGGATTTGCAGTCCCGGACCTAACCACTCGGCCATCCCACCTTGCTCCCCGTTTCCGCCCTCGCGGACACGGGCAAAGAGAAATCACTTCGTTTTCTTGGCCGCGAGGAGCTTCGCCTGACGACGCTTGCTGCGTGCGAGGCGCGCCGCTCTCTTGGCACGAATTCTAAGTTGCTGTCCCATGCGGTGTAGTCTATCAAATCCCCTTCGCCCGCGCAAGAGGGAAAATCGCGAATTTTCATCTGCCCGCGTTTCCCCCTGTCCGACCCTTCCAGCCATTGCGTACCGCGAAGGCTGGAGGTCAGGCGGACGCAACCGGGACGACCTTGGCGAAGAGCGGGCGAACGCAGCTCCAGTCCGCCAGCATGCGCGCGGCCTTGGGCGAACCCGTGCGCGACACATGCTCGCGCATGAGGTCCAGCAGCGCCTTCTCGTCCTCGCTTCCCTCCTCGACGGGGAACAGGTCCACGGAGTCAAGGTTGCAGTTGAGGTCGAGCGAGCCGGTCTCGTCGTACACATAGGCCGTTCCGCCAGTCATGCCTGCGGCGAAGTTGACCCCCGCCGGCCCGAGCACCACAACCGTTCCGCCCGTCATGTACTCGCATCCATGGTCGCCAACGCCTTCGACTACGAGCGTCGCGCCGGAGTTGCGTATCGCGAAGCGCTCCCCCGCCTGTCCGTTGATGAACACGCAACCGGACGTCGCGCCGTACGCTATCACGTTGCCCGCGATGACGTTGTCCTCCGGCCTTCCGGCGAACCCGGAACACGGCGCCACGGTCACGATGCCGCCCGAAAGGCTCTTCGCGAGGTAGTCGTTCGTCTCGCCGCGCAGGTTGAAGGTTACGCCCTTCGCGAGGAAGGCGGCAAAGGACTGCCCCGCGACGCCGGAGAAGTCTATGGTTAGGTCAAGCGCTGCTTGACCATCAAGACTATTTCCCCGCTTCTCGACCAACCAGCCCGAGAGCGCCGCACCTACGGAGCGGTCGCAGTTGGAGACAGTGCGCTCGAGATGCGTTTCGCCCCTCTCGACCGCAGGTATCAGCTCGCGGAAGTCGTAGTTGGCCTTTAACGCAGAGTCGCAGAGTCGCAGAGAATGGCCATCCCCTTTCCTCTCTGCGCACTCAGCGTCTTTGCGTCTCTGCGTTGAAAAATCTGCCAGCATATCTCCGAAGTCGAACTTCGATCCGTCCTTCGCCTTCAGCACGTCCGCCCTTCCGCGCGCTTCGGCGAGCGACGAGAGCCCGAGCGACGCGAGATGCTCGCGAACCTCCTCCGCGAGGAACCGGAAGTAGCGCTGGAGATGCTCCGGCTTCCCGGCGAACTTTGCGCGCAGGCCCTCCTTCTGCGTTGCTATGCCCACGGGACAGCAGTTCAGGTTGCAGTTGCGGCACTGGACGCATCCGAGCGACACCAGCATCGACGTGCCGAACGCGAACTCGTCCGCGCCGAGCATCGCCGCAACCACGATGTCGCGGCCTGTCCTGAGCTGACCGTCCACCTGGAGCCTCACCCTGTCGCGCAGGTTGTTCTTCACGAGCGTCTGGTGCGCCTCGGCAAGACCGACCTCCCACGGCAGGCCTGCGTGCTTCATTGATGTCAGCGGCGCGGCGCCTGTCCCTCCGTCGAAGCCGGAGATCACTATCGCGTCCGCATGCGCCTTCGCGACGCCTGCCGCGATCGTGCCCACGCCCGCCTCGGAGACAAGCTTCACTGACACGCGCGCCCCGGGATTCGAGCACTTGAGGTCGTAGATGAGCTGCGCAAGGTCCTCAATCGAGTAGATGTCGTGGTGCGGAGGCGGCGATATGAGCGTCGTGCCGGGCTTGGCGTGCCTCAGACGCGCCACGAACTCGTTCACCTTGTGAGCGGGGAGCTGCCCGCCCTCGCCGGGCTTTGCGCCCTGCGCTAGCTTGATCTGCAGGTCCTTCGCCGAACGGAGGTACTCGATCGTGACGCCGAAGCGCCCGGACGCGACCTGCTTGATCGCGCTGTTCCTCTCGGTGCCGAAGCGCTCGGGGTTCTCCCCTCCCTCGCCCGAGTTCGACATCGTGCCGAGTCCGTTCAGCGCCAGCGCGATCGTCTCGTGCGCCTCCGGCGAAAGCGAGCCAAGCGACATCGCGCCGCCCACGAACCGCTTAACTATCGAGTCTACCGACTCGACGGCGGGGGCTTCCTGACGCGGGACGCCCCTAAACTCCAGCTGCGACCTGAGCGTCACATTGCTGTTCCTGTCGATGTCGTCGGTATAGCGGTGGAAGCGCGCGTAGTCGTCGTGGCGGACCGATTCGCGGAAGTCCACGATGCGCTGCGGCGACCACATGTGCTCCTCGCCGGCCTTGCGCAGACGGTACTCTCCGCCGGGGGACAGTGTTTCTTCAACGCAGAGACGCAGAGGCGCAGGGGACGATTCGCCGCCACAGACATCTCTGCGGCTCTGCGACTCTGCGTTAAACATTTTCTCGATGTCTTCCAGTTCTAGTCCGCCGACAGGCGAAACCACGCCCTCGAAGTATTCGCGCATGACCTTCGGCCCGAGCCCGACCGCCTCGAAGATGCGCGCCGAGCGGTAGGACCGCAGTGTGGAGATTCCCATCTTCGACATGATCTTCATGATGCCCTTGCACACGGCAGAAACGTAGTTCGAAGCCGCCTGGTGCGGAGTCACCTTGGCTGCCTGCTGCGACGCCCTTCCCATTTCCGACACCGTCGAAAGCGCAAGCCATGGGTTGACCGCGGTCGCGCCGAATCCGAGCAACACCGCAAAGTGATGCACCTCGCGCACTTCGCCCGATTCGACGACTATGCCTACGGACGGCCTTACGCCCGCCTCGGCAAGCACCCTGTTCACGGCGGCGACGGCGAGAAGCGATGGAATGCGGTTGAGGCTAGAGGCGTCAGCCGCGAGACGTGCCGGCGCGTCTGCCGCCTCATGTCTCACACCCGGCTCCCTGTCGCTCAAGATTATTATCTTCGCACCGCCCTTCACGGCCTCGAGCGCATTCGAGGCAAGTTCGCCGAGCGCGGCCTCGAGCCATCCGCGCCCCCCGTTGCCGACAACGAGCGACAGCGTCTTCGCGGGGAAGTCGGGGATGCTCCTGAGGCGGTTCAGCTCGTCGTCGGTAAGCACCGGGCGGGTCATCTTAACGAGCCTTGCGTGCCCCGGGGTCTCGTCGAGGATGTTGCCCTGATTGCCGATGTACGTCATGATGGACATGACGAGCTCCTCGCGGATCGGGTCGATCGGCGGGTTTGTCACCTGCGCGAATAGCTGGTGGAAGAAGTTGAACAGGCTTTTCCCAGCCCCCATCCCCGCCCCACCCCTCAGGCACGCGAGCGCGGCGTCGTTGCCCATCGCGCCGACAGGCTCGTGGCCCGTCTCGGCCATTGGACGGAGTACGAGCTCCACGTCCTCGAGCGACCAGCCGAAGCGCGACTGCTCGCGGGAAAGGCCGCCGCCAGCCGGAGCCGAAGGCACGATCTCCGTGAACAGCCCCGTTACCGGGATGTGGTTCTCCTTGACCCAGCGGCGGTAAGGACGGCGGCGGGCGTAGAACGTCTTGACCTCGGTGTCCTCCATTAGACGGTGCTTCTCGAGGTCGAGCCAGAGGATAGACCCCGGCTTGAGGCGGCCGTGCCGCGCGACCTGCCCGGGATCCAGGTCGAGAACGCCTGTCTCCGAGGCGAGCACGAACAGCCCGTCCTTCGTGAGCGTCCAGCGCGCGGGCCTCAGTCCGTTCCGGTCTAGCGCCGCGCCAAGGCCGACGCCGTCGGTGAATGCGACCGCGGCAGGTCCGTCCCACGGCTCCATAAGGGCGGAATGGTACTCGTAGAACGCGCGGACGTCCTGCCCCATGTGGTACTTCGCCCCCCAGGCCTGCGGCACGAGCATCATCATCGCGTGCGGCGCATCGCGTCCTGCGGCGACCAGCAGCTCGAAGA
>CAMORM010000172.1 GCA_946623785.1 uncultured Verrucomicrobiota bacterium
AAAAAGAAGGGTTCCCGGTCGCACGCAGGACGGTCGCGAAGTACCGCGCCATCCTTGGCATCCCCGGAACATCGGAGCGCCGTCACTGATTGCAGATTTGCCGCGCCCTTCGTCTATGCAAACGGCGGTGGCCGAAGGCTCCTCCTCGGGGAACCCTCGGCGAATACGCCGTATCCCATCGCTTAGGTCTTCGCTCCCCCTCCTCACTGCCGCCGCAACATGCACCTTCACTCAACAACCATTCCTCAACAAACACTATTGGCCGCATGCTTGCGGCATTGTTTGGTATAATATGAGGCAATGCATACACGATCATCCGTTGCGAGAACCAGATGAGAACGCGGAACATTCTTTTCTTCCTGTACCCATGGCGCCTTTGGCGAGACAGGCTCGCGGGCGTGTACCGCTATGCGAAAAAGGCCGGGTGGCAGGTCGGCGTTGCGGAATACGGACGCAACTTCGAGTCCGTGCCCGCCGCGCTGAACTTCTGGCGTCCCGACGGACTGATCGTGGAGGGGGGATACACCGAGCTTGCGGATTTTCGGCAGGCTGATTTCACCGGCTATCCGGTTGTCTACTGCGATGCCAACGTCTCGCGGATGAGACGCCCCTATTCCGGCGTCGTGCATGATTCCTCCGTGACCGCGACGCTCGCGGCGAAGGAGCTTCTGTCGCTTGGGCTTGAGAACTATGCGTTCGTCGGAAATCTCCAGCCGCGCGAATGGAGTGAACGGCGGCGCAAGGTGTTTGCAAAGGCTGTCGAAACGGCCGGGAGACATATTGACGTCTTCCGTACCGGAAGTGTAGAGGCGTTCGACGAGTTCCGCGAAAGGCTGGCGCCATGGCTTTCCGGTCTGCCGCGCCCTTGCGGACTTCTTGTGGCTAACGACACGACCGCCGACGTCGTGCTGCGCGTACTGAGAGGGTTGAGAATCAAGGTTCCAGAGGAGATCGCCGTGGTCGGAATCGACAACGATCCGCTGATCTGCGAAAACACCGTGCCCACGCTGACGAGCGTGGCACCCGACTTTGAGCGCTCGGGATATCTAGCCGCAGAGATGCTGGACGCGCGGATGAAGAACGGAAATATCAAAGACGAGATACGTACTTTTGCCGCCATGCACGTCATTCACCGCGGGTCTACGCGGATGTTGAAAAGGAAAGACGATGCCATAAAGAAGGCGCTCGAATTTATCCGTGAAAAGGCGAAGGAGGGGATATCTCCAAAGGATGTCGTCAAACAGGTCGGCGGCAGCCGTCGACAGGTGGAATACAGATTTAGAGAGTTTGTCGGCAGATCAATAGGCGAAGAGCTGCTTGCAGTGCGCATAGAGACGGCGAAGAACCTTCTTTCCGACCCGAATGTCCAGATTGGCGCGGTCGCGGCGCATTGCGGATATTCCGACGATTCGCTTCTCCGAAAGGCGTTCAAGTCCGTCACGGGGATGTCGTTGAGCGAATACAGGGAAAAGCTCTCTAAGTAAAGCGTTCGCGCAAAATGCACTAATATTTTTGCGTGATTTGCACTCGCAAAAACGAGGAAGTGTGGTATAATGCCACCTAAACAAAAGATGTAAGAAAAGGTGATCTTGCTGTGCACCATGCTAAAACTGCATAAAAAGATGGCATTTTCAGGGGGGGGGGTAATTTATCGCCCCTCGTTGGCGGACACGCGGAGGCGTGCGCCATCGTGTGCTACATCCGCATCGGCGAGAAGGGCAATTCTTGCTGGATGCACGATAGCCATCGTTGCATGCACGGCATTTTCGGCTGCTGACTTCCCGTATGTGACCGGTGACGCGCTTGGCACGCCGGTTCCGATATCTGATGGTTCGCCCGGCCCGGGGCGCGGCCTCTGGCTCGAAGACGGTCGACTGTACATTCTTTCCAGCAACGAGCTTTGCCTCTATTCCGTCGAAGACAACCCACTCCGTCCGCGGCTGATAGGCAGAGCGCCGGGCGTGCTTGAAGGCAGGCAGGTGGTCGCCAGCGGCGGAATCGCATACGTGTCGGCGCGCGAACGCGGAATGTGGATCGTGGACTGCCGCGTTCCTGACCGCATGGAGGTCCTTTGCCGCTACGATTCGATAGGCCTCGGAACGGGAGTGGAGGTCTCCGGCGACGTCTGCATGCTCACCGAGACGAGACACGGCGTGGAATTTATAGACGTTTCCGATCCGCGCCGCCCGCAGCACATCCGCATCTGCAAGACCGACGAAAGCCAGAGCGTGATCTATCGCGACGGCTACGTCTATTCCGGTGAATGGTTATTGGCGCACCTTACGGTTTTGGACGCCCGCGACATGTCCGCCGTGCGCGAAGTCGCGCGCTGCGACTTCCACGGCAACGGAGACGGAATCTGGAAATGCGGGAACTTTCTCTACTGCGCGACTGGTCGCCACGCCGCACACGTGCCGGGAATAAAGTCCGAGAACCGCATGGGGCAGGGACTGGACATCATCGACGTTTCCGATCCCGCGCGGCCGAGGAACGTCAGCCGAATTTCATACGCCCCGGGCTTCTGCCGCGGGAAACCCGATACATGGACGCCGCGTGTGAGCGGGAGCCTCCTCGTCAGTGCGCAGACGTGCCAGGGCTTGTACGCCGTGGATGTTTCGGATCCGGCGAATCCAAAGATACTCGACAGGTGGATCGCTCCAGACATGCATCCGATTGCAGGCGTGAGCGGGACGGAAGACTGCCCCGGCGGCGCCGTGACGTCGGTCGCGATAGGCGACGGCGTCGTCTACGCCGCCGGCCCCGATTTCGTTCCGGTGGCGATTCCGTGCCGGATGGCGAAGTACGAGCCCGTGCGCAGGGGCAAGCCGCCGGCAAACGCCGGGTGGAGAGATCCATATCCGGACCCGCCGGCCGACTTCGCGAGATGGCGGCCCCCGCCGCAGTTTCGCGGTCTCGCCCGCGCGTGCGCGGTTGTCGGCGACACGTGCTACGCGGCATGCTCGGATGCGGGGCTCTACGCGCTCGATCTTTGCGAGACAGGAATCGCGGGCGCGAAGAAGCTTGGTCCCGAGAAGGCGTTCGACGTGGCCGCACGCGGCGACCGGCTGTATGTGGCTGAAGGTTCGCAGGGTTGGGCGATATATTCCATCACGGGCGACGGCATCGTGGAGATCGGCCGGTACCGCAGAGACGGCGAGACGGCGCGCGATGTGTACGCCTGCACGGAAAAATGGGCCGTGTTCTCGAACCGCGAACGTTGCCACCTGATGGACGTGGGCGATCCGTCCGCGCCGAAATATGTGCTTTCGGCGCAAAACCAGGCCGGGTGGAACAAGTTCATGTGCCCGGATCTGCTCGGAGGACGCTACCTCGCCTGCAATTCGGCGCTGAAATACGTTGAATGGATCGATCTCGACGCAGTCCCGGCCCCGAAGCTGTCGATAGCCGCCGATTCGCTCCTGAGCTCTTCGGCGGGGCTTTGCGGCTTGGGAGAGAACGCGCTCGTGTGCGACAAAGGGCGGTATGCGATAGTGAAGCCGGGTGCCGACGGTCACTGGGATTTCCGCAAGTTCGATGGTGGCGGGATTCCTCGGACCGACGGACGGCTTGTGGCGCAATCCCTGCAGAACGGCGGCACCATTCGCCTGCACGACTTTTCCGATCCGCTCTGTCCAAAGCGTCTGGGCGAATGGAACATGAAGTCGTCGTTTGCCGGGCCATGCTCGTTCTGGAAGGGTCGGATCATCGTGCCATGCGGCTACATGGGGGTGCTTCTTCAGAAGACCGCCGCCGCAAATCCACAGTTTTAAACAGCATCTTAAAAGGAGGACAAAACAATGAAGCACACACGTAACATTACAGGCATCCGCGCGGCAGCCGCTCTCTTGCTGGGCCTGTCGCTTGTGACCTTCCCCGCCATCGGCGACACATACGAACTCGCGGCGGGCGCGAGCGACACGCTCACGTCGGAAACGGCCGAGACGACGACCTACGACTCGATGACGATCGCTGGCAGCCTGACGGTCTCAGGCAAGAAGACGGTGGAAAGCACCGGCAAGATCACGGTCGATGGCGGCACGGTCACGGTGAACGGCAGCGCGGCATCGATCGGCAAACAGGGAAGCAGCGGCTGCGACTGGGACCTCGGGGCGGACGGCAAGGTCGTCATCAACGACGGCAATTCTAATTTCGCCGTCGGCGCGAAGGATTTCACCATCCTTGACACGTGCGTCGGGCAGGACGGCTACATCGACTTCATGGAAATCAACGGCGGCGGATTCAATCCGCACCATCTGCTCAACGAAGCGGCCGTGACGGCGCGCATCAAGGTTTCGGAATCGGCGACGCTCGCAAAGAGGAGCGGCAACGACGCCGTCTACGGACTGTTCAAAGAGGGGACCTTTGAAATCCTTCTGCGGGACGGGGCGGATCTAACGATCAACTTCCAGAACCAGCGGGGATCGCTGAATGGCAGCGAAGGCTCGTCCGAAAGTTCCGTGGACATAGTGGGTTCCGGCGATGTCACGTTCAAAATGAGTTTGAACGGCAATTACCCCTGTCGCCTTCGCACGGGCGCAAAACTGAATCCTGTTGGTTCCGTCACTTTTGGTTCTAGCAGCAGTTCCACATCCGCCAAGTTCTCGTTGGTGGGCGACGACATCTTTGGTGCGAACGTCACGAACGTCTGCGTGGCGGCCTCGGGCGCGAGCGTTACGCTCGAAGTCGCCGCCGACACGACGCAGACCGTGCGGCGACTCTCCTTCCTCCGTGCGGGGAAGGACGACGTTATCACGGGCGCGGGGACGCTGCGTCTCAACGCCATCGATGCCGACGCCGTCTTTGAGGCGAGGCTGGCGGACGGCGCGGCGCTCACCATCGAGAAGACGGGCGCACAGCCCGTGACGGCGCCCTGCATCACGAACTACCACGCCCTGAAGGTCATGGCCGGCTCCTACACGATCACGAACGACTGCACGATTGGCGCGCTGACGCTGGC
>CAMORM010000173.1 GCA_946623785.1 uncultured Verrucomicrobiota bacterium
TCGACATCGCACCGCGCGGAAGCGCCTCGTTCGCCATCGACGGCATCAAGGACGGCTCGGTCTGCGCACGCTGCGAAATTGTGCTGGACGAGGACGACGGAATCCTCAAGAAGGGGCACGCAATCGCGAACGGACAGTTCGACATCAAGGGCATCTACGAGTCGGCGAGCAGGGTTGCTGTCAAATCGGAAGGGAAGGTTGAGGAATTGTCCGACGCATCATCCATCGGCTTCAAGGCCGGTGGCACGGAAGTGCGCTTCGACCGTGAGTCAGGCGCGCTTGTGTCGTACGTTAAGAGCGGCAGTGAGATGCTTCTCGCGCCTATGACCGTCGACGCGTTCCGTGCGCCGAGTTCAAACGAGGTCGGTCTTGGAGACAGGTGGGCGCAGTCGGGTCTTCGCGAGCTCGTCCAGAAGGCGACTTCGATTTCGGAGATCACGACTAACGCCGACGGCTCGAAGTCGTTCACGGTCGTCGCGGACGTCCGCGGAAAGCAGAAGGAGCGCATCGTGGGCTTCGGCGGCAACAACGGCAAGCCGTGCGAGATTGTGTCAGCTGGGCCGGTGGCAAAGCACGATCCGCATTTCGTCGTCGCGCAGAAATGGACGATGTTCGGCGACGGCAACTTGGCGTGCCAGTCCGAGATACGTTCGCGCGGACGTGTAATGGAACTCGCGCGCGTCGGGTACCGCTTCACGCTCGACCGGAAGCTCGACAACGTGTTCTGGTTCGGCGCGGGGCCGTTCGAGAACTATCCGGACCGCAAGAGCGGCGCGTTCACGGGGTGGTGGAACAGGGGCGTCGCGGAAATGGTCGAACGTTACGCGAAGCCGCAGGACATGGGCATGAGGTGCAGAACATCCTGGGTTGCGCTTATGGAAGGGCCGCCGGACATATTCATGCTGACGTCGCTCGGCGAGCCGTTTGCGTTTTCGGCGATTCCTTATTCACCCACCGAGCTTGTGAAGACGATGCATCCGCAGGAGCTACCTGAAGCGGAGAAGGTTGAGCTGGGCATCTTCGCGGCGGTACGCGGACTCGGCGGTGCGTCGTGCGGGCCGGGGCCAATGGGCAGAGACATCGTGAGGAACAACAGGACATTCGTACTTGACTTCGTGATCGGCAGGCCGCGCGACCGGAACCGTCTGCCGTACATGCCGCATGCCGAGCTGCCGCCTGATGTGCGCACGGGCGAAGACATCGTGCCGACGGTCGTCGCGTGCACTTCGGCAGAGCCGGGCGAAGGCGATGCGGACCATCTCGTGGACGGCGACCTTTCGACGATCTGGCATTCGCAGTATGGCGTGACCTTGACGAAGTACCCGCATGCGGTGACTGTCGACCTCGGGCGCACGATGGACGCGAAGGGCGTGTCGATATGGCAGAGGCCGAACGGCGCGAACGGAAACGTGAAGGACTTCAAGTTCGAGGTTTCGGAGGACGGCAAGGCCTGGCGCGAAGTCGTAGCCTCGCAGCTCAAGCCCGGCGCCGGCGAGCAGAAGTTCGCCTTTGGCGAGTCGGCGAAGGCGCGCTTCTGGCGCTTCACGGGGCTCAATGAGCATGGCGGCCGCGAGTTCGCGTCATTGGCCGAGGTGTCGCTTTACTAACGGAGGTCCGAAATGAAGCCAATATTCAAGTCGTTGCTGAGAGTTGCGATAGGCACGGTCGTTGGAATCGTGGTGATAGTGGGCGTGACAGCATGCTTCGTGTGCCGTCCGCGCGCGACGGGGTTTGACACCTCCTTCGAGAAGAAGACGCTGCGGTTCTACCGCGACGGGACCGAGTGGTTCGCTGACGTTCCGCAGCACGGGCAGGCGGAAAACAGGATGGTCGCCGGCGCGGACAAGCTGCTGGACGACATCTCCGGAGGGAAGGACGAGGTGTTCGCCGTGTTTTCGGCGGACATCGAGAATCCGGACGAGTGGAAGCTCCATCTCCATCTGGTGGAGCACGACAAGTTCGGCGCCACGTACAGCGTGAAGGTCGCGGGCAGTTCCATGCCGCGCGTCGCGTGGCTATGCAACGTCACGCACACCGTGTGCGGCGGGGAGCACCCGACGGACATATACGTCCATTCGGTCTCCGCCAAGTGACCGCGGTGCCGCGTGGCGCTGGACAGAAACAAAAATCGCCGCCATGAGGCGACGACTTTGTCGGGATGGTCGGAGCGGAGGGATTTGAACCCTCGACCTTTTGGTCCCGAACCAAACGCGCTAGCCAGACTGCGCTACGCTCCGTGGTTGAATGGGGCGTATAATACCCTTTTCCGTCCCGACAGTCAATAGCGAATTCCGCATTTTTCAAGCTCGGCGGGAGGCGAGCTGGCTGCGGTAGAGCGTCCATCCGCGGGTGAGCCAGAACGAAATGCCGCAGACCCACATGGTGGGCAGGAGGAGTTCGTGGTTTCCGGTGAGTTCCGCAACCATCACGATAGCCGTAATGGGCGTGCGGATTGCGGCCGCGATGAAGCCTGCCATCCCGACTAGCGCGAAGGCGGGGGGGTGTATGCCCATCGATTCGGGGAGGGCGTGCAGCATCACGATCCCGGTTGCGGCGCCGAGCGACGCTCCGCACACGAGGGCCGGCCCGAACACACCGCCAGATCCGCCGGATCCAACGGTAAGGCTCGTGGCGACGGCCTTTACGAAGTAGAACATGAGGAACACGGCGGCCATGCGAAGGTCTGGCGATCCGCAGTCGAAGGCCTGCTGGATTATGCCGTAGCTGTTTCCGAGGATCTCGGGGACGGCGAATCCGATGGCGCCTACGAGCAGCCCCCCGACGGCGATCTTCAGGTAGTTGTTGGCCTTCCACTTCTTGAACTTGCGGTCCATCCCCCTGAACACGGCGATGTACCCCTTTGCGCCGAAGGCCGAGATGAAGCCGAGCGCGAGGTACGGCAGGAGGCGGAACCCGTTGTCGAAAGCGCAGTCCGGCATGCGGAAGAGGGGATGCCATCCGGTGAACACGGAGAACACGGTGTACGAAACCGCCGAGGCGACGAACGAGGGAAGGAGGGCCTCGTACTCTATGTCGGCGTTCGAGTAGAAGATTTCCGCGGCGAAAAGTGCGCCTGCGAGCGGCGCGCGGAAGAGCGCGCCGATGCCGGCTGCAAGGCCTGCTGCCATGAGGAGCCTGCGCGTGGGGACGTCGAGCCGGAACACGCGCGCTATCGAGGAGCCGCACGCCGAGCCGATGAGAGTCATCGGGCCCTCGTAGCCAGCGCTTCCGCCGGAGCCGATCACTATCGCGGAGGCTACGGCCTTTGTCGGTATGACCATTGCGGAGAAGCGCGCCTTGAGGTGGTGGTACACGTAAACCGCGCTGTCCGTGCCGCGCGCGTGCGTGAAGGGGGAGAACCACTTGATGAGAAGAGCGGCCGCGACAGCGCCAGCGGCGGGGAGGAATAGCATGACCCACCTGCGTGGCTCGGCGAACGACTCGGCGGCGAAGAGTGGTTTCGCGGCCTCTCCCGCCGCGACGGCGAGCGTGAGGTGGCCGAGCGAGACGGAGAGGTAGTGCCGGCAGACTTCGATGATGAAGTAGAAGCCTACCGTGACGAATCCGGTGAACGCGCCTACGATCGCGGAAAGGGCGAATATGCGCCCCGTCTCGATGCTCATTCCCTTGCCGGCGAACCAGAACCGCCACATGCCTATAGTCATTTTCCTGAACATGGCAGCGGTATTCTACCAAATTTTTGTCGTTTTTGCCATTGACTGCGGCGGTGTTTTTTGGGATAATTCGCCCCGTTTTCTGCGACTGTCTCAGGAGATGATCCCTCTCGCGGATGCCCGACGGGTGTCGGGCGACGGGCGAAGGCCGTAGGCTACGCGCCCGATGAGGGGGACTGTCTGCCCGGCCGCGGAGCATACAGAAAGTCCAGCAAAAATGCAGATCGACAAAGCCGCCATCCGTCAGGAATTCCAGCGCCACGAGCGCGACACCGGATCTTCCGAGGTCCAGATCGCGCTTCTCACGAAGGAAATCGAGGCGCTTACCCAGCACCTCAAGGCGAACAAGAAGGACCACTCGTCGCGTCGCGGCCTCATCCGCAAGGTGAACAACCGCCGCAACCTCCTCGCGTACCTCCGCAAGGAGAACTTCGAGAGTTACAAGCAGCTCGTAGCCAAGCTCGGCCTCCGCGCCAAGTAAGCTCCGGGCACAGTAGGCCGCCGGGGCAATGGGGCTCCGGCGAAATCAACAGAGAAAGAGAGAAAAACATACAATGCAAAACGCAAAACAGTTCAAGGTGAACATAGCCGGGCAGGACCTAGTGTTCGAGACCGGGCTCCTTGCCCAGCAGGCCGCCGGCGCGGTGACGTGCTCCTATGGCGAGACAACGGTGTTCACCGCAGTCACCAATACCGACACTCCGCGCGAGGGAATCGACTTTTTCCCGCTCCAGTGCGAATACCGCGAGAAGTTCTACGCGGCCGGCAAGTTCCCGGGCGGGTTCTTCAAGCGCGAGGCGCGCCCGACCAGCAAGGAGATCCTCACGGCCCGCATGTGCGACCGCCCGATCCGCCCGCTTTTCCCCGACGGCTACTACAACGACGTCCAGGTAAACTCCACTCTCATCCAGAGCGACGGCACCCGCGAGGCCGACTTCCTCGCGGTAAACGCCTCCTCGGCGGCTCTCCACATCAGCGAGATACCGTTCATGGGCCCGATCGGCTGCGTCCGCATCGGCCGCGTCGACGGCCAGTGGGTGATCAACCCCACGCACGAGCAGAAGGCGAAGAGCGACATCGACCTGCTCTACGCCGGCATCCGCGGCAAGTTCCTCATGATGGAGGGATCCGCGTCCGAAATCTCCGACGAGGACTTCCTTGCCGCGCTCAAGCGCGCGCATGAGGAAGTCGAGAAGATCATCGACCTCCAGATCGAGATGCGCCGCGCGCTCGGCA
>CAMORM010000174.1 GCA_946623785.1 uncultured Verrucomicrobiota bacterium
AGTACCACGAGACGTTTTCCCTTCAGCGTTTCGGCCGTCCACGTCGCCGGATCGCTCCACCCGTAGGTGAGGCCGAGGGCCTTCACCGCCCGAAGCCAGTCCGGCAACATCTCTGGCCCCATGCGGTAGCCGCCGCGAGGCTTAGAACAGCGCATGAAGAGGACGTCGCACGACTCCGCCGGTGCCGCCCCGGACAATAGTTCCTCGAGTTCGCGAACCTTCGCCATCCGGCGGGGCGACGGACGCTTCACCGCCGTGCGACTGCATCCCGGCCGATCGAAAATCGCGACGGCCACGTCCTGCGACGGAACCCGCACGGCAAGTCGCCCGTCCGCCCCGCGCCGGAAAGTGCCGACAACATCCGTGACGTTCCATCCCGCAATGTCGCCCGGAAGGGACACTAAGACCTCGTGATCCATCCCGCCCCAGTTGCAGAGGTAGAGAACCTTGTGGTCCTTCGGCCCCGCCAGAACGCGCTCGAAGAGCGCCCTCTCCTTCGCCTTGCCCGCATCGCAAACCTCGACGCCTACCTCCGGCGCGGGCAGAAGAGCAGGGAGTTCGTCCATCAGGCGGCCCAGTTCCAGCGGTTCCGGCAGAATGACGACACGGCCCTTCCCCCGGTCGAACGTCGCGATGTCCGTCGGCTTGTAGCGAGAGGACGTCTCCGCAAGAGAACCCTCCGTTATCATGGCGACGCCGCCTCCGCGGACGTAACTCTTGAAATGTTCGTAGGTCTCGTCCTCGACCGTTGGCAGACGCGGGACGAATAGAACCGGATAGCGCTTGGGCGTGACCGCCTCGCGGAAGCGCCGCTCGCCGAAAATGTCGGGCTTGTGGCCGAGGAAGTCGAGCGCGCACTGCAAGTCTCCGAAGCCGCGATATGTCCCTTCCGCCTGCATCGGCAGTCCCGGCTGGTTGTTGTAGGAGTAGAGATATGCGACGCGCCCACGGCGGCGGCGCAGATACGGCAGGAACGGCTCCGCGACGGTCTGAAGCTGCGCATGGAGCACTGGCTGGTAGGCCCTGAGCGCATCGTCGTGCCAGTGCCAGACGAAGACGCCGGAAAGACCCTCGAAGAGCTGGTTGAACGCCATCCTGCGGAACTGCCGCTCATTGAAAGGCTCCTCCCGGGACATGAGGTCGTCGGGGAGGATGTAAGTATCGAAGCGCAGTCCGTTCTCGCTCCTGCCCTTCCCGTCGATACGCCAGACGAGAACATTCTCTCCGCCGTAGTTGAGAAGGCCACCGACGTCGAAGGAATAGGGAGTCTTCCAGCCCTTCACGTCGCCGAGTTTCACGCCGTTGAGCCAGGCCGTCCCTGACTGGGCGACACCCGCGCCGCGCAATCGGAATATGCGGCTTCCGTCCTCGTGATCCTGCCGAAACGAGCCGGCGACCCGGAATGTCTTGCGGTACCAGGCAACGCCCGAATATCCTCGCGCCGCAGTCTGCAAATCCCACGCGCCCGGCACGTGCACCGTCCCCCAGCCGGTTGTCCCCGCCTCTGGCAAGAACCAGCGCTCCTCAATTCCCTTGTCGCCGGAATCGGTGCGGAAGTCCCATTCGCAGTCGGTGATCTGGCCGAGGCAGTTCGCCTTCATCCGCGCGGCGTCGGATGTCGGGGCCTTCGCGCTAATGATGATGTCCTCGGCGTTTACGAGCGCTCCGCGCGTATTGACGCGGAAGTAGTTCATGTTGAAGAGCGGGAACGACGCGGAGTGAACCACCGACTCGGCGTCGGCTGGTCGTCCTCCGTAGGTAAACGAGTGGGTGCCCTGATGGAGCGAAAACAGGTCTTCCACAGCGTCAATGTCCTCCGGCACAAGCATCGAATAGCCGTCGTCCCACCCGTGCGTATGCCCCCGCACGTCGATCGCGAAGGCGATCCCCGGCGCAACCGCGTGCAGAGCGTCAATCTCGCCCTTGACCCACGCCGTCACGTCGCCCTGGATGGCCGCGATCCAGTCGCGATAGAAGGCACGGTAGCGCCCGCGCACGAACTTGCGCCGAAGCGCGACCTCGCAGGAGCCTCTCTCGTGCTTCAGACGGTCATCGAGATGCGGAGGGACGACATCCTCCCAGCTCGAGTGGCTGGTCCCCCAGACGGCGTCCGCCGCCGCCAGCGTCCCGTACTTCCGCTTCGCGAACGCACGGAAGACCTCGTAGGCGCGCCGGTTGTGTGGATTCGGCCCCGGCTCGCGGCAGAGTTCCATGTATCCCGTATCCGGCTGGTCCATCAAGTAGTCGGAGACGGCCTTGCGCTTGGCGACGTTGATCTTCCGCCCAAGCGGATTGCCCGAATCAACAGACAGGTAATGTCCGTAGGGGCCGATCACGTCGGCAAGCTCGGCATTCGACTGGACGACGGAATGCGACGGCCCTTTCGCGCGGTAGTCGCTGCCGCTGAAGAAGTCGGTCATAATCCCGAGCCGCACAGCCTCGCGCCGCCAGGACTGGATGCCGACGTCCGGTTCGGACTCAATCGCGACCGCGCCCTCTTCGTTCGTGGCAATCGACGTCCTCATGCCGTGATTGAGCGTCGTCGCGTCGGCGCCCTGCAGCCACGCGAGCCAAAGGCCCGCCGGGCCCTGCTGGCTCGCGCCAGGGCCGTCGCCCTGCCCGATCCAGAAGTAGGGCCGCCCCTCCTTGAGCATCACCCCGTCCGCGAGCGACATGCCGACGGGCGCGACGGCCGGTATCGGACCGTAGGGAATCGACTTCTCTGGCTGCTTGACGACAACCTCGGCCCCGCAGACCAATGCGCAGAAAGCGCACAGTGCGCAGATCCGACGAGCCACACTGACATTCGGCATGACCAGAACTCCTTCACTTGTCCAACAGAATCGCCGCACGTTCCGTCAGCAGACACGGCGAATCGTATGTCGGCACCCGGACAAACGTGACGCCGTCGGAATGACGGATCTGATACCTCGCAGGGAATTCATAGACCGCACCCGTGAAAAGATCGATCCACACGGGATCCTCCAATGCACACCCCTTCCAGTCAAACGCGACTTCCCGCGTATCGAACGACTCGGTGGGATAGGCTCTCTTGTCGAGCTGCAGCTCGCCATCAACGCGGATGAGGTCTCCATGTTGCCAGAAAGCCAAAATCGGCCACTTCCCGTCCTTGAGGAAGCCGTAGGACGAAATCGTGCGATCGAGCGTTTCCAGTGCTTCCGCCCCATTCGTCTTCACCGTGTCGTCGAAGACGCTTAGCACGTTCTGGACTGCGTAATAAGCCTTCTTGACCTGAATTACCTGATGCTTCCAGTTGGCGCGAAGAAGACCCTTTCGGTTGATGCGATGGAACTTCTCGTCATTGTAAACCATGTCGCATATCTGGAAGACGCACGACAAATGTCCGTGTGCGACGTCTCCGATCATGCGGCGCATGTCCCACTTGGCCTGCGTGCTCTCGCTCCATGCATGTTTTCGGAGCCCGAGTTCCTCCAGCCAATCGGACGGCGCACCGCTCTCGCCCTGCCTAAGGACCGACTTCGGGGCGTACTTCGCCAGCATCTCCTTGCGCGGGACGATGATATTCGGATAGTCCCAGTCGGGATTGGGGCTGTAAAGATGCGTGACTAGCGTATCGAACAGATCGACGTCCTTGCCGAGCGCATCCACATGCTGCCAGTACGTCGTCTGGCTCGGCTCGTGGTTGGCGAGCGAAAGTCCGTTGAGCCGCGCACCGGGAATGATCCGCTTGATGATCTTGGCTGTACGGACGTTGAACTCGCCAATGCGACTGGCGGGATTGAGATAGGGCCATCCGCAATCCGGCTCGTTCCACATCGCCCAGTCCCATACCCGCCCTTTGTAATGTGTCGCGAGAGCCTCAATCCAGCGGTCCCAGGCGGCAAGCCCCTCATCCGAATTTGGAATTCCCGCGGACAAATGCATGCCGCCGGCACCCGGGTAGATCGGGTTTCCGTATGACGTCTCCATATAGATGGCGATATCCCTCGCAAGCGCCCAGTCGACGATTCTGTCAAGCCACGCAAAATCGATCTTCCCGGGCACCTTCTCCGTCTTCGCCCAACCGGCCTGCAGACGGATTTCCTTGGCGCCGAGCGGCTCGAGATAGTCCTTCACCTCCTCGAAATCAACCATGTCGCGATCCATCGTACCGCAGTCGATCATAAACGGCGATGATTTGATCTCGCGCGATGAACGCGGCCTCAGCGTGCCGATCCGTCTGAAGTCGACACGCAGCGGAGAGGGATTCCGGTCAGGACCAGTCTCTATCGGCGCATTTTCAATTCCAGCTTGGACTCCAAATGACACCCCAAGAATCCAAGCAACGCAAAGCGAAGCTTTTTCCATAGAACTCCCCTATCTGACAAATATGACCAATCCGGGGATGTTGAAGGCAAGCGCGCCGTCCCGGAATACGAGTTCGCGCTCAACGGCCTCGCCGTTCACCGTCACTGTCCAGTTCTTGAAGTTTTCCGTGCCCGACACGCCGTCGAAGACGAGCGGCAGCGGCTGTCCGTAGTTCAGAGCACCCTCGGCATCGACGATTTCCAGCACACCCGCCGCAGCTGCGGCGACGTTCTTCAGCGTTCCGCCTCCCGCGGAGACATCGAACACGATGCGGTCGATCGTCTGCCCACCCGTCTTCGCCGTGAAGTCAAGGGTCGCGCCCGAATCGACCTGCACGGCCAACGTGTCCGCGAGGTTGCGGACGCCAGTCTGCGTGTAGCTCAAAAGCGCCATCGGCTTTGCGGCGTCGCCGTTTGCGTAGTTGGACGATTCGATTGCCGGCACATAGTCGGTGACATCGGACACCGTTCGCCACGTCCCATCTTCGCCCGTCGCGCTCGACTCGACCGTCCAGGCGGTCAGGTTGCCCCCACCCCAGG
>CAMORM010000175.1 GCA_946623785.1 uncultured Verrucomicrobiota bacterium
TGCATTCTTCCCTGCACGGAGAAGTTTGGATATGGCTGGGGTTCAGGACCGGCATACGACGCCATTCTTTTTGAGATTCCGTGGCAGATATACCGATTTTACGGGGATGACGCCCCGGCTCGCGAGGCATACCACGCAATGAAGAAGTATCTATCTTTCGTCGGCGGGAAGGCGCGTGAAGACGGGCTTGTAAAACATGGGCTTGGCGACTGGTGTGCGCCAAAAGGTACGAAGGTCGCGCCGGTGCTCCTGACGGACAGCGCTTATGTCTACGAGTTTAATCGCCGCGCTGCATTCTGGGCGGATCGGTTTGGCGAACCGTCGGTTGCGACGAAGTGCCGTGAAAAGGCGGCAAAGATCAAGGCGTCTTTCAACAGGGAGTTCTACAAGGGTGGCGGCATCTACGCGGGAGGCGAGCCTACCTCTCTCGCTGCGCCGCTCTACTTCAAGGGGCTTTGCGCGGACGGGGAGGAAAAAAAGGTCGCCGAGGAGCTGCTGCGCCGAATCCGCGAAAACGGGCACAAGGCCATGTTCGGCATTCTCGGCGCGAAGTGGATCCCGCGTGTCCTCGCAGACTATGGACACATAGACGACGCCTGGCGCATATTTACGCAGCCGGACGCCCCTGGGTGGGCGATTTGGACGAAGGACAACGACACGCTCCTCGAGTCGTTCGACGACACGGCGGGCGGAACGCCTGTCTCGCACAACCACATCATGTTCGGCGACCTCTCGGCGTGGGCCTACGAATACGCGGCGGGAATCGTTCCGCTTGAGCCTGGCTTTAAGAAAATCGCGTTCCGTCCGCATGTTCTCGAAGGCGTTGATTCCTTTGTTGCGACGCACAAGACTCTGTTCGGCGAAATCAAGGCCGGTTGGCGCCGCGTAAATGGCAAGGTGGAATTCGTCTGCGAAGTTCCCAAGGAGATCAAAGTGCTGAGAGAAGATAAATAAGGCAGTGTAGTATAATACATTTGTTATAACATACAAGGCAATCTAATGAATGCAGATGTAATGATTAAAAAACGGATAGTTGCAATCGCGGCAGCATCGCTGCTCACGATGGTGTCGGCGGCGGACGAAATCGCCGGGGAGTGTCGGCATGCATCCGTCGAGGCGGCGCGGGATGCGGCGCGGACTATGCCGAAGCCAGCCGTCGTGCGACTTGCGTCCGGCGTTCATCGCCTTGAAAAACCGCTTGTACTTACGCCGGAGGATTCGGGTGTCACGTATGTTGCAGATGGCGACGTCGTGATTTCCGGGTCGCGTCCAGTCACGGGCTGGCGTGTAGAGCCAGACGGTACGTGGTCTGCGCCCGTGCCGTGGGTCAAGCCAGACAGGGCCGACGGTTTTCGTTTGATGCGCGTTAACGGAGCTATGCGTCCGCGTGCGCGGCTTCCGAAGAAAGGGCATTTCACGGTTGTCAACGACGATCTTCCGCAGGGGGCGAGTTACAACGCGCCGCGTCCGTCGTTTTTCTACGACCCGAAGGAGTTAAATCCAGAATGGGCGAACTTGAAAGACGCAGAGATCGTCTGCTTCCATTTCTGGACTGACACGCACCTGCGCGTCGCGTCTGTCGACGCCGTTTCGAACAAGGTGACCTTCGTCACGCCGGCAGGGAAGGCGTTCGACACCGGATGGTCGAACAACAAGGCGGGCGGGAATCGCGGCATCTATACGATTGAGAACCTTCCCGCCGCCATGACTGAGCCGGGCGAATGGTGGCTCGAATATGGCGCGAGAAGAGTCCACTACAGGCCAATGCTAGGCGAGACGCCGGAGACGGTCAAGGCGGAAGTGCCGTTCTGCCCCGTTCTCGTCTCACTGGAAGGAACGCCGGAGAAGGACGGCCGCTACGTAGAGGATGTGGTGTTTCGTGGCGTCCGCTTTGAACTTTCCCAGTTTGAGCTTCCGGCAAACGATGTCAACAACAGGCAGGGCTCGGCGACCGTATCTGCCGCCATCCGGCTCGTCGGCGCGCGGCGCTGCCGCTTCGAGGACTGCGCTTTCGCGGATATCGGCGGCTATGCGGTTGACATCCTCAAAGGTTCGCGCGAAAACGTCTTTTCGCGCTGCGCGATGACACGCCTCGGCGCTGGCGGCGTGCGGCTTGACGGCGGCCTTGCCGGATGTCCTGCGGTTGAACTGAACTCGGGCAATGTCATCGAAGACTGCGAAATCGGCCCCTACGGGCTTGACTTCCGTTCTGCCGTCGGCGTTCTTCTCAAGAACGCGGAGCGGACGCGAATCGTTCACAACCACATCCACGACGGATACTACACTGGAGTTTCCGCAGGCTGGATTTGGGGCTACTATCCGAGCGTATGCCGCGAAAACGAGATCAGCCACAACTACATCCATGACATCGGCAAGGGGCTCCTCTCCGACATGGGCGGCATCTACACGCTCGGTCCTTCGAGCGGCACGCGCATTGCGAACAACCGCATTCACGGCGTCGACGCACGTGCCTACGGCGGTTGGGGCATCTACCAGGACGAGGGCTCCGCGGGAATCCTTGTCGAGAACAACGTAGTATACGACACGAAGTTTGCGCCGTACGACATCCACTACGCGAAGGAGATCACCGTGCGCAACAACATCTTTGCGTTCGGAAAGAAAGATCAGGTCACGCGAACTTGCCTTGAGCCGCACGTTTCGTGCGAACTGATGAACAACATCTTCTACTGGACAGAGGGGAATCTCTATTCGGGGAACTGGAACGATGCCGCGACTCCTTACGCCGTCCATAGAAAGGGAAACAACAAAAAGGCCAACGAGGAGGGGGCGACTGTGACGTTCGTGGCAGACAGAAACGTCTACTTCAATCCCGCTCTTTCCGTCGGTGATGTCAAGTTCGGCGGCGGGAGGAGTCTTGATGCCTGGCGCAAGATGGGCAAAGACATAAATTCTGTCTATGCCGATCCGCTCTTCAAGGACGCGGCGGGTCGCGACTTCCGCCTAAAGCCCGAATCGCCGGCATTCAAAACGGGTTTTGTCGATTTTAACCAGTCAGACATAGGACAACGGAAGAATGGAAATAGTCAATGAAAACAGAGAAAAACTGCTGCAAGTCGGTGAAGTGGATGCTAATGCTGGTTTTGATTTCGTTAACTGCGTTCGCGTCCGCGGATCTGCCGCCGCTGCCTAAGCCAAAATGCCCAAATCCGTTGGAGTTGAAAATCAACGCTTCTTGCCGCATACCGTTCGAGAATCCGCTGCCGCGCATGAGGTGCGGCAACGTGAAGTGCGGCACCTACAACAACATGGAGCTGTCGCTCCCCGGCGTCCTCACCACGTCGGATGCGCGGCTCGGCATGTTTCTGCAGAAGATGCGCGAGACGGTCATGGCGAACCGTCGCCTCCTTTTCTTGGACGGCAAGGTAATCGTCTGCAACCACAACTGGATACGCGACCACGTACACCAGATGAAGGGATGGAAGCACTGGGAGTACGATCCGCTGTCGTTCCTCCAGTTCATTATAGACACGCAACGCGCCGACGGACAGTTCTTCGAGCTCGTCAAGCAGTTGGACGACTACCACTGGACGTATGTCGGCCCGGAATCCTCACGTCTCTATCCAGAGGACAACGTGGCTCTTGTGCGTCTTGAGCTTGAAGCGGACATCGAGTATCTCGTCGTCGAGGGCGCGTGGCAGTATTACCGCATGACGGGCGACGACAAATGGCTTGCGTCCGTCTTGCCCGCGCTTGAGAAGGGCATCGACTACCAGACGAGCGATCCGATGCGCTGGGAGGCGGCCCTCGGTCTCTGCATCCGGCCCTACACCATCGACACGTGGGACTTTACGAACGATCCGGCGAGCGGAGGCGACCGACGCGTCGCCGGAAAACCGCTCTGCGCCATGCACGGCGACAACACGGGCGTCTATCAGGCGATGAATCAGCTGGCGTGGTTCAACGATTGCCTTGGCAACGGTGCAAAGGCGGCGTCGTGGCGCAAACGTGCCGAGGCGCTGAAGGCAAGCATTATGAAGCACCTATGGAACGGAAGGTTTTTCGTTCACCAGCTGCCTGTGCGCGGCGCGAAGCCGATTGATCCCAACGAGGCAAACCGCCTTTCGCTTTCCGACGCTTACGCGCTCAACAGAGGTATCCTCTCCGGCGACGAGTGTCGCGCCGTAATCGACGCATTCATCGAGCGCGGCAAAACGGCAGGTACGTTCTCGGAGTTCTTTACGATCGACCCGGCCTACGAGCCGTCTTTCAACAGGTACAAGCCGGGCGAGTACGTGAACGGCGCGATTTCGCCGTTTACCGCTGGTGAACTCGCAAAGGGGGCCTTCAGGAACGGACGCGAGAAATACGGCTGGGATGTCATTTCCCGATGGATCGACAAAGTTGAGAAGGACAAGGCGCTTTACTTCCTCTACAACCGCACGACGGGCGAATCCATTTCGGAGGAGGCCGGCCCGAGCGCATGGGGCGCGGCGGCGTTTCTTGACGCCATTGAAGAGGGGCTTGCCGGGATCGTCGATGCCGGGACGGGTTTCGACGTGATCGAGTTTTCTCCGCGCTGGTGCGTGACGTCCTACACGGAGCTCAGGTATGTGACTGGCTATGAACTGACGAAGAAGTACGTCGATGTCCGCTATGTGCAGACGGACGCGGGAATGCGCTACCATCTGCGGAGTCCGGCGAAGAAGATCGTCGCGCACATTCTTCTTCCCGAGGGGAAGACGCCAAAATCGCTTTTCGTAAACGGCGAAGAAACGCAGTTCGAGATTTCTGCCGTTGGCGAATCGCGCTACCTGGACGCAACCGTGGCGCCAAAAGACGGCGTCGCCGACTTTGAACTGCCGTTCTGAACGCTTGAAACCAGAGGAAAACCAACAGGAT
>CAMORM010000176.1 GCA_946623785.1 uncultured Verrucomicrobiota bacterium
TTGAGCGAGGGGAGGGCGGTACCGGTCTCCACGAGCCGCCTCAGGCCGCAGAGGAACGAGAACCACTGGCCCTTGTCATCCTGCGCGCCACGCGCGTAGACACGGCCATCGCCCTTGCGGGTCGGCTCGAACGGCGGCGTCTCCCACGCATCGAGCGGATCCGGCGGCTGCACGTCGTAGTGGCCATAGAAGAGGACGGTGGGCGCATGCTCGGCGCCCTTGCGCTCGGCGAGGAGGATGGGCGGCGTGCCCAGCATCCCCGGCGCCTGGAGCAGCTCGCCCTTGAAGCCGAGCGCCGCAAGCCAACGCCTGATCCACATCGCGCAGTCCACGCAGTCGCGCAGGTGCCTCGGGTCGGCCCCCACTGACGGGAAGCGCAGCAGTTCAAAGTAGTCCTTGAGAATCTCGTCCATGCGCGATAGGTTAACCCAAAATCGCTGCCGCCGTCAACCTCAAATTCACCTCAAATTCGGCGGGGGCGGCCAACGGCATAGCCCGCGCGGGCCGCCAGTTCGCGGTCGTCGTCGAAGTCTGCGCCCGGGGTGGTGAGGAGCGGCCCCGCGATGCCGGCCGACATGCCGACGTAGATGCATTTCGCCGCCGTCTCGTCGCTCATGTCGCGGCGGCCGCCCGCGAAGCGGAGCGGCGTGGACGGATTGACGATCCGAAGAAGCGCCACAGAATCCACGACGCGCTCGGGATCGAGGATTCCGCGATTTCCAAGCGGCGTCCCTTGAATCGGGTGAAGGACGTTGACCGGAATGGAGTCGGGGGCGATTTCCTTCAGCGCAAACGCGAACTCCACAAGCTGCTCGTCCGTCTCGCCCATCCCGAGGATGCCGCCGCAGCAGATCTGAAAACCGAGCCGCCTGGCCGCCTTGAGCGTCGCCAGCTTGTCCGCCGTCGTGTGCGTGGTGCAAAGCGACGGGAAGAGCGACGGCGCGGCCTCGAGGTTGCAGTGAACACGCTGGAGGCCCGCCGCCTTCAGCCGCGCGAGGTCGTCTTCCGAGAGCAGCCCCAACGACGCGCAGAGGCCAATGTCCGTCACCTGGCGCATCGCCTTCAGCGCCGCGCAGACGTTCTCGACATCCTCCGACGAAAGGCATCGCCCGGACGTGACGATTCCGATGCGGTCAGCTCCGTTCGCCTCGGCCTCCTTCGCGGCCTTCACGCACGCTTCCGTGCCCACCCAGCCGTATGTCTCGCACCCCGTCTTCCAGTGCGCAGACTGCGCGCACCACTTGCAGTTTTCGGAGCAGCGTCCCGAACGCGCGTTGATGATGGAACAGAAATCGAATCGCTTCTCCACGCAACGTTCAGTCACCTCATGCGCCCGCGCGCGCAACTCCGCGCGCCGTTCCGGCCGAAGCAAGTCCAAAGCCTCTTCTCGTGTGATTGCCAGCATCATTCACCTGCTTTTCTTTCTTTCGCGGCCAGCGTCTCGTTCAGGCTGCCGGTGCGGTAGCCTTGAAGGTCGAGCGTCACGTATGCGAAGCCCTGGCCCTTGAATGCCGCCGCGATCTCGGCGGCGCGCGCGGCAAGGCGCGGGATGTCGTCGGGCGGCACCTCGATTCGCGCCAGTTCGCCGTGAGAGCGCACACGCAGCTGCGAGAGCCCCAGTCCCGCTTCACGCAGCCACCGCTCGGCGCGTTCCACGCGCGCAAGCCCAGCGGCGGTAATGTGCTCGCCGTATGGGAAGCGCGAGGCGAGGCAGGCGAACGACGGCTTCTCCGCCGTAGGAAGGCCCATTTCACGCGACAGTGCGCGAATCTCCGCCTTCGTAAGGCCGGCGTCGTGAAGCGGACTCCTCACACCAAGTTCCCTGATCGCGCGCATACCCGGACGGTAGTCGCCGTCGTCGTCCATGTTCGACCCCTCCAGCACTGCCGCAAAACCGTTCGCCAGCGCAAACGCCATAATTTCTCCAAATATTGACTTCTTGCACAAGTAGCACCGATCTGGCGGGTTCTCCGAGAATCCGGGAATATCCAGTTCGTTCGTGTCGATAATCTTGTGACGGATTCCCTCCGCGCGGCAGAACGCCACCGCCTCGTCCAGCTCGCGCTTCGGGAATGTGCTCGAGCGCACCGTCACGGCCACGGCGCGGTCGCCAAGCTCCTCGTGCGCCACCTTTAGGAGAAAAGTGGAATCTACCCCCGACGAGAACGCCACGGCGGCGCTCCCGATCTCGCGCAACGACGCGCGGAGGCGCTTCGCCTTCGCGTCCTTGCGTGCGTCTTCCTGATGATTCGAAGCCATGGCGGATATTATACCATTATGGCCCCATTAGGGCCTGTTTGCGATCGGCGGCAACTTCACGGGGCTTCTCCGAGCAAAAGGGAGACAACGGAATTCGCCTGCATCGCGGCGGCAATACCAACGCGGACGCCAACAGGTGCGAAGCCGTCGCGCACGTCGCGCATCTGGTCGCCGACAAGAATGAGATTGCGCCCGACCTTTCGCACACGGATATCATTCGACCGGCCCCAACCCGCAAGCCCCGTGGCGGACACGATCGGCTTGCCTGTCGGCAAAAGCGAATGAAGAAGCATCGCCTTCGCTTCCGCCGAGTCGAACGCTTCGACGACAACGTTGCACCCTGCAAACACAAAGTCTGCATTTTCAGGTGTCAGACGCACGTCGTGAAGGGAAAGGTCGAGGTCGGATTCAATCATCCGCAGATTCTCCGCAAGCGCAGCGATTTTCTTCTCGCCGAGCTGGCGGCGAAAGAAGAACTGGCGGTTGAGGTTCGACTCGTTGACGACGTCGAAGTCCGCGATGACGAGCTTCTTCATCCCCGCCCTTACGAGCAGCATGGCCACGTTCGAACCGAGTCCGCCCGCTCCGGCGATACCGACCTTGGCGTTTTCCAGGATATGCCGCTCGCGTTCCGTGAGATAGGTGTTCGCACCCATGTCAACCTCCCGCAACAATGCGAAACGCGTTGAGTTCCGCGCCTTGCTCCAGCTGGGCTGCGAGCGCGGCCGCGCCTGAAAGTATCTCCCCCTTGTATTCTGCGACAATCTCGCTCGTTTTCACACCCAGCGATTCCAGAAACGCCGCGACTGTCGTCGCGTCGGTCGTCGTTTCTTTACCTTGATACTTGATTGTCATGGTTTCTCCTTGTTCAGCATGAGGGCTACAACCGCGCGAAGTTCATGTACACAAGGCGGTAGTCGTCCGGATTGTAGATGTATTCGTTCCTGTGAGGCGTACCTTCGCGGACGAACTCGCCGTCCTTGACCGCGACAAGCCGCGTAAAAGGCACCGGTTTCCAGTCGCCGTCCGAAAGCGGGCATGTGGAGAATGTCACCGCGCCGTCCTCCGCCAGGTAGTGGAGCGAATTGCGAAAGTTCGTATGCGCGTACAGAAACTCGCCGTCATGGACGAGGAGGTTCAGCTTGCTCCCTTTCGCGAGCGCCGCGATCGCCGAGGAGAGGATGTCAAACCGTTCAGACCCCGTCAGGGGACGTCCCCGCGAACTTTGGGCGCGATTGACGCGGGCTATCAGGTGCAGCAGGATACGCTCCGAGTCCGTCTCGCCGAATTGCAGGCCGATGTAATCGTTCAGCACGGCTCCGGAAAAGATCGTCCCGTTGTGGACGAGCGTCCACACGCGCCCCGAATCGTCCGCCCCGGAGAACGGATGGCAGTTCGCGTATTCCATTGTTCCGACCGTCGCAAACCGGATGTGCGCGAGAAGCGCTCGCTCCTCGATCCTTTCCCCGAGGATTCCTCCGAGGAGTTCGCTTTCCGTCGCCTTGACCGGCTCCTTCTCGATCGATGGCGCGTGGCCGTCGCCGAACCGTGCCAGCCCCCACCCGTGCGGATGCCGCTCGGCATGGGAGAAGAACTCGCGCAGAACGGCGTTCATCTCGCGGCGGCGCTTCGCAGATATTCCAAGCATCTCACACATCAGCGGCCTCCGTCAGTTTCTTCGCCAACGCCAGACCCTTTTCGGCGAACGTGCCGGAGAAGCGTTCCTGTACGAGTGCCGCGTATCGACTTTCGGGGTGTTCAAGCTTGTCGCGCTCGAAGGCGAGGATTCCCGTGACTTCCGACGGGAAGCCCGCGAAGAACCCCTCCATTGACGCGAGCAGGCGCAATCCCGTCTCGCGCACCGACGCCGACGTGCCGTTGGGGAGGAGAATGCGTGTGGCGTCGATGTCGTATCGCGCGGCGTTCTTGAAGTTCCGCACCGCCTGAACCTGGTCGCGTTCGGTCAGGCAGGCGGCTGGACGCGCCGCGCACCAAAGGAAGAAGAGTTTGATGAACGTCACATCGCGCGCGTCCACAAGCCCCCCGGCGAAAGGGTTCAGGTCCACGCACCTCAACTCGATGTGGTCGATACCCTTGGACACGAGCGTCTCCAGACGATTCGCGCCGCGCGGCTTGAGGCGCACAGGGTAGTAGAGTTCGCTCGGCGCCGCGATGAGCCCGCGCCGGACATATCGCTGGACAGCCTCCGCATACGCCTCCACGCTTGAGAAGTCGTTCACCGGCGTAAAATGGTTCCAGTAGCCGAGATCCCCACACCGTACCGACGCGAACCCGGTAAAGGTGTCGCCGCCCCCACCGCCAAGAAGGAATAAAGACGAGTCCGCCACAGGACTCGCAGCGGTGAGGGCGACGACGATCCAACCCCAAAGGACACTCCCGGAAGCGATATGAAGATAGAGACCGTTCTTGTCCACGCCAGATGCCGCCAAAAGCCGTTCTCCGAAAGAAAAGTTCACATGGATGCCGCAGAAGGTCATCAGGTAACGACCATATTTCGTAGCAAGGTAGTCGCGGTAGGAAGCCTTGCCAGACAACGCCCCGACGAACCGTGCCGGAACAACGTCCTCCTCGCC
>CAMORM010000177.1 GCA_946623785.1 uncultured Verrucomicrobiota bacterium
CGGGCTTTCCGGCGATCCCCCAGGCGTTGCGGTATTCGCTGCCCGCGTACTCGAGCGCGAACGCGCCGTACAACGCGCTGCGCCCGACTGCCGTCAGCGTCTTGTCGTGCGCCTCCAGCCCGGTGTAGTTGCCGACGCTCCCGCCGTCGAACTTGAAGCCGTCTACGCCGTAGTCCCTGCGCAGGCGGTCGAGTTCGCCGACGAACCAGCGTCTTCCGTTCGGATGCGAGAAATCGAGAAGCGCGCTTACGCCGTTCCACCATTCCACCGCCTGCGCCTTGTGTCCGCCCGGACGGGTGTGGAAGCCCCCGCGAGGCTGCGGCTTGCAGGTGTCCGGGGAGCGTCCGTGCTCCAGAAGGCGGAACGCGGGCGAATCCATCGAGACGAACGGGCACATCCACAGGAAAACCTTGAAGCCTTGCGAGTGCAGTTTCCCGACCATCCCCTTCGGATCCGAGAAGCGTCTGGGATCGAACTCCCACGTGCCGTACCCGAGCTGCCACGTGTCGTCTATCATGAATACGCCCGGCGGAAGGCCGCGGTCGACCATCGACTGCGCGTAGGCGAGTATGTCCTTCTCGTTCTGATGGTACGTGAGTTCGATCCACGTGTTGTACTGCGGCGCGGAGAAATACAGCAGTTCCGGCTCCTCCCCGGACGGCGGAAAATATTTCCTCGACGCGAAACGGTACGCCTCGGCGAGCGTCGCGCCGGCGTTCTCGGAAAGGACGATCTCGGCGCCGTCGGAAACGAGTTTGACCGTCCCGCCTCCGATCGTCGCCTCCACGGGCTCGTCGCACCAAAGGACGCGACCCTTGTCGGACAGGAGAAGCGACGCGGCGGCGTTTGCGTAGTTGCTTACCCTGAGGTCGCACTTGAAGTCGGTCGCCGCGTTGTAAGGCATGCGCCTTCCGAAACCGCCGCCGAGCCCCCACCAGTTCTCGCCCTGAAGCATCGGGACGGACTTTTCCGCGGAAAAAGCGTCCGGACATCCTGCAACGGACGCTGCAAGAAGCAATGCGCACGACAATGCGCGAATATCGACAGTGACACTCATATTCATGTTATATTATACACCCTGTCCGGGAATTTGCGCTACCCGTAAAATTACGGGTGCAATACAGGGGTGTCATGTAGTATAATATTATGCATGAGGTTCGCAAAGGCCATCTCCCTGGTCTTTTCCCTCGCCGCGCTCTCGGCCGCAGCATCCGACGAACTTCAAGGTTCGTCGGCGGACGTGCTTGCCGCGATAAAGGAAAAGGCCATGGGGCGCGTCTACGTGTTCGACGCCATCATCTCCGTTCCCCCGGCGGAAACGGAATCGCAGTTCGTCGTCCGGGACAAGACCGGGAGTGTTGTCATCCGCCGCGACTTCGACTGGCCGGCGGGAACGTTCCGCGCCGGCGACAGCGTGCGGCTGCGCTGCGAAATCGGATCCACGGCCATAATTCCGGCAAGCGCCTTCTATCGCGACATGACGCTTCTTTCGCACAACGCCGTCCCGGGCGAACCGCGCGGCAACTGGCTGGTGACTGCGAAAAACGACGAAAGCGCCAATGTCATGAGGCTTCCGCAGTTCCTGACGACCACGAACGTCGTTCTCGCAGTATCGGGAATCGCGGCGCTGATGCTTTTCGTGCTGGCCTGGAACACGCTGTTAAGACGGCACATCGACCGGCGCAGCCGGGAGCTTGCCGACGAGCGCCTCGCATCGTTCTCGTCCGGACTGAAGGTCGAGGAGCGCACGCGCCTCTCCGTCGAGCTTCACGACACGATTTCGCAGATGCTTACGGGCATCTCGCTTGAACTTGACGCGGCGCGCGATTTCGCCCGCAGCGACGCAAAGGAAATGAACCGCCATCTCGATCTGGCTGCAAGGTCTCTGGCATCGTGCCGCAACGATCTGAGGAACTGCATGTGGGACCTGCGCAACCAGACGCTCGACGACGTGACGATGGACGACGCCATACGCCGCACTCTCGCCCCCCACCTCTCCGGCGCGTCGCTCGCGGTGCGCTTCGCCGCCGACCGCGAGCTTTTCAGCGACACTACCGCCCTCGCGATCCTGCGCATCATAAGGGAACTCGTCACGAACGCCGTCCGCCACGGCAATGCGACTTCCGTCAAGGTTGCGGGATGCATAGAAAACGGACGCCTGCTGTTTTCCGTGACGGACGACGGATGCGGATTCGACCCCGGCGCGGCACCCGGCGTGGAGCTGGGGCATTTCGGACTTCAAGGCGTGGCCGAGCGCGCGGAACACTTCAACGGGGAAATGAAGATCGACAGCACGCCGGGCAAAGGCACCTGCGTCACGGTCGTATTGTCTCTCAAAACCTGAAAACACCAACACATGCCATTTTACATTTTACACTCATGAATAGAATACGCATACTTCTCGCTGACGACCACGCAGTCGTACGCATGGGACTCGCAGCCCTCTTCAGCACGAAAAAGGACTTCGATGTCGTCGGACAGTCGAAGAACGGCGAAATCGCCGTGCGAGACGCCGAACGGCTGTCCCCCGACGTAGTGGTCATGGATCTGATGATGCCGAAAATGGACGGCATCGAGGCCACGCGCGCAATCCGCGCGAAATGCCCGTCGGCGAAGGTGCTTGTCCTGACAAGCTACGCGACTTCCGACGGCATCGCAAAAGCGCTCGCCGCCGGCGCGGCGGGGGCCATAATGAAAAGCGCCGAAAACACGGAACTCGTCGCCGCCATACGCAAGGTCGCCGCCGGACAGACATTCGTCAGCGATGAGATAAAGGGATTGATGGACACCGACCCGCCGGTATCGAGTCTGACAGGCCGCCAGTCCGAGGTTTTGCAGTCTCTGACGCTCGGACTCACGAACAAGGACATCGCCGTGCAGCTGGGGATTTCCATCCGCAGCGTCGAGGAACACGTGAACAACATTCTCGAGAAAATCGGCGCCGCGAACCGGGCGGAGGCCGTCGGAATCGCGCTCCGCAAACGCCTCGTCAAGATCTGACCGGACGCGAAGTCATGACGACGCCTTCCTCGGGCCGTAGACAGGCGCGAGCGCGTCGTGGATGCGGCGGTAGCAGGTGAAGAGATGATCGTACTTCACGGCCGCCGCAGGGTCGGGATCGATCGTGCGTTCGACATGCAGACATTTTGCGACGGCGTTCTTCACGTCGGGGAAGAGTCCGATTCCAACGCCCGCGAGAAGGCACGCGCCGAAGCTCGCATCGCCCGGCGTCGGAACGGATACGGGACGGTTAAAGACGTTCGCGACGATCTCGCTCCAGAGACGCGAGCGCGCACCGCCGCCGATGAGGAAGATGCGCTTCACCGGAAGCCGCATCTCCTCGAGCGTGCGGAAGCAGTCGCGGAGCGAGAACGCGACGCCTTCCATAAGCGCACGCGCAAAGTCGCCCCTGGTCGAAGAGATCGACACACCCGTGAAGGAGGCGCGTAAGTTCGAGTCCCAGTAAGGACACCTCTCGCCCTGGAGATAGGGATGGAAAAAGACGCCGTTCGCGCCGATTGGCGAAGCCCCGGCCTCCTGGTCGATCAGTGAATAGAGTCCCTTAGAGTCATTTAGAATCGCATAGCGTCGCTTAGCGTCATTTCCACCAGACCCTATCCCAACGCTACCTGACCCTAAGTCGACCCTATCCGACCCTAAATAGAACGCATCGCGCAGCCACCGCATGCACAGCGCCGCGGCGTTTGTCGCCGAAACCGAATACCACATGCCAGGCACGATATGCGAATACGTGAGCGTCTTCGGATGCGGGTGCGCCTCGGCGGTCATCGAGTTGACGTTCCCCGCCGTCGCGAGCTTGATTATGAGATCGCCCGGCTCGACCGCGCCCGCGCCGTAGTCCTCCACCGCGCTGTCGGAGGAGCCGCAGACAACCGGCGTTCCCTCGGGAAGCCCCGTGAACGCCGATGCCTCGGCCGTCACGCGGCCCGCGAGGTCGGTGGGCTCGATGAGGCGTGGGAGACTGTCTGGTCGCAGACCAGACAGCATGACAAGATCGTCGTCCCACTTTTCCTTTGCCATGTCGAAGAAGAGCGTGCCCTGCGCCTCTATGCGATCTGTCGCGGCCTCGCCCGTGAGCAGGTAGCGCACGTAGTCCTTCACGAAAAGGACGTGCTCCGTCTTCGCGAGCGCCTCCGGCTCGTTCGCCTTGAGCCACATCATCTGCGGGAGCGTCCATGTCGGAGCCGGCATCTGGTAGCACGTCGAGAACACCTTCTCGCCCCAGCCCGCCTTCAGCGCCTCGCACTCCGCGGTCGCGCGCTGGTCGGTCCACATGATCGTGCGGCGCACGGGACGGTAGCCGCCGTCGAGCAGCACTGCGTTGTGGGTCGAGCCGTCGAGCGCGCACGCCGCGACGGACTTGAGGTCGACGCCCTTCGCCGCGAGCTTTTCGAGCGAGCTCCTGAGCGCATTCCACCAGTCTGCGGGCTCCTGCTCGCTCCATCCGGGATGATCGTGGTAGGTCTGGAACTCCGTCGATGCCTCGCCGACGAACGCGCCAGTCTCGTCGAGGACGGTGGTCTTGCACCCGCCGGTGCCGTAGTCTATCCCAAGAAGCAGCCTTTTCAACCTTTCAACCTTTCAACCGTTCAACCGTTCTTCACCCACGCATGAGCGGGATCCATCGAAGAGATGAGCCCGCGGCCCTGTGCGCCCGCCATCGTCCAAAGATAGTACATCTGGTAGCCAGGTGCACCGACGAGCGGATGATACCCCTCCGCAATCGCGACAGTGTCGTAGCTCTGCACGCGGTACGCCTCGTTGAGCGAGCCGTCCGGCTTGTAGA
>CAMORM010000178.1 GCA_946623785.1 uncultured Verrucomicrobiota bacterium
TCGGAAATGCAAGCGGAAATTTTGGGGTGTCTGCATAAATCTCTCGGTGCACCCCCCCCCTTGACGGATCCGCGTCACATTTGTTAAGATTATGCGCGCTTGGAATAATTCCCGTCCGGAATAATCCTTGAAGAGGACGTTCAATGAAGTTTTTAGACAGAATCGATGAAAGCCGTAGGCTGAAGAAATTCCTTTCGATGTCGGAAGGTGGCGCGGCGTGCGTTTACGGACGGCGGCGAATCGGGAAGAGCCGGTTGCTCGAAGAAGTCCTTTCTGGCCGCGAGGACGTCATTTCATACTGCGCGGACAGAAGCGAGGCGGCGTTGCAGCGTGCGCGAATGGCAACGGACGCGGCGAAACTCCTTGCTGGCTTTGCCGATGTCGAGTATTCCGATTGGCGGACGTTCTTCGAGCGGTGGCAGCGCGAGGCCCCGCGCGGCAGCGTGTTTGTCATTGACGAGTTGCCGTATCTCGTTGAAAAGTCCCCTGAATTGCCGAGCGTCCTGCAGAAGATTGCGGACGGCCTGGCGAAGTCGGGGCAGAAGCTGGTTGTCTGCGGCTCTTCCCAGCGGATGATGCAGGGACTTGTCATGGACGAGTCCGAACCGCTGTATGGACGTTGCCGTGTGATTCTCAGGCTGGGGCCCATTGGCTATCCCTGGTTGAAGGAGGCGTTTCCGGGCGAGAGCCCCCTCGGCCGCCTTGAACATCATGCCGTCTGGGGCGGAGTTCCGCGGTACTGGGAAGTGTGTCAGAGGGAGGATGGGCTGTGGGACACGGTGCGGGATGAGATATTCTCGCCAAACGGACTGTTCCACGAAGAACCGGCTTATGTGCTGAAGGACGATCTGGACGGCGCGGCGCAGGCTTCGAGCGTCCTGTCGCTTATCGGACAGGGCGTGTCGCGTCCGTCCGAAATGGCGGCCCGGCTGCAGGTCCCGCAGACGGCGTTGGGTCGTCCTTTGGGGAAACTCGTCGAGCTTGGCCTTGTCGCGCGCGAAGTTCCGTTCGGAGCGGACGTCAAGGGGTGCAAGAAATCGTATTACAGGCTATGCGATCCGTTTCTGCGTTTCTGGTACGCCTTTGCGCTTCCGCGCTATTCCGATCCGCATTTCGGCGAGTCGCCTTCCGACATGAAATCGCTCCGGCTGCCGTTCCGCGCCTTTCTCGGCCAGGTCTGGGAAGAGCTCGTCCGAGACACGTTGCTCCGCAAGCCGCTTCCCGGAGGGACGTGCAGATGGCGGAATCCGGCGCGCTGGTGGGGCGCGGGTTCGGGCCGGGAACCGATGGAGATCGACGTGGTGGCGGAATCGCCGAGCGGCGACGCCTTGCTCGTGGGAGAGGCGAAGCTTGCCCTGACGGCGGATGAGGCGAGGCATGAACTCGCCGAACTCAAGGCGAAGGCCCGGCTGCTTCCTTTCGCCGCGAAATACAGGCGGATGGAGACGCGGCTTTTCGTTGCCGAGGGAGGCGATTTCGATTGCGTCGACCTCTCGTGGTGCGAGTGAACGTGAAGAAGAGAGGAACGACATGATACGAATGGTCTTCGGCATCGCGTTCTGCGCGCTGGCATCTGGCCAGCTTGCGGCGCGTGCCCTGAGCGCGACGTCCGCGCCCCCGAACTACTGGTGCACATGGGGGGTGCAGGGCACGACGCTTCGTAAGGCTCAGAAGGCGGGAAAGACCGTCTTCGCCGGAGATCAAGGGGTGCCGTTGCAGCGAGACAACCTGAACGAGACTGTCCTTTTCGGCGAGGATGGCTGGGCAACGCACTTCTATCCAAATAATCGCTCCCAACTCTATCTCCTCCTTGACGCCGGATGGGATCTTCCATACGGGACAACGACTCGCGGCGTAAAGGACCTGGCAATGCGCGGGGCCTGCATCCCGCATCCCGACAGATTCCCGTCGTTCAAGGGAACGCCGGAGGAAAGACTGAAGGCGCTGAACGAGAAGGTCAAGTCGCTTGGCTGGAGGGGAATCGGCGTGTGGATACCTGCGCATGTGCATGGCGACATGGCCAAAGGCAGGATGCTGACGGACGACGAGGTGCGAGATGTGCTGGCGGACAAAATGCGGCTTTGCAGGGATGCCGGCGTCGAATACTGGAAAATCGACTGGGGCAGGCGCAGCAACAGCGTGGCGTTCCGCCGCCTGATGTCGGAGGTACGGGACAAGGTCTATCCCGGATTGATCCTCGAGCAGTGCTGGGTGCCGGGAAGCCCCCTTAACGACGTTGACAGGAAACACGGCTGTGCGCAGGCGTGCAACGGCAGGCTCCTCGGGAACGAAGCGTGGTGCCGGAACCGCAAAGACCATCTTGCCGTGATGGCAGCAGCCGACGTCTTCCGCACCTACGACATCCTTTTCCCGTTCCAGTACGTCACGACGCTCGAACGTTGCGCGTACTACTCCATGATCGCCGAGGAACGGAATCTCCCGGTCCTGCTCAACATCGAGGATGCTGCGGTGATCGGTGCGGGGCTTGGTCATGTTCTAGGGATCATGTCTTCCGGGGCGACCACGAACGATCACTGCGTCGCGCTGGCCTGGCAGAGAATCGCGCCGCCGTTCGGACACGACACCGAGCTGAAGACCCGCTGCAGCGACGAGGCGCTTGCGGACGTGTGGACGTATTCAGACAAGGACTGCTCCTGGTTTACCGCCGCAGTCGGCAAGACACTGAAACAAGGCGCACCAGCGGTCGTGACGCGCGGACTTCCCCTCCCGGAGGTGAAAGCCGAAGGGCCGAAGCCGTTCGTCTGCGGCGCCCGCTACCCGAACGGGGCGATTGCCCTCGCTTTTCTGCCGCGAGTCGTCGGCAGCAAGGGTTTTGTGGAGTGCCTGGCCGACGTGACGCTTGACGCCAAGCTTGAGGCGGGCAAGCCGCTTGGCGTCTTTGGACGGTTCCGGACGCTCACGCTCAAGGGCGGAATCGTCGATGGCGCGCACATGCAGGCGCGGCAACTCCCGTATGGCAAGGCGCGTGACGTCACGGCGCTCTGCACGATCGGGGAAGACGGTTCCGTCACAATCCCACTGGCAGTCTTCGAAAAGCCACAAGGTGACTATACGCCAAATGTGGTAATCGAGGTCGTGAAATAAGGCGACAAGGAGAGAGGTTTGACATGACACGAAAGACATTCGTAATCGCGCTTTGCGCGATCGGACTGGCCGCGCACGGCGCGGTGAACTGGGATGACGCGCTCATCTTCGGGCGCACCAACGGCGACAAGTGCTTCTACGCGGCGGGCGAGGAGATGGTCTTCACGCTCGAGCTGAAGGGCGTGAAGGGCGAGATCCCGTCCGGCGAGTACTTCATCGACTGGGTGCGCTCGGCGAACGACGGCAAGACGGAGAAGGGGCGCGCGGAGGCGTCGCTCGCGAAGCCGCTCGTGATCCGCACGTCGCTCGACCGCCCGGGATTCGTGAAGATCGAGGCGAACGTCGTGGACAAGACGGGGAAGCGCGTCCCGAAGAATCACCGATGGGAGAAGCGCGTGTTCTTCCAGGGCGGCGCGGGCGTGGAGATCGAGAAGCTCCAGGCGTGGCCGGAGCCGAAGGACTTCGACGCGCACTGGGCGGCGGAGCGCAAGATCGTCGACGACCTGCCGCTCAAGGTGATCGAGCGCGCGGAGATCCCGTGCGCGAATCCCGGGCTCCGCCTGTGGCGCATGAAGCTCAACGCGCCCGAGGGCTACCTGCCCGCAACCGGCTACCTCGTGATCCCCAAGGCGGCGTCTGCCGCGAACCGAATGAAGGCGACGGGCAAGCTCTCCGGCTACTACGACGCCCCGGAGCGCTGCCCGAGCTGGCTCACGAACCACGTGGACGGCATCGAGATGTACATCAACCGCCACGGCTGCGAGGTGGACCGCGAGCCGGACTACTACAAGCAGTTCTACCGCAAGTGGCCGATGCCGCCGGACCACTTCCGCGGCATGGTGTTCCGCGCGCTCCAGATGTTCCGCTTTCTCAAGACGCTGCCGGAGTGGAACGGGAAGGACCTCATCGCCTACGGCACCTCGGGCGGCGGCATGCAGACCATCTGGATGGGCGCGCTCGTGCCCGGCCTCTCGCGCGTCGACTGCTCCACGCCCGCGCTCGCGGACGTCTACGGCTTCAAGTACGGACGCACCTCGAGCGGCCTCGGCGCGCACGTGGACGAGATCAACTACTACGACATCTGCAACTTCGCGAAGCGCGTGACGTGTCCCGTCACGATCGGCGCGGGACTGGGCGACTACACGTGTCCGCCCGCCGGCATCGCGATCGTCTACAACAACCTCAAGGGGCGCAAGCAGATCACCTGGAGCCAGGGCTGCACGCATGGCTGGTGGCCCGCCGGGATGAAGAAGGTCACGTTCAAGGCGGACGCGCAGGTGGCAGACAAGGCGGAGCTCGCGCGCCGCGTGGCCGAGGACGTGGCGAAGCCCGTGCGCCCGGCCGGCGTGAACGGCCAGCCGTTCTGGAACGGCGCGTCGTGGATGTTCATGTATCCGCCGTCGTTCGCGTTCAAGAAGGTGCCGGGCGCGGCGAAGTACCGCTTCACGGCGATCGACGACATCCACCGCACGCACGTGATGGAGGCGGCGGAGCCGACCGCGCTCCTCACGCCGATGTGGGGCGAGATCCCGGCGCGCGGGCTCGTGACGGTCATCTGCGACGGCGTGGACGCGAAGGGGAACGTGTGCGGTCGCGCCGGGATGCGCCGGTTCTGGAAGTCCGCGCCGTTCACGCCGGGTGGCTACAAGCCCGCGCCGCGTTCCTACGCCGAGGCGGCGGCGAAGGCGTGCGACT
>CAMORM010000179.1 GCA_946623785.1 uncultured Verrucomicrobiota bacterium
GGTGACGGTTCTCCTTCTCGACGGTCATGAAGCGCACGTCGTCGCCGCAGGCGCCTTGCCCGGTCTTCGTGTACTGGGCGGCCTCCATCTCGATGAAAAGGTCGTCAGCCATTGAGGTATTCCTCGCTGCCGCCCTCGCGGAGGCGCTTGCCGACGGTCTGCGACTCGTACGCGCCCGCGATCTCGTTGAGCATGATCTCCGTCTCGGCGATGTGCTCGCCGAAGAGGCGCGCGACCTGCTGGACGGTGTACACGTTCTTGCGGATGACGTCGCGCGCCTTGGCGGCGATCTCCTCGCGGCGTCCCTCGTTCTTCGTGACGTCCTGCACGACCGCGCCGGCGAACTTGCCCACGCTGATCGGGAACACGCTGATCGTCACGATGCGGTCCTTCCACGGCTGACGGTACTTGACGATCTCGCTGCCGTGCGCGACGGCGCCCGCGAAGAGCTCCGCGAAGTCGGGCATGAACCGGTCCATGCCGATCCCGTCGAGGTTGCCGAGCGCGTCGAACTCCTCCAGCGCGCCCGCCATCTTGGCGAAGAGACGGTTGCACTCGACGACGAGTCCCTTCGCGTCGACGATCACGACGCCCGCCGGGATGTACTTGATGAGCGCGTTGGACGTCCGCTGGAAATTCTTCTTGAGGTAGATGTGGCACATCGCCTCCTCGGCCTTCCCGGCGAGGAGCGCGCTCGCGAACTCGCGGCACGAGTTGTAGCCGCACGCGCCGCAGTTGATCTCGTCCGCCTTCGTGGTCTTCCCCACGCGCGCAAGCGCGCCGGCGATAGCGGACTCGTCCGGCTCGTCGTCCACGACCGCCGCCGCCGTATACGCGGACGTGCCGCAATGCGTGAAGCACCGCCCCGACGACGCGCGGATCGGCGCCGTCGCGTCCGTCGCGAACAGCGTCGCGAGGCCCGAGGCGCCGCGCGGCATCGCCGGGCCGTTCACGCAGCCGCCCGGACACGCCAGCACCTCGACGAACAGCTTGCGCGGGAACTTCTCGGGATGGCGCTTGAACTCCGCGGGATCGAAGTCTTCCAACATCCGCCGGAAGTCCTCGAGGCCCGATACGGAAACGTACCGCACGTCCGTCTTGCCGTCGCGGAGCGTATCGTTCATGCCGCCCTCGACGGAGTAGAAGCGCCCTTCCTCGGCCGGCCCCAGCGCAAGCTCCGCCTCCTCGCCGAACTTGATCCCCCGCTCTTCGAGGAACTGCTCAAGTGCGGGGAAGAGGACGGCGAGCGCCAGTTCGTCGGGATGCGCGTCGGACTCGTTCTTCTTCGCCGCACAGGGTCCGAAGAACACGACCTTCGCCTCGTGTCCGTACTTCTCCTTGATGAGGCGGCAGTGCGCGCGGACGGGAGACGGCAGCGGCGAGATGAACGCCGCGTAGCCGGGAAGGTACTTGCGCACCATATCGACAGCCGCCGGACAGGCGGACGAGATGACGAGCGGGGCATCCGTTTCCTGAAGGAGCTTCGCGACATGCGCGCTCACCGACTCCGCGCCGTGGGCCGTCTCGCTCACGCCGGCAAAACCGGCCGCCTTCAGCGCGGCGGCTATCTGTCCAATCGTCACGCCCTTGAAGTAGCCGGCGAAACTCGGCGCGATGGACGCGTACAGCTTCGCGCCGGACGCGACGAGTTCCTTCAGGCGCGCGAGGTCGCTCCTGATCTTCTTCGCGTGCGCGGGACACACCTTCACGCATTCGCCGCAGGCGACGCACGCCTCCGGGATCACGCTCGCCTTGCCGTCGACAATGCGGATGGCCTTCACGGGACAGTGCCGGACGCACTTGTAGCAGTCCTGGCACTCGTTCTCGGTCGTATAGACTGGACTCATGACCATATCTTACCCATTATCCTTTCTGCGGAAACGTCGCCTCGAGGATGTCGCGCATCACGAGCGGGTCCACGTGTTTGTATATCTTTCCGTCAACGACCACGATCGGTCCGTCCGCGCAGTTGCCGGTACACAGGCTCGCGCCGAGATCCACGTCGACCTCGTCCTTGAGCCCGCGCGAAGCGAGGAAGTTCTCGCACGCCTCGACGGTCTTTTCGTTCCCGCGCGCGAAACAGGAACTGCCCATACAGATGACTATTTTCGGTTTTGCCATGACATCCTTATCATTGTTGCTATCGGTCTCACGACAGAGCATTGCACCACATTTCTTGCTCGCCGCCGCGATGTCAGGCCTCGATGAAACCGTCGGGCGAAAAGCGAATCGCAGACTCGTCCTTCTTCGTTTCCGCGGCGGCGGCCGCCGCCGGGCGGAACGACTCCCGCCAGTCGGCGAGCGTATCGGCGAACGAGGCAAGCTCCTTGGCGAAGGACTCCGGGTCCAGCGACGCCTTGGGAAAGCGCTTGAGGAGCATGTAGCAGCCGGACTCGGGGTTGCGCGCGAGGGTGCAGGGCGCCGTGTCGAAGAAACCGGCGTTCGCCTCGAGCATGAGGTTGCAGAATTCCGCGCATCCCTCCGGCGGCGGATCGCCGACGAGGCCGGAGACGAGCAGGGCGTCGTCCTCCGCCTCCGTGATCAACACGGGCATGCCGTCGATGTCAATGGCAGCCTCGCCACCGATGATGGCAAGGCTGTCGATTCCGAGGTTGGACGCTAGGCCGTCCAGCAGTTCCTTCATTTCCATGCGCTTATTCCTGTAGCCCCTTCATGAGACCGGCAAACTGCGCCTTGACGTCGTCGGGGATCGACTCTGCCGTTATCTTCTCGTCGATCTCGTTGAGGGCGAACACGTCGGCGTCGAGCGAGAGGTCGTCCGCGATGAACGTCGAGCACTTGCGCATCATCTGGGTGGTCTCCTGCAAGTCGGAGACCTCCGCCGGGGTCAGGTCGGGGCTGCCCGTGACGAGCGTCTGCATGATGTTGCTGGCGTCCCCGGCCGCCTTGGACGAGAAGGTCATGACCATGCGCACCTTGGCGTCGGCGTCCAGCCTCGACATGACGACGCCCGAGAAGAACAGCGTGTACGCGTTGCGCTCGGCGCGGCTGAGCGGGTCGTTGTAGTCCGTGGTGGGCATCGCTTTCTTGAACTGCGCGTACAGCCCCGTGAACGCCTTGGCGATTTCAATGGGCGTGGACCGCGCCGAAACCGAATCGAGGCCGTTCAGGCTCAAGTTCTTCGCGCCGTTCGCGAGCTTGGTGAAGACGCCTTTCTTGAACGGCGTCATCTCGCTCTGGACGAGCGCGTCCACGCCGGCCTTCAGGATGGCGGCGTTGCCGCCCGCCACGGCGCGTAACTCCCGGAGGTTTTCCCGGACAGGCTCGATGAACTTCTTCTTGATGTCCTCGAGCGAACGCCGCTCGCCCGCGCCGTTGAACGTAATAGCGCCGGCGAACCGCTCGATGAGCCCGAGAAGATCCTTGTCGCCCTTCGCCGCGGCGTAAATCGAGTCCATGAACCCGTTGAAGTCCTTGAGCGCGGCGGCGACGTCGATCTTCGCGTTGGCGTCGCCGGCGGCCAGGCGGGCGCCGGCCTCTTTTTCGCCCTTTTGGTTGACGTAGGCCCGCACAAGCTGCACATAGCGTTCGGCCTCGCGCTTGTCGTTCCTGAGCGCCGCGGGGATCTTGTCGGGGTTTGCCTTGAAGAAGGCATCGACTTCGCTCCGTGCGGCGTTTTCGACGTCCTGGATGGCCATGCGCATGAACTCCTGCCGCAACGCCTTGACGGCCGCGGGGCCGGGGGTCTCGAGATTGGCCCTGAGGATGGCCGGCGCGCTGTACTTCAGCCGTGCGTCGCCGAAGACCGCGAGCCGCGCGTCGAAGCGGTTCACGTCAACGTTGCCGTTCTCGTCCAGGAGCGCGAACACGGCACGGCGCATGTGCAGTTCGTCCTTCATGAGGTTTTCGATGCGCTGGTTGTCGACCTTGTGCGTCGCGGTGTCGAACCCGAGCGCCTTGAAGGTGTACTTGAAAGAGGTGTGCAGTTCCTTTGCGAACTCCTTGATCGCCTCCTTCCCGCCTTGCGCCTTGCCGTCGTCCAGGATGTTCGCGGCGCAGAGCAGCAGCGTCCGCTTGAGGTTCGACGCGGCCACGGCGCTCGGCGGGGGCGTGCAGCGCGCCTTGAACTTCTCGACGAACTGGTCGGCGGCGGTGTCGGCCACGTCGATGGCCCTCAGCGTTCCGTCGTTGAGCGCCGCGTTCTTCAGTCCCGAGATGTGTTCCTTGATGGCGGCATAGACGTCGAGGATACGGTCGGCCGTGAGGGGCTTGCCCTTCTCGTAGTCCTGCATGTTCATCGCGGCACGGACACTCTCCGGAATCTTGTCCGCGCCACCGAACATCTGCGCAACGGCATCGCGGAACTTGGTGCGGACGATGTTGTTCGCGTTCTTGGAGGCGGCGGATCTCCTCAGCTTGCCGACGCTGTCGCCGTCGGTGGCGGCGCTGATCGAGAACGCCGAATAGCGGCTTTCCTGCTTGCCGAGGCGGGCAATGCTGTTCTTGCCGTTGCCTGCAACGGCATCCTGTGCGAAGTTTACGAACTCGCGCATCTGGCTGGATATCTCGATCATTCGGCACTTCCTTTCTTTGGATGGTGTTTTCGCCCTGTATACACCATGTCGGACACAAGGTTACAACACGATCACCCAATCAATGCGTCATGCGGCAGTATCATACCATATTTTCCCGAATCCGTGAAGATGCGCGCATGGATGGATGATATTAGGATGCTAAGGGGACAGGCCCCCTAGCATCCCATATCGCATCTTTGCGCCGAGGCTACTCGATGTCCACGACGCTCGCCCAGTGGATGAGCAGCTCGTGGTTCTTCGG
>CAMORM010000180.1 GCA_946623785.1 uncultured Verrucomicrobiota bacterium
CTAGCGGGCGCCGCCGTTGGCCTTGGCGAGCTTCTTGAGCTTGCCGGCCATCGTGAGCTTCTCGACCGCCGAGAGATGGTCCACGTAGAGGACTCCGTTCAGGTGGTCGAACTCGTGCAGTATCGCGCGGGCGAGGAGCCCGCGGGCGTTCACAACCTGCGGGTTGCCGTCGATGTCGAGGCTGCTGAGCGTCACCTCGAAGGGACGCGTCACGCTCCCGCTCATCCCGGGGAAGCTGAGGCACCCCTCCGTGTCGCGCTGGCTGCCCTCGCTGGCCAGAATCACAGGGTTAAACGCCACAAGCGGCATGCGTATGGGCGCGTTGAACGCACGCACCTCAAGGTCCTTTATGCACTCCGGCGGAACGTCAACCACAAACAGTGACTCCCTGTGTCCGACCTGCTGCGCCGCTAGGCCCACGCCCTCAGCCGAGTGCATCGTCTCGATCATGTCCTCGGCGAGCTTCCGGAGGGCAGGCGTGACCGACGCCACCGCGTGGGACTTCTCCCGCAGGACCTTGTCGCCGTATTTTACGATTGGAAGCAGCATGTTCGTCTCCTGTGGATTCAAGCAGATTCTCCGCCCGCCTCGTCTTCGGACGCCGACACTGGGATCCCTCCCTCCAGCGGCTTCCTGAGATAGTTGAACACGGACGAAAGCACGTAGATGCCAAGCCCCGCCGCGAGCGCGGGCATCGCGCCTTCGCCCTTCGACACCGTGGCGACGACAAGCGCAGCCTGCACGCGCATGAGATTGCGCAGATGGCGCGTCTCAAGCCCCGCCTTGTCCGCGTATCGCGGGTACACGCGCCACAGCATCATCGCATGGAGCCCCGCAAGGGCGAACGCAAAGAGCGCGAGCGGCATAAACGACGAAGGCTTCGTGCCGTCCATCGGCATCCACGCAAGCACCGCGGGCGCAAGGCCAACGACAACGGCCGCAAACGGCAGCGCATGCACCTTGCCGGGATTGCGGCCCTCGCCGGACTCGCCGCGGCAAAGAGCAAGGCAAGATGCGGCCGCATACAGGAACACCGCCAAGGCGCCGAGGTACACGGCCGCAGGGTGGAGTGCGAACGGAACGCCCTCCACCCGGATGGACGCCGGTGCGAACGACGCTCCCGCAATCACGCCAAGGCCGTGCAGCGCTGCTCCAAACAAGCCGCGGACCTGCTTGCCGCCGCGCGACTGCTCCTGGCCGTCGCGATACGACGCCATCAGTCTCCCGGCCAGGAAAAGAGCCGCGTACACCGCTCCCAGATACGCAAACCACCACCAGCGGACATTCTCAAGCGAAGGGCCGCCAACCAGGAAAAAACCCGCTACGATGTCGCCTGGAAGGGTCAGCAGCTCGACGAACCAGCTGGACCTGAAACGACGGAGGAATTCCGGCTTCACCTCAGATTCTCCCCGTGGAGCCGAACCCTCCGGCTCCGCGTTCGGTCGCGGGACCGTCGTCGAAGGTCTCGGCAATCTCGGCCTGGACAACTGGCGCCACGACGATCTGCGCGACCTTCATGCCCTTTTCTACGGCAAACGGCTCGTCGCCGAAATTGGCGAGTATCACGCCGACCTCGCCGCGGTACCCGGAGTCGATCGTGCCTGGCGTGTTGAGCACTGTGACGCCGTGCTTGAGCGCAAGTCCGCTGCGCGGACGCACCTGCGCCTCGGCGTCAGGCGGAAGGATCATCACGAGACCCGTGTGGACGAGACGCCTCCCCCCTGGAGGGATGACGCAGTCCTCCACAGAACGAACGTCCATCCCGGCATCGCCAGGATGGGCGTAGGAGGGAAGAACGGCCTCTGGATCAGTTTTCCGGAACAGGACTCTCATCGGAGGGCTCTTCGGCTTTCGGATCCTCGGTCTCGAAGCCGGCACCTGGCGTAAATCCGAGACGCGCGAGGTTCCAGCTCTTCCACGCGGCGAAGATGTCGCCATATTCCATTCTTGCGAGATAGCTGCGAAGCTCGCCTTCCATGGTCGATGCCATCGACACATCGCCGGCCTTGCGGTCCTCCATGTAGACGACAACGGCCTTGTTCGCACCAGCCCTGGTGTAGCCGGAAAGCTCGCCCTTGACGAGTTTCCTCGCGGCGGCAGTCACGGCGCCGGAGTTCGGGAACGAACCAGGCATGCGAGCCGTGAACGTCATTCCGGTGGAAACGGTCGCGCCGTCGAACATCGAGGCGTCGAACGCCTTGCCGCCCTTGATCGCATCGCGCGCGGCATCGGCAATCTTCTCGACAGACGCCTTGAACGCGTCTTCCTTCGCCTCTCTGGCGGCATCGTCGCGGATGACGGCCTTTGCCTCCTCGAAGGACGGCACATGCGCCGGCACAAAGGACGCGCGCTCGATCATGAACACGCAGTTCGTGCCGCGGACGATTCCATAGCGGAGATCCTCGTTCTCGGGGTCAAGCTCGAACGCAGCCGTGGCAAACCCCTCGGTTCCCGGGGCGAACGACTCGGCGCTGACCATCAGGCCCTTCACGACGCGCGAACCCTCGCCGCCAAAGCGCGGCGACGTGCGGACGGTCATCTTCTCCTCGGCGGCGATCTTGTCGAGCATCGACTCCTTGGCCTTGCCATCGGCATTCTCGCCGGATGCGCTCTCGAACACGCGGGCGATGAGGTTCGTGGCCAGAACGTCCACGAGCGAGCTCTGCTGGAGCTCCTTGAGGAGCTCGGGCTTGACCTCGTCGAGCGTCTTGCGGACCACTCCGTTCGTGGTCTGCGTTTCATAGCGCGCGCTGACGGCGTCGTAGTAGTCCTGGAGCTCTTCGTCGGGGATCGCGATCTTCGTGTAGCGCGACTCGTCGTTCGAGTCGAACTTGATGAAGCGCACCGAGACGAGGTCTGGCAGCGCAAGCGAGTTCGTGTGCGCCTCGTAGTACTTCTCAAGCGCGGCGTCGTCCAGCTTCGGTGTCGCGGACTTGTCCAGGAAGGTCGCAACGCGGACAGTGAACACGTCGGTCATGTCCTGAACCGCGCGGTCGATCTCCATGGGCGACACCCAGGAGACAGATTCCACGACCTCGCGAGCCAGCTTGTCGAGCGACATGGAGCGCGTGTGCACCTGCTCGAACAGCTCGGGGTTGAACCCGTTCTCGCGGAGCACCCGCTCGTAGACGTTCATGTCGAACGAGCCGGAGGCGCCCTTGAAGTAGGGCATGTCCAGGATCGATGAGCGGACCTCATCCTCGGAGACGCCAAGTCCCAGCTTCTCGCCCGTGCGGATTGCCGCGATGTTCTCCCAGGCCGCCTTGTTGACCTGCTTGTCGTCAAGGTTGCTGCTGCGGGCCCTCTCGCCGTAGCCGCGGATGTCGTTGGCGAAAGCGCGGAACTCGTCCGCCTTCACCTCGTCGCCCGCAAGCAGCCCGGAGGCCATTCCGGAGCGCACGTTGCCGTCGCCGCGGGGAATCAGGAAGTCGAACGCGAAGAATGCGGAAATGATGACTGCGAAGACGCCCCAAACCCATTTGTTGCGGATGAGACGGTTGAAGTGATGGATGAACACGGTGTAACTGGCTTTCTGTTTTTACTCTGATACGCTAATTCCCGGAATTCGCCCGGGATTAGAAGAGGTCGTCCGACGAATCGGCCGCCGCTGCGCCGTCCTTCGCGGGGGTCGCGGCCTCGCCCGAATCCTCTGCCGCCGTAACGGCAACGGTGTCGGTCGCTTCTGCCTCGCCCACCTGGTCTGCGGCCGCGGCAAGCGCCTCGCGGTCCTTCTGCGTCACGACCAGCTCGCCGGAGTTGATGTTGTAGCGCTTCTCGGCGAACACGCGGCGGCTCTTGATCGCGCCGGTGGCGTCGATGGCCATCGTGGAGACAACCATGTTCCCTCCCACGGCCGGCCGGCGGCGCCAGATCTTGACCTTGCACTTCGGCGCCATCTCGAAGGTGTACTTGACGTCGGTCTCCTTGTATTCGTTCGTCTCAAAGTCCTTGTCGCGGCGAATGCCCTGGTCCAGGACTATGTTGTAGATACCGGCGTTGCTCGTGATCGTCGAGAACGCGTCGTCTTCCGAAGTCGTGATGCAGAGCTCGTCGCCGGCACGCATCTGCGCAATCGAGAAGTGCGCGCCCTCAACGCCCATCAGGCCGGTCGTCATGTGGACCGTGGTGCGGTCGCAGCCGTTGCTGGCCGCGTAGTCGACCCAGCTGTTGCCGTTCATGTTCTTGAGGACGAAATGCGGGGCGGCCACCTGGAACTCGCCGTCCTTCATCTGGCGCGGCAGGATGAGCTCTACGCGCCCCTTGCGCAGCACGATCGTGCGGCACTTGTCGTCGTCGCCTGCCTCGCGCGTGCCCAGCTCGGCGCCTTCGGTCACCTTGACCATCACGGCCTTGCCGAAGTTGAAGATGGCGGACGCGGGCTCCACACCGCGCTTGCCGCCGCTGCTGCCGGCGATAATGACCGAGCCGAGCGGATAGTACTTGCCGAGCTTCGCCTGAACAGGTTCGTCCGTACGGGGACGGAGAACCTTCACGTCACCGTTCACGGCGTCGCAGCGGACGTACGAGTAGTACGTAAGGAAGCCGCGCTGCTTTGACTCAGGCACGTCAGCAGGCGCAACCTCGGCATCCGCGGCCGGCTCAGCCGCATTGTTCTCTGCAGGTTGTTCCTCGTCCTGCGCGAATGCGGAACAAACGGAAAACATGGCGAACGCTACGAACGCGCCAAACGCGACAAAACCCTGCCGTTTCATTTGCGAGTATCCTTTCATGGCATTTGAGGTGTGTATTTTACTAC
>CAMORM010000181.1 GCA_946623785.1 uncultured Verrucomicrobiota bacterium
ATCTGGAATTCGTCGCACTCCATCGGCGCGGGAATCATCACGATCCTCTGCGGCTACATCATGGGGCTGGGCGCTCTCGGGGCCGATGGCGTGGGCATAGGGATGTGGAAGTGGTGCTTCTGGGCGCCGGCGATTATTGCGGCGGTGGGATTGGTGGCGCTGTGGGTGTGGCTGCCGGGCACGCCGGAGGAGGAGGGGATGGGAGGGTCGCGCTCCTGCGCGACCGCCGCCGAGACGGCGGCTCCCCATGCGGACGCGCAGCAGCGCGTTCCTCCCGCCGACACCGCCCTGCGGCGCGTGTACCTGAACCCGGTGATCTGGATGGTGGGGCTTTGTTGTTTCATGGTTTATCTCACGCGTTTCGCGATTCTCGACTGGGGGCCGATGCTCATGAAGGAGGCGAAGGGCGTGTCCCTTGCGGGCGCGGGCTGGACAGTGGCCTGCTTTGAGGTTGCCGGAATCCTCGGCACGCTTTTCTCTGGCTGGGCGACGGATCGCCTGGCAGGCGGCCGCGCGCCGCGCGTGTGTCTCTTCATGATGCTCGGCGCGGCGGCTTTCATGGGAGCGTTCTGGCTGATTCCTGCGGGGAGCTCCGCGATCCTCTACGTCGCGGCGTTGTCGGGCGCGGGGTTCTGCATCTACGGTCCGCAGGCCATGACCGGCACGACGGCCGTCAACATCGCGACTCGCCGCTTTGCGGGGACGGCCGTGGGATTCACGTCGCTCTTCTCTTACGGGAGCGTCCTCTTCAGCGGATGGGGCATGGGTTTTCTCGCGGAGCGGACGGGCGGCTGGGCCGTGCCTTTCCTTTCCGTTGTCGTGGCAACGGTTGTGGGCGCGGGGCTGTTCGCGCTCTTATGGAAAACAAAACCGAACGGATACGATGTATGATTGATACTACCAACAACCACCTAAAAGGAATCTGCAAATGAAATACGGAATCTACTACGCCTACTGGGAGGACCAGTGGAAGGCCGACTACTTCACGTACATCGAGAAGGTCGCGAAGCTCGGCTTCGACTTCCTCGAGATCGCCTGCACGCCGATCAACGGCTACAGTCGGCAGGTTCTTAAGGATCTCCGTCAGGCGGCGAAGGACAACGGCATCTTCCTCACGGCGGGGCACGGTCCGAGTGCCGACCAGAACCTCGCTTCGCCCGACGCGGCGGTGCGCCGCAACGCGAAGAAGTTCTTCACGAAGCTACTGAAGAACTTGGAAGTTCTCGGCATCCATTCGATTGGCGGCGGTATCTACAGCTACTGGCCGGTGGACTACTCGAAGCCCATCGACAAGCCGGGCGACTGGGCGCGCGCCGTCAAGGGCGTGCGCGAGGTCGGCAAGGTGGCGCAGGACTGCGGCGTGGACTACTGCCTTGAGGTGCTGAATCGCTTCGAGGGCTACTTGCTCAATACGGCGGCGGAGGGCGTGAAGTTCGTGAAGGAGGTGGACGTGCCGTCCGTGAAGGTGATGCTCGACACGTTCCACATGAACATCGAGGAGGATTCCATCGGCGGGGCGATCCGCTCGACGAAGGGCCTGCTCGGACACTTCCACACGGGCGAGTGCAACCGCCGCGTGCCGGGTCGCGGACGCACCCCGTGGCACGAGATCGCGACGGCGCTCAAGGACATCCGCTACAACGGGACTGTCTGCATGGAACCGTTCGTGCGTATGGGCGGCAAGGTGGGCGAGGACATCAAGATCTGGCGCGAGCTGGAGCCGGGGATCACGGAGGCGAAGATGGACGCCGACGCGAAGGCCGCGCTCGACTTCGAGCGGATCGTGTTCGAGGGAGTTTGATGGTTTGATAGTTTGATAGTTTGATGGTTTGATAGTTTGAAAGGTCTGAGAGTTTGAAGGCTTGTTTAGATTGTTTGCCGTGCCTCGCGCGGAACGCGACGGAGCTGGCGCGCCGGTCGGCGCGCGGCGACGCGGCGCTGGAAGGGCGCATCGCCGCCGAGGGGATGCGTATCCTCGGGCGCGCGGCGGAGGATGGCTATCCCCTGCCGCCGCCATGTTACGCGCGGCAGCTCATCGACAACGCGCTTGCGACGAGCGGCGACGCGGTACCCGATCCGTGGGCGGAGGAGAAGAGGAAGTCCACGGAGCTGGCGCTGAAGCTGATGGAGCGGATGGATGAGATACCGGGGTGGGAAAACACCCCTGAAGCGGCAAGAGTGCCGCTTCCCCGAACAGCGCCCTCCCTTCGGGGAAGTGGCACTCTTGCCGCTTCATTATCCGATTTCGAGAAGCGCCTGCGGCTTGCCATCGCCGGGAACATCCTCGACTTCTCCATCTACGCCGACCTCGACATCGCGGCGGCGATGGAGACGATGAAGGAGGCGTTTACGAAGCCGATTTGCGGCACGCGCGTTCGGAAAGCGACAGAAGTGTCGCTTTCCCGAAATGGGGCGCATCTTCGGGGAAGCGGCACTCTTGCCGCTTCATCCGCGGACGCGCAGGAGCGCATCCCTCCCGGCGATATTGTCGCCGAGCTGAAACGGCGCATGGACGCGGCGAAGTCGATTCTGTGGATCTTCGACAACTGCGGCGAGGCGGTGTTCGACCGTCTGCTGATCGAGCCGTACCGCGAGAAGATCACGCTTGCCGTACGCGGCAAGCCCGCGTTCAACGACCTTACACGCGCCGAACTTGCCGAAAGCGGCTATCCTGAGGGATTCGCCGCAGGAGGCGTCGTCTCAAATGACGATGGCGTGCCGGGGGTGGTGGACGCCACGTGCGGCGATGCGTTCCGCGCGGCATTCTCGCGGGCGGATCTGATTGTCGCGAAGGGGCAGGCGAACTTCGAGACGATGAACGAACGCACCGACAAGCCGATTGCGTTCCTCTTCCTCGCCAAGTGCCCCGTCGTATGCCGCGAAGTGGGCGCGCACCCCCAGACGATTCAAGTCATTCTCCGTAATTTCTGAAAGGACATAAAAAGATGAACATGAAGCAGATGATTGTTGCGGCCGCTGCAGGGGTCGTATGTGGCGCCATGGCGCTTGATCTCAACGGGACGTGGGAGTTCCGCTTCGACGAGGGGCGCGCCGTCACGGCGGTCGCCGGGCCGGCGTTCGAGCCGACCGGACGAATGGTCGTGCCGGGGTGCTTCGACGCGATGCCCGAAACGTTCATGAAGCGCGGCACAGCGATGTATCGGCGCACGTTCACACTCGAGAAGGGCGTGGACAACGCGTGGCTCGTCATCGACGGCATGGGCCTTTATGGGAAGTTCTGGGTGGACGGACGCGCAATCGGCATCGACGACCTCCCGTACAGCCGTGTGGAGCTCGCGACGGGTCCGCTCGCGGCGGGCGCGCACACGCTCGTCGCCGCCGTCGACAACCGCTTCGACTGGAGTTACCAGAAGCTTGCGCAGTCATTCTACGACTTCCACTTCTGGGGCGGGTTCTACCACGGCGTGTCGCTCGTCTTCGACAACCGTAAGCTGTTCGTGCGCACGCGCGACTACAAGACGGGCACGGTGGAGATCGAGGCGGTCAACTTCCAGAATCGCGACTTTGACGCGACGCTCGTTTTTGACGGTAAGAGCGAGGTGAAGGCGACCTTCAAGAACGGCCGCGCCACGGTGAAGGTGCCAAACTTCAAGCTCTGGTCGCCGGACGCGCCCAACCTGCACACCGTCGCCCACGATGGCGTCGTGGCGCGCTTCGGCATCCGCACGATTGAAGCGCGCAACGGCGGGTTCTACCTCAACGGGGCGCGCATCTTCCTCAAGGGCGCGAACCGGCACGACCAGCAGATGCAGCTCGGCGCATCCACGCCGGAGGGCTTCATGCTCACGGACATCCAGAACCTGAAGAAGATGGGCGGCAACTTCTTCCGCGGCGCGCACTATCCGCAAGCGCAGCGTTTCCTCGACCTCTGCGACGAGATGGGCGTCTTGGTGTGGGAGGAGTCGCTCGGCTGGGGCAACGGGCAGCGCTACACGCAGAGCGGCAAGCAGAACGACCTCGTGGATCCGGGGTTCGTCGCCAAGCAGCTCGAGCAGACGAAGCTCATGGTGCGCAACAGCTTCAACCACCCCTCGGTGATCATCTTCGCGTTCCTCAACGAGTGCGACTCCACGAAGCCGGAGTGCAAGACGCTCGTCGACCAGCTGATCGAGACGATCCGCGAGGAGGACTCCGGCCGGCTCGTCTCGTTCGCCTGCAACCGCACGCGCGGCGACCTCTGCCACGCGAACACCGACTTCGTGGCGTTCAACACCTACCCCGGCACGATCAACGGCTATCCGGGGACGCATGACGAGCTCAAGCAGAAGATCCACGACATGGAGGGCTACGGCGTGGACTGGCTGGCGAAGTACCTGGGCGAGCGCTATCCCGGCAAGACGCTCTTCATCTCCGAGATGGGCGGCGCGGGGCAGTACGGTAGCCGCGACCCGTCGTGTCCCGTCGACACCGAGGATTTCCAGGCCGAGCACAACGCGCTTGTGGCGGAGGCGGCCTGGGGCAATCCGGCCATCGCCGGCATCGCGTTCTGGCAGTTCTTCGACACGCGCACGTGCGGACGTGAGTGCCTGAACAACGGCAAGAAGCACCAGG
>CAMORM010000182.1 GCA_946623785.1 uncultured Verrucomicrobiota bacterium
CCGTTTTCCGGACTATGTTCCCGCGCCGCGCATGCGCCTCGCAGGATGGCTGTAGTATAGACAATCCAAGCGCAGGCGGCAAGAGCGGAGTTTTAGGATGGGGCGGCTAGTCGCCGGCCCTCCGCCGATAAGCGCTTCGCGATATAGCATGCAGGCCAAGCAGCACGGCTGCAAGCACAAAATTGCGTTTGTGGTTGCGGCACGGGCGATCGTTCCGCTATAATAGCGGCATGTGGGACAGTTTGCAGAATGGAGGGAGTTTGCATGGCCGGGCGGAGTCATGACCTCGGGATGTATTTCGCGCTGACGTGCGCGGCGGCGGTTCTAATCGCGGGGATCGGCGCGAACTACCTCTGGCGGCAGGACCGCGTCGAGCGCGAGCGAGCGGCCGAGATCGACCGCGTGAGGATCGAGTCGCTCGCCGAGGCGATGCGTGACTCCGCGAAGGCAGGGCCGCCAGACTCCGCGCTCGCCGCGTGGAATCCGCAGGATGCCGTCGCGGCCATACGCGGGCGGTTCGTCTGGACGAACGCCGGCGGCGGGAAGATCCTCTGGCAGGACGGGCTCTCGCCGGAGGTCGTCGAGCGCGTGGCGCATATGTCGCGCTGGAACGAGTGGACGACGGACGGACGCAACAGGGCGAGCCGCGGGATGATGCTGTTCGGCGATCCGCCGCGCCATGTGCTCTGGGCGCGTTCCGGCAACGACCTCTTCGGCGCGGAGTTCGACGGCTATCCGCTCCGGCGCGAGCCGCCGCCGAGGCTCTGGGTCGTGGGGATGTGCATCTTCGCTATTCTGCTGCTGATACTCGCGGCCGCCGGGCTCAGGCTTGTGTGCGCGGCGCGCAAGGCGCGCGAGGAGGACCTCGTGAAGACGCGATTCCTCGACAACGTGTCGCACGAGCTCAAGACGCCTTGCGCCTCGATCGAGATATGGGCGGACCTTCTTTTCCGCGGCAAGCTCGACGACAAGCCCGACAAGCGTCGGAAGGCCGTCGAGACAATTGTCCGCGAGAACGCCCGCATGACGCGCCTCGTGGTGCAGCTCCTCGACTACGCCCACCTGCAGAAGGGGACGCGCAAGGTCAACGCGGAGGAGACCGACGTTGCCAAGCTTGTTTCCGACACCGTGGAGGAGATGCGCGGCGACTTCGAGGCGCACGGCATATCGTTCGCGAATTCGGCGGGCGGACCGTGCATTGCCGCGACAGACGCTGACGCGGTGAAGCAGATTCTCGTGAACATGCTCACGAATGCGCGCAAGTACGCGGCTGACGACGGGCCGGTGGAGGTCGAGCTTCTTTCGCGCGACGGCATGTACGCCCTGCGAGTTTCCGACCGCGGGCCGGGCATGTCCCCCGAGGCGATGTCGCGCGCGTTCGAGCGGTTCTACCGAGAGCACGACGAGATGACCGCTACTGTCGGGGGGCTTGGCCTCGGCCTTTCCATATCGCGCGAGCTCGCGCGGATGCTCGGCGGCGACATGACGGTCCGCGCACGCCCAGGCGGCGGCTGCGTGTTCGAGGCGTCGTTTTCAGACATTGGAATCCAGACCTGACGTGTTCCCCAGTGCCTGGAATGCGACGCGGCGCGTGGTGGATAGCTTGTCGAACTTGATGGTGTACGCACCCTCCGATTCGTCGACCGATTCGACCGTGCCGTCGCCGAAGAACTGGTGCGTGACGCGCGCACCCACTCCGTAGAGCTCGCGCCAGAACGGACGCTTCGCGGAACGCTGCCCCGCAAGGCGCAGAGCCGCCGAGCGCAGCGCATCGTCGAGCGGTTCGTCGAACTCCACGAACTCCTCCATCTCGAAGATGAACCTGCTCGGGTACTTGAACGTGCCTTCGCTGGCCGCGCCTTCCGAATCGGTGAGGGTGAGCGTGTCCTTCGCGCGAGTCACCGCAACGTATGCCAGGCGGCGCTCCTCCTCCAGGTCCTCCGGCGTGACGGAGCGGCGCGAAGGGAACACGCCTTCGTCGAGGCCGCACACGGTGACGTCCCTGAACTCCATCCCCTTCGCCGCGTGGACGGTCATGAGCGTGACGGGCTTCTCCGACCCCTCTGCCTCCTTGTCGGCCGCAAGCGCGGCCGCTGCGACGAAATCCTCCAGCGTTGTGTCCGGGTCCTCTGCCGCGGCCTGCACTGCGCGCATCAGTTCGGCGAAGTTGTCGAGGCGCTCCTGGTCGTTCTGGAGGCGAAGCCACTCGTCGTATCCGCATGCATCGAGGAGCCGCTTCACGCGGTCGTCGAACCGCACCTCCTCGGCGGAAAGGGCCCGCACGGAGTCGAGCGCCTCGATGTATCGCGCGACAGTCGAGCCTTTCCACGCCGGATGGTCTATGTTCGCGCGCAGGGTTTCGTAGAGCGACGTTCCTGCGCTCTTCGCCATCGCCTCTAGCGCAGCGATCTTCTTCTTCCCGAACTTGCGCGGCGGCATGTTGACTGTGCGGCGGAAGCTCCAGTCGTCGGCGCGCCCGAGCATGCGCATGTACGCAACGGCGTCGCGAATCTCCGAACGGCGGTAGAACGGGGTTCCGCCGAACACGCGGTAAGGGATGCGCGCCTTGACGAGCTCGTCCTCGAGCGGACGCGAGAGGTGGTGCGCGCGGTACAGCACGGCGAAGTCGCGCGGATCGGCGCCTCCCTTGATCCTGGAGGCGATGCGCCCTACGATGAACGCAGCTTCGTCCTTGTCGCTCCGCGAGTGGTGGAACACAGGCTTCGCCCCGGGCTTCTTCACGGCGGAGAGGGGGTTCTCGAACCGCTCCTCGTTGTTGCGGATGAGCGCGTTTGCGGCGGCCAGTATCTCTGGTGTGCTTCGGTGGTTCTCGGAGAGCTTCACGAGCGTGGTGCCCTTGTGCTTCTTCGGGAAGTCGAGCATCATCTTCACGTGCGAACCGCGCCACGTGTAGATCGTCTGGTCCGGATCGCCGACTACGAACAGGTTCTTCGTGCGTCCCGAGAGGTATTCTGCTATGTCGTACTGGCGCTTGGAGACGTCCTGGAACTCGTCCATCATCACGTATTCGATCTTCCTCTGCCAGCGCTCGCGCACATCCGGAAACTTGCGGAGGATGAACGACGTGAAGTTGATGAGGTCGTTGAAGTCGAGCGCGTACGCCTTCTTCTGCTCGAAGAGGTATCGCGCGAAGAGTTCCTCCTTGCGTTCGCCGGCGCGTTTGCGCACGAGCTCGTCGGACGCGGACGCAAGGTCCTCGACATAGGAGTCGGCGCGGAACTTGAACGCCTCGAGCACTTCGTCAATCGCCTCCTGGACGGTCCAGTCCCGGAGAGAGAGCCCCATCTCCGCGAACACCTTCACGAGGATGTCCCGTTCGTCGTCGACATCGAGGATCACGAAGTCCTTCGGGAAGCCGAGCGCGTCTATCTCGTCGCGCAGGAACTGCACGCAGAACGCGTGGATGGTGGAAATCCGGCCGAGGTCGAGGTCGCCCACCTGTGCGCGCACGCGTTTCTTCATCTCGTTGGCCGCGCGGTTCGTGAACGTTGCGCAAAGAATCGAGGACGGCGGTATGCCGAGATTCTTCACGAGGTGGCAGTAGCGCGCCACGAGCGTTCGCGTCTTGCCGGTGCCCGCGCCCGCGATCACCTCGACGGGGCCTTCCGTCGTCTCGGCGGCAAGGCGCTGCGCCTCGTTGAGCGATTCGAATATGGACGCTGCGGCGCTCACGCGAGAAGCTCCAGCGAGAAGGGGCCGTCGTTTACGAGCGAGACCTGCATGTACGCGCCGAAGCGCCCGGTGCCAACGCGTTCCGCCCCGAGCTTCTCGCGCAGCCTCGCGGCCACGCGTTCGTAGAGCGGCTCCGCTACCTCGGGGCGCGCGGCGTTGGAGAACCCGGGGCGCCTGCCGTGGGCCGTGTCGGCGTAGAGCGTGAACTGCGAGACGACGATGATCGACCCGCCTACGTCTTCGAGCGAGCGGTTTATGAGGCCCTTGTCGTCCTCGAAGATCCTCATCACGGGTATCCGCTCCGCGATCTTGTCTGCCGCGGCCTCGGTGTCGGCGTGCGTGACGCCAAGTAGCACAAGGCAGCCCTGTCCGATTTTCGCCACTGTTTCGCCGTCGATCGAGACCGACGCCTCTCGCACTCTCTGTATCCAGGCTTTCATGACGCGATTATAGCAGATTTTCCGTCTCTGCGCCACGGCAGCGCGCAGCGATCCTGCCCGGCGAACTCCGGGAGATCGCCACTTGTACCCCGCGCCCATAATTGGTATCATAGCGGTATGAAAACCTCAAGACGCCAGTTCCTCGCCTCCGCCGCGGCCTCTGCGGGTGCGTTCGGCTTTCCGATGATTTTCTCAGGCTGCGCGACGAGGTACCGCGCGAACGAGACGGTGCAGGTCGCCGCGATAGGCGCGGCCGGGCGAGCGGTCGCGAACATCAACGGACTCTCCGCCGCGGGCGCGCGTATCGTCGCGCTCTGCGACGTAGACACGCGGCGCGTCGGACCGATGCTCTCGCGCTACAAGGACGCGCCGTTCTACCGCGACTGGCGCCGCATGCTCGACGCGCACG
>CAMORM010000183.1 GCA_946623785.1 uncultured Verrucomicrobiota bacterium
GCCACCGTCCATCCTGCCGCCACGTCCACGTTCACGGGCAGCAGCCTCTTCACCACCGGTGCGCCGCCGATCTCATCCGGCAGCCCCTCCACGTTCAGGCACGTCCCTTCCGGCGGCGTTGCGCCGCCGAGCGCGGCGGCTGCCATATCGCCGCTCCACTCCACCTCGGAACCGCCCTTCTTCCATGCGGTCGCACCGTTCACGTACTGGAACCGCCCTTCCCTGTCGAACCACATCACAAACCCGAAGCTGTCCTTCTTCGAGCAGGCCACGGGCAGACAGCATAAGTTCTTCCCTACCACGAGATTGGCTGACGCCGAGACTTTCGAGCCATCCGGCAGCGTCCCCGACACCTTCGCCTTGCCCTTCGCCCTGAACGTCACCGACAGTCCTGCCGCCAGCCCCGCATCGTCGGCGGTGGTCAGCGCCATGGTGTAGGTCTTGCCCTTGAAGGCGTCGAGCACCGCCGCAACGTCCGCTTGCTTCGATTTTGCGACGTCTTCGCTTCCGTCCAAGGCCTGCCCGTCCAAAGTCCCGGATACGCCGCCCGCCGAAAGCTTCAGCCCCGCCAACGCCCCCTGCCCGGAGCCGTCCGCCGCCGACACGTTGCCCTTCAGCGTCCGCTTCTTCCCGCCCAGCGGCTGCATGGCGACGGTCGTGGGCACGATGCCGCCTTTTTCCTTGCCTGTCTTGACGGTCGCGGTTCCCGCAAGCCCTCCGTCCGCCGCCTTGAGATACGACGAAAACGTCATCGCTTTCACGAACGACGGCGGTTCGGCGCCCTCTTCCTCTTCGACAATCCAATTCAGCGCGCCCGGCTTCTGCCACCGCGCAATCAATGTCATAGAATAGAGATCTCTGCTTTCATGGTCGTGTACCGTACGCCCAATGAGCTTCCCGTCTGCGGTGGCAGAGATGCGGTCGCCCTTGAACTTGATCTCCCTTCCTCCGGTCTCGGCCGTCCACCATCCCTTGAACACCCAATCGCGTGGCGTGTTGAGGATTTTCGGACGGTCGGAGGACGCCAGTTTCATGCACAGGTTACGGTCAAGCGAGTAGGTGTCGGAACCCGGCCGGGCCCGGCATTTGAGATGCGGAATCTTTGTGACCTCGCCGGCTCTGCCGACATCGTATTTGATCTCGATCCTGCTTACCTTCACTTTCAGCTTGAACTTCAGCTTGATCGTGGTGTCTCTAAAACCCACAACGACATCATTTTCGCCGCTCCCGTCAAACACCCAAGTGTACCCATCCTCCTCCATGTCTCCGTCATAGGATACCCAGTACTTCATTGTGCCGCCGTGCAGCTGAATGGACTTGTTTAGTCTGCAGGTATGCGTAGATCCGTCACAGGGATCGTAGACCTTTATCCGTACCTTTCCCTCTTCAAACCTGCAGACATCTGGATCGTCATTGGGCGTGTCAAGTTTTCCCACCTTGAACGTGACTTTGGGATGTAGCGACGCCGCCAGCGACGCGGCGGCCAACGCCGCCGTGCATATTGCAATCAACATCTTCTTCATGGGTTCATTCCACTACAATCCCATAGAGTTTCAGGACACCATGTACCAAAACGGCGCGAATGGTACCATAGCCCGCCTCTCGCGTCAATAGGGTAATTGAATGGACTATCCCCAATGCGAAAAAAGGCTGTCGAGGCGACCCCGAGCCGAGCAGTTGCGCAGACGCCTTTTCCCGTTGACGACGCCGAAAAGCGACGTGTTTCGGACCTGACGCTAAAGGGCCAGTTCCATCTGGCATGATCCTTCCTCCTCGTCATCGGGGCCGTCGAGACCGTTCCACCGTCCATGCCGGACGAACAGGCGCCTGATGCCGTCCGCTATGGCGTAGAAGTAGAAGAAGAAGTCGGGGGCCCCGAACATCCGCTTCGACACGCGCTTGACATGCGACGCAGATTTTTGTATTATACGAGCAAAAACTTCTGCAAGAAAGGGAGTGTTTGTAATGCAAGGCATAATTCCGCGTGAAAAGTTCATCTCTTGGATTGATCGCTGGCGCGACAAGGACATAATCAAGGTTGTGTCTGGCATTCGCCGTTGCGGCAAAACGACTCTTCTCGAAATCTATCGAAAGACCCTGCTTGATGCCGGAATCTCCGCCGACCGCATCTTGACCGTCAACTTCGAATTGCCGGAAACGCCAGATTTCAAGACTTTTCGCGATGCCTGGCATTTCATAAATGGAAAGATGGTCGCCAAAGGAAGGCATTACATCTTTCTCGATGAAGTTCAGCTCGTTCCCGATTTTGAACGACTCGTGGATGGCCTCTTCGCCCGGAAAAACTGCGACATCTACATCACCGGCTCCAACAGCAAGTTCCTTTCTGGCGAACTTGCCACATTTCTCACGGGCCGATACGTCGAGATCCAACTGACGCCTCTTTCCTTCGCCGAATACCACAGAGCGCGGCAACCCGATTCCTCCGACGAACGTCTCTTCGCCGACTACATGCGGTTTGGCGGATTCCCTTTCGCGGCACTTCTGCCAAGGGAGGCTGCAGCGCAGAGCGACTATCTCTCCGGCATCCTCAACACCATCCTCTACAAGGATATTCTCGCCAAAAACGGCATCAGGGACGAGAACGCATTCCGCCGCCTCGTGAAGTTCATCTTCGGCAATGCGGGCAGTCTGCTTTCCGTCAACCGCATTGCCAATACGTTCAAGAGTGATGGAATCGCGGTGAACAACAAGACCATCGACAGCTATCTTGCGCTGTTGTGCGATTCGTTCCTGTTTTATCGCGCAGGACGCTACGACGTACGGGGACGCGAACTTCTCAAGACAAATGCCAAATACTACATGGCCGACACCGGCTTTCGCAGACTCGTCCTCCCAGACAGGGCGGAAGACGTGGGGCATGTCCTTGAAAACATCGTCTACCTTGAATTGAAGCGCAGGTACCGTGAAGTGTATGTAGGCGCAATTGAAAACGGCGAGATAGACTTCGTCGCATTCGAGAATGCCGTTCCCAACTACTTTCAGGTCGCGCAGACCGTCCGCGAGAAGACTACGCTCAAGCGCGAGCTGGCGCCCCTCGAGGCGATTCGCGACAATCACCCCAAGACGCTCCTTACGCTTGATCCCGATCCGCCATTCAACTATAACGGCATACGGCAGATCCCAGTGATCGATTTTCTGCTCGACCGCGCTCAATAGTCCTCTCTTCTCCTTCGTGCCCTGTTCCGTTCACGGAGAAAGAAAGAGGCGACTGGAGCCGCGCACGCGTTTCAGGTCGTTCGCGATCTGCCGTACTAGGCAGTCGATGCGTTCGCCTACCGCGAGCCTGTCGCGGTTTCCGCGCAATCCTTTCTGAGCCAGCTGTTTTGAGCCGCCTCGCACCGTTGTCCCAATTCGGAGTCCAGAATTTTGATGCGGGCGGAAATGGCCGCGCCGGCGTGCGAGAGAAAAGGGACGGAGGGCGTCACAACCCCGCCCAGTCCATGTCGGCAACCTTGTACTTCGGATATTTCTCGTGCCAGGTGTCGAAGAAGGCGCGGGCGCGGTGGAGCTGGAGCTTCGCCGTTGGAACGCCGCCGCGCGAACGCAACGCCACCATGACCGCAACAGATGCGTTCTTTGCCGGATCGGCCCTGTCCCAGTTTATCTTGATCGACTCGCCGATTGTCGGCGCCCATGGAATCGTGATGCGCCGCCCGCCATCCGATACCATGCCGGCCCCCCCGGAAGCCTCGCACACGATCGGCCCGCGCAGTCGCTGCGTGTAGTACCCGATGGTCAGGCTGTCCTGAACCTCCGTGGGATCATCGAGCAGAAACAGGTTCTCCCCCTCCAGCACGATGTCGTCGCCAAACACAAGCGTGTCGTTGCCGGGCGTGGAAACCGAATAAATGCGGTTTATGGACACCGCCGGCCCCGCGTTGCGGTTGTACACCTTGAGATCGTCGCGCCCCGGCTTGCGCTTCATGGCCTTGAGCGGGCGGAGCTTCAGCGCGAGCTTGTGCCGGTTGGCGTCAAACTGATCGTCAGGGGAGTCGAACCCACCCTTCACCTCCAGCTGAAGCATGAAATAGTCGCCAAGGCGGCGGCTGTTCCCGTCCTTGAGCGTGTTGGAGACCATCGTATCGAGCGTATGCTCAAGGATCATCTTCAGCATCGGCTTTGAAATGTTCAGGAAACCGCGCCCGATCACCTCGTCCAGCACCTGATCATAGTCCAACGTGTATTGACCGGTAAGGCGGGCCGTGTAGGTTTCCTTTTCAGATAGCTTGTTGACGCCCTTCTTCAGTTTGATCTCTCGCTTTGCACCTGACATTTCTTCCTCCTATGCCTTTGAACTCAAGGTGCCCGAAAGTATATCATAAGTCGTACCACACATCAAATTATCCTGTACTGGCTGCAATCATATGCTGTACTGTAAATCATCGTAGACGGTACTACTTGTGATGGTATTCAGTACCATTTATTCTCATATGCAGTACCATGTAATGCCGTATGCAGTACTACTTGCAATCATGGAT
>CAMORM010000184.1 GCA_946623785.1 uncultured Verrucomicrobiota bacterium
GGCGAAATTCACCGCCCTCCATTACTAACGTTCTCGTTGCAGGAAACCATTAACTCCGAAGCTTCACAAAGGAGGCTCCACTACCGTTTCGCCTTTGCTTCGCAAAACACAAGCACGATCAATTACCTCACTCCAAGGGGATTTTTAGTTGGGGCGCTGCCCCAAACCCCGAATGCAGAGCATATTTACTGCAATTTCCCAGTGTTCGGGGCGTGGGGCGGAGCCCCATACTTAAGATTCGGACACTGCTTAATATATTAATCGGCTCAACCGCGCGGAGCATAAGGCGTAGCGGTAGCGGAGCCAATTTTGCAAGCCTTCGGAGTTCGCGAAAAGAGGGACAAGATGGCTGGGAGTGAGGTGTGGCGAATTGCGGCCTACTGGCCAAGCGGGCTGACGGTCGAGAACGTTCCGATCTGGCTCGACTCCGCCGTGGCGCGGAGAGCCTCGATCGTCTCGCTCACCGTGCCGAAGTACATGTATTCGTCGGCCACGGAAATGGTGAGCGTGAGCTTCGCGCCCTCCTTGCCCGATATGCGCGAAAGTCGCTCGCCCATAGCGAGACGGACGTTGTACAGCGCAGCGGCGAGGTTCTTGCGGTAGTTCCTGCGGTAGTCGGAGAAGTCGAACGACGCGAAGCGCTTGCCGTCCTCAACGAGCACGATCGCGACCTTGTCGTCGCCGCGGCGTTCGAACCTCACCTCGCACTCCACCTCGAGCTTCTCCTCTTCAGGCGGCGTGTCCTGCGGGGGCTTCTCCTCCGGCGGCTTCTCCTCCGGATCAGGCTCTGCGAGCCTCTCCAGTATCTTCTTCGCGGCCTCCTCGATCTTCTTGACGACGCTCGGGAACAGCTCCGCGAAATGCGCGTCCGCGTTGGCCGGGCGCTTCTCCTCCGGCACGCCCTTCCACACGACATCCTCGCGCTTCCCGGACCAGTCCCTCTTCACGGCCTCTGTGAGCGCCGCGACCGCGTCCTGCAGCTCGACCTTCCCGCCTGCCTTCTTCTTCGCGGCAAGCTCTTCCCCAACGGCCTTCGCGGCCGGCTCGACTAGGCCGAGCTGGAAGGTCCGCGCCGATCTCGCGCGTTCGAAGTTCGCCGCCACCGAGTCGTCGGCAAGCTTCACTGCCTCCTCGAGGAGCAGTTCCGCCTCGCCCCCGCCCTTCGCGCCCTCCACGCCAGGGAGCTCGCGCCACTTCTGCACGAGCTGCCTGTATTCATGGCTTCCGCACACCCTGTCCACGAGATCTCCGCCGGGGAACCACGTTCCGTCGGCAAGCAGCGGGTGGAAGTCCGCGAACTGGCGCTTCGCCATCGCGTCGCGCACCTTCACGACGAGCGGCAGGAACTCGTTCCTCACGCGCTCGCGCACCTTGTCCGCGAACTCGCCCCTCTCGGCGTTCGCCTCCACGAACTCGCGGAACTCGGCCTTCTCCGATTCAGGCGCGCGCGCAAAGACGTCCCTCATCGCCGCCTCTCGCAGCTCCGCCGCGAACAGCGGCTCGAACAGCTTCAAGCTCTCTTCGCGGCGGACGTGCTTCGCCGCGTCCTCCTCGATGGTCCTGCCTATCAGATCCTCGGCGCCTTCGCCCATCTTTGCCTCAGCGGCCGCGTCGGCAGCGCGCGAAAGCGACACCTTGCGCGCCTGGGCGCGGACGAGGTCGTTGGTCACGGACGGGAACACTGCGTACACCCACTCGCCAGACTTCGCGTCGCGCATCCTTTCGGCGACGAATATGCGCACGTGGCGGGCGAGGTTCGCCTCCAGGACGCTGGGCGCGTATCCATCGACACGCGTGCGGCGCACGCTGTCCTGCTGGGACTTGCGCTGCCTGAGCGCTTCGTCCAGCATCGGCCCCGCGAGCCGTTCCGAGATGTACGAAAGGTTCTCCTCGAACACTGGGCTGTCCTGGTTCTCGGCTATGCGCGCCGCAAGCGTCTCGCGCAGGCGCTCGGCGGGCATGGAGTCGACTTCCTGTTCCGTGGGCCGGACCTTCGCCTGAAGGCCCTCCGCCTGCTTGCCGCACGCCGTCTTGCGCGCGGCGTCGAAGACGCGCCCGTAGTTTTCGCGGAGCGACCTGGCCGTCTCGTCGGGCCCAAGCGCCGACGCCTCCTTCAGGAACTCCTGCGAGAATGCGTCCTGCAGCTTCTTCGGACGGGCAAGGCGCTCGAGGACCTTCATGGCCTCGGCCGCATAGCGTTCCTCGAGGTCCTTGACGTAGGCGGGCTCTAGGTCCTTCTTCGCCTGCTCGCACCTGCGGTACTCCCCGGGGCTGGCCAACATCTTCGCCCAAAGCAACTCGACCGACTTGCCGCCGTCGAGCACTTCGCGAGAGAGCTCGCGCAGCACGAGCTCGGCCGCCCCTTCGGCGGATGCGCGGTCGAATTCGCCTGCACCGTCTGCGGCAGGCGCGGCCGCTGCGGCGGCAGCCACGCACGCGCAAAGGATGTTCTTTAGGATGTTCACGGCAGAAGCTCCGTTTCGCCCATTTCCGAAAGGCGCACAAGGCTGCGGGTCTTGAGCGCGGCCGATATCTCCGCCGCGAGACGGAGCCTCTCCGTTTCGTCGACGCCCTTCAGCCTCCCCACGAGCGCGGCAAGCTCGGGGTCGCCGATCCTGTCGGGATTCGCGAGCCACGCGCGCTGGAGGCGCGCGGCGCAGCTGCGCTGGATGTTGTAGACAGTGTCCCTGACGCCTGAAATCCTGCGGTTCAGCTGCTCCGCGAGCCACTTCTCGTCCTCCGGGCCAAGCACCTCCTCGCCAAGCTCGGCGTACTTCACCGCCTTTTCCCTCCAGAGCCCGGCGAGCTTCTCGGGGTAGGCATAGTCGCCGGCAGCCAGCCTTCCGCCATCGCGGAAGGCGTCCTTCACGGTGCGGTCCGACACCATGGAGGAACCGTCGATCACCTTGTCGGGCGAGAAGGCAGCCTTGCCTGACTCGTCCGACCCAACGAGCACCCCGAGCCGGTAGCGCGCCCTGTATTCGCCCTCCACGCGGTCGCACGCGAGCGAAAGCTTCTGGCGCGTGAGCTCCATCACCTGCTCCTGCTGCTCCTTCTCGCTCTTCATGCGGAACATGAAGAACGCCATCATGAATATCATCATGATCGCGAGCGAGACCTGGAGGAGAAGCCCCTGGAGGTCGTCGACTCCAACCCCCATCTCGCGTCCGCCATCTCCGCCCGCCAGCGCGCGGAGCGCCATAGTGTCGTTTTCCGTCACGTCGCGCACCTCAGTTGTCGAACGCGCTGCGTATCGACGAAAGCTTGTTCTCGGCGCGCACGGCGCGCGCGTTCGACTCCTCGGCGCTGCGCACCGCCTCCGCGCGCGCCTCCTCCGCCTTGCGCGTCTCGGCGCGCGCCTGCTCCACGCTCTCGGAGAGGCTCTTCGTCTCGCCGCGGTGCCGCTCGCGCTCCTGCTCGTTCTCGAGCCTCAGCGCGGAAAGCCTGTCCGCCGCCTCCAGCTCGTAGGCGGCTATGCGCTTCTCGAGCTCGGCGTCGTAGCGCCTCTGGCGCTCGGAGAACGCGACGTCCGCCTCGGCGTTGCGGTCGTTGATCGCCTTCACGGAGACCTCCTGCGCCATCGCGATAGACTTCTCGAACGCCTCCTGGTGCGCGGCGAACCTGCGCTCTGCCTCGTCGAGGCGCCGGTCGAGCGACTCCTTCGACGCCGCAAGCTGCGCGGCGAACGACCTCTCGAAGTCCTCCAGCCGCCCCCTCAGTCCGGCCTCTAACTCCCTCTCGCACTTGTCGAACTCCTCCACGGCGGACTTGAGCTTGGCGGCAAGCGCCTCTACCGCCCCAGCGAGGTCGCCTGTCTCCGGATCGGAAAGGCCCGACTCCACGAGCTTGCGCCTCAGCCACGGACGGATTACGGGGTGGTCTATCATGAAGACCCAAACCACGGCGGCGAGCGTCGAGAAGAGCGCGGTATGGAGGCACTGCATGAGGTCCGCCATGGTGACCTTGTCGAGCTGGAAGTAGCCTATGACGATGATGCCCCACAGGGTCCCGAACAGCCCGAGCGCCACGTTGAACTGGTCCGCGCCGCGGAAGAACGGGAAGCTGTCTGGACGGCACTTCTTCCCGGAAACGATCTTTCCGATCCCGCGCGCGATGCACACGCACCCCAGGAACGGTATCATGGTGGTCACGGCGGAATAGTCCACCACCGACCAGTCGAGCCACGGCAGGATGCCGCGCGCGCCCGCATGCAGCGCAGCCGTGTCACCCCCCGTCTCCGCGAACTTCATCCACCACTTGACGATAGCCGCCACGTTGTTGGCAAACGCGGCGCCCGTGAACGCCACAGCCGCCCACGCCAGCATGAGATACTTTTTCATGCCGCAATTATACCGAAAATCCTCCCTTGTGGCTAGGGCAATGAGCGGACCCGCGGCCAGACGGGTCAGTACCCCTTCACGTCGACCTTGAGCTGGTAGAACATCCTGCCCTCTGTCGCG
>CAMORM010000185.1 GCA_946623785.1 uncultured Verrucomicrobiota bacterium
GAACGCGGCGCGTCCAGCCCATGAGGATGTCGATCGCCTTCCCCCACGGAAGCCTTCCCCTCGTAGGCGCCATGAGGCTCTTCGCCTCCTCGCCCGGAACATTCGCCCCGCCGCCATGCAGCGAGATGACACATCTCACCCGTTCCCCCTTCCCTCTTCCCTCTTCCCCAACCCTAAGGCAAAGTTCTGCAATCCGCGCCATCGCGTGGCAGTGGATCACATCCGGCTTCCATTCGCGGAGCGCCTTCCCGAGCCCCGGGACGAATGGATTGCCGCCCTTTCTGTCGAGTTCGGCGACAAGCGACTTCGGCATCGGCCACCACGGATAGATCGGCTTGAAGCGGAAGATCTCAATACCGTCGACTACTTCCCGTTCCCCATTCCCCCTCCACAGCGCCGTCGTGGCGAAGAGGCGCACTTCGTGTCCTGCGGCCTTCTGCGCCTTCGCGATATTCCACACGACCTGCTCTGTGCCGCCCCAGTCGTCGAAAGAGAGCCTTCTCAGCACATGGGCGATCCTCATCTTCCCTCCTTCGCCAGCACCTTCGCGAGCCTGTCACGCGTCACCGGCTTCAGGAGGATGCCGTCGAACCCCATCGCCGCGAACGATGCGCGGAATTCCACGTCCGCAGTCACCACGACAACGTGCGTCTCGGCCAGCGCAGGATCGGCGCGGATGGCCTTGACTAGGCCGGTTCCGTCCAAATGCGGCATCCACATATCCGTTAGGACGAGGTCGAAGCGCTTGTCTCCGGCGGACCTGAGTTTCTCGAGCGCCTCCTGACCGTCCGCCGCGGATGTCACCTCGAACTGCCCGAGGTTCTGCAGCTGCGCCTTGAGCACCATGACGTTCATCTTCGAATCGTCCACTATCAGGATGCGGCGCGTCTGCAAGTTGGAAGTGTGTGGGTGGGCGAGTGGGCAAGTGGGTGAGTCAACTCCTCCACTTTCAACTCCTCCACTTTCCGCGACCTTCACGTCCGGTATCGTCACCGTGAACGTCGAGCCCTTCCCGAGAACCGACTCGATGTCGAGCCTGCCGCCCATCGCCGAGGCGAGCCGCTTGCAGATGGCAAGGCCGAGCCCCGTGCCGCCGTTGCGCGACATCTTGGACCCCACCTGCACGTACGCCGAGCCTATGCGTCCGAGATCCTCTTCGGATATTCCACATCCCGTATCCTCGACCGCTATGCGCAGCGTGCCATCCCGGAGCGAGGCGCGGATCTCGACGAATCCCTTCTGCGTGAACTTGACGGCGTTGCCGACGAGATTGAACGCGATCTGCCTGAGCCTCTGCGGGTCGAGCATCAGCGGAGGCATCTCCTCCGCGCGGCAGCGCACGTCTATTCCAGACTTCCCGCCGGCGACCCTGAAAGCGTCCGCCACCTCGCGCAGCAGCTTCGCGCAGTCCGTCGGCTCCGGCAGTATCTCCATCTTCCCGGACTCGAGCTTCGACAGGTCGAGAACGTCGTTGACCAGCCCGAGAAGGGTCTTGCCGCTGGCTATGATGGCGTCTTCCGCCTGGACGCGCTCCTCCTTCGTGGCGAGGCCGGACTTCAGCATCTCGGAGAATCCGAGGATTGCGTTGAGCGGCGTCCTTATGTCGTGGCTCACCATCGAGAAGAAGAAGCTCTTGGCCTTCGCCTTCTCCCGCTCCATGTCCAGTTCGCGCTTGCGGAGGATGACGTACACCGCGATCATCAGCCCAAGCGCCAGCACAGTCAGAACGCTCTGCGCTTCGCTGTTGCGGATTATCGTCTCCCGTACGACACGCAGATCGCGGCGGAGGCGGTCGAGCCACGCCTTGGTGCAGGCGCTCCCCCCGCCGTTCTCCGCGCCAGCCCCGCACACGGCCTCGCCGAGACCCTCGACAATGCCGCTGTACGCATCACGCACCGCCTCGTCGGCCGTCTGCCGCGACCAGATGTGCGAAAGCGACACAATCACCAGGAAAAGCGAGACCCACACGACCGAAGATCGCCCGAACCGGTGCGAAGTGTCGCGGTGGAAGGCGAACAGGAAGAACACAAGCCCCGCGATGCACCAGAGGACAAGCACGAGATACGAAACTGTCTCTATCGTGGCCGATGCCGCGGGGAGGAGGAATACGACCGCCGTCGCCGCGGCGAAGACGAGGCCGGCAAGCCCCGTGGCCGCCGATACGCGGTTCCCTTCCGCCTTCGCCAGCTTGAAAGTGGCGGCGGAGGTGTAGGCGTATGCAACGGACGTGCCGATTATCGCGATGTCCACTATCACATCGATCACGGTCTGGCCGAGCGCCGATGTGGCGACAGCCAGTACGGCTATTGCGAATATGGAGTTCCTTGCCGAAAGCATTCCTTTCTCTCTGCCGAGCCACAGCGGCAAGGCGCCGTCGTCCGCCATCGCCGCGAGAAGCCGGCTTGCGACTATCGTGTTCCCCACGAGGTTTGTGAACAGGGCGCATACAAGCGTGACGCAGAGCACCGCCGGTCCGGCGCCGCCGAGAACGCCCTTCACCATGTCGAAGGCGAGGAAGTTCGCGTCCCCGGACTGCGAGATCGCGGCGGACCACCCGGCGCCTCCTCCGCCCGCCGCAAGCACCGGAATCAGCATGGCCATTACATACGCGGCTACGGACGCGACTATCGCGGCGACCATTATCCGGAAGGACTTCCGGACAGGGAACCGGAACTCGGCAGACATGCAGGATATGGATTCGATCCCCACGAACAGCCACGGCGAAATCATTAGAACGCCGAACACTTGCGACAGAAGCCCGCCGCCATTCGGCGAGAAGAACGGACGCATCGACGCCATCCCTCCGTCATGCCCCGCCGCAGCCGCACCGAAGCAGACCAGTATCCCAACCGCCATCGCCACGGCAAGCACCGTCTGCACCGCGGCCCCGACACGGCGCCTCACCGTAAGCGCGACGACGGCCGCCATTGCCAGCGCGACGATTGTGATGTCGCCGAGGCACACCTGGAATCCCGCGACATGGTACTTGAACCCGAAACGGAGCGAGTCGCCGCCAACCAGATAGCGGAGAACCACGGTCAGCATCTCCGCGTCGGCCCATACTATCGCCGCGTACGCAAGGCAGAGGAACCACGCGCAAACATACCCGTGGTCGTGCCCGAACGCCTTCTTCGCGAAGGAATACACTCCGCCTACGCCAGGACACTTCCCCGTCATGTAGTGGAAATTCCACGCGATCACGGCCGTCGCGGACGCCGCCGCGACAAGGCCGAGAAGCGTGCCGACGGGTCCCGCCTTGGGCAGGAACTCCGTCCAGGGCAGGACAAACACGTCCCATCCTACAGCGCACCCGAATGCAACCGCCCATGCTCCCAGGGCGGAAAGGTGGACAAGATGTCCCCTGTCTTTCATTTGTAGTCTCCAATCAATGACCGAACCGACAGCCATCCGAACTTGACAAGCCCGTAGGCATACCGCCGCCACAGCCTTCCCGGCTCCTGGATTATGCGGTATATCCACTCGAGTCCGGATTTCTGCATCCACTTCGGGGCGCGCCTCACGCGTCCCGCGAGGAAGTTGAACGTCCCCCCGATTCCGATCATCGCGCCGACGCCGAGTTTCTCGGCGTTGCGCCCCATCCACAGCTCCTGCTTCGGATTCCCCAATGCGACAAAGAGGATGTCGGGCTTCGCGGCGTTGATGCGCTCGACGATCTCCGGCTGCTCCTCGCCGAGCTTCACGAACGCCGGGTCGATGCCGACAAGGAGAGGCTTTTTGACATTCGACATCCGGCAACCGACATCCGACTGCCGGTTGTCGGCCGTCGAATGCCCATCAAGTCCCATCTTCCCAAATGCTTCTTCAACAGCTTCCTTGTCTCCGCCGAGCACGTAGACCGACATCCCCTCTTCGGCGCAGCGGCGGCAGATGCGCGGAACCATGTCCGCACCCGTCACGCGCTCCGGCAGGGGCCTGCCCAGCAGCTTCGACAGAAGCACGATCGGCATCCCGTCCGCCGTCACGAAGTCGGCGTTCTTAAGATATCCCCACAGCTCGTCGTTGCCCCCGAACGGCCAGCCGCCCACCGCGTTCGCGACGAAGTCGACGTTCAATGTCGCGATGAATTTGGCAATGTGCCGCGAGCTTGCATTCTCCGGATGTCGTTCGTCGTCCGTCGAATGTCCAGTTCCGCTCCCGCGTTCCTTCGCCATCCCCACGATCCGCTCGACGGCCTCGGTCTCCGTGACCCGCGCAACTGGAATACCGAAGAGACGCGAGACACCTTTTTGCCCAAGCAGCTTCGCAATTCCCCTCGCATGGTCCTCCCACGAGAAGCGCTTTATCCATTCACGGCCTCTCGCCACCCGCGCCACCCGCGCCTCCCGAGACTCGCCCAGAAGATTCTTAAGCGCCTCTGCGATGGAATCGACGTCGTACGGATCGAAGGTGATCGCGACGTCTCCGGCTATCTC
>CAMORM010000186.1 GCA_946623785.1 uncultured Verrucomicrobiota bacterium
TTTCCGCCGGTGGACGGGGTCGTTTTCGTCGATGTCGATGTAGAGGAGCGTTTCGAGCATGTCCGGGCTGAAGCCTTCAACCGCGTCAGGCCGCAATCTCGGCGGGCTGGGGCCTGTTGTAGGCCGTGACGATGCCGACGAGGAGGTCGTGGACGGCATCGACCTTGGCGTCGAGCGTGGCGTCCGGAGGCAGGGCGCGAACCTGGCGCCACGCGGCCTGCAGCTTTTCCTGGAGCGCGTAGTCGCCGTCGGCGGCCAGAAGCGCGTCGTTGTAGATCCTAACCGTCTCGAGCGTGGCCGTTTCGTCCCTGAAGAGGCCGGCGAGCATTTTCTCGACTCCGTGCGCGTTTTTCGAGAGCCAGTTCTTGAGCGGCGCGCCAGCTCCGGACGGATCGAATCCGGTTTCTGCGACAAGGAAGTTCGACGTAATGGACAGCAGCGTCTTGAACGACGGATCCGGATACCACTTGCGATCGTTGGTCGTCTCGGTCACGGAATAGGAAACGTCGAAGCCAAGCCCTACGCCGACGCCGACCGGATCGACCTTGACCCCGATTTTGCTCTTCGTCGTGGATTTCACCGAAATGCTTTCGATCTGGCCATCGACGTAACTCCACGACACGACCTTGTTGCGCTGGGTTCCGCCAATACTTGACGTACCGGCGATCGACGCGGCGATGTGGAGCGCCGTATTCGGATGATCCGCCACCCATTCGGCGACGCCGACGATGAAATCGAACGCATCGTTCATATGCTCGATGGCGAAATCGACGAGCTTCCTGGCGTTTTCCGGATTCGACAGCCAGCTTTTGACGGCGGAGACCGCGCTCGCCTTGACGCTGGAGAGGATCAATCCCGGCAGAGCGGCGACGAGCGCGCCCTTGGCCGCGTCAAGCGGGATTTCCTTCGCAACCGCCTTGGTCGTGTCGAGGGCGACGTTTCCCGACTTGTCCGCGAGTGGCTTGGTCTTGTTGGCGTAGGTGCGCGTCACGGCTTCGATGATGACGCGCGCAGGGGTCGAGGCGGATACGGTGAGCGAATGGGTTGTGCGATGGACCTTCTCCCACGGACGCGGGTCGGCGTTCTTGTCAACGGGACGCTCGGACGAGAAGCTGTACTTGAACGTCGAGTCGATTCCGAGCTGGTGGCGCATTTCCTTGACGCCGCCTTCCGCCGCCTCCTTGAGAATCTCGTTGCCGATGTCGCCGGTCATCCCGTCAGTCCAGCCGCTGAAAAACGAGACGCCCAGCTCCACGGCGACGCTGTCGCGCACTTTCGGCGGTTTTGCCGCGCCCAGGCCCACCATGAAGTATTCGCGGTAGATGTCCTCGGGGAACTTAACGTCCATTGTCGCGACGCGCGTGAAAATTATATTCGCGTCTTCGCGCGAAAGCCGGTTTTCGCGAACCGCCAGTTCCGTCGAAGCGACGAGCGCGCGCAAATTGTACGCGCAAACGGCGAAGCGAAGCTTGTCGTCCGGCGCGGCGTCCTTGGCCGCGCTGACGATGCCCGTGTATCGCCCGACGAGCGTCTTGTACAAAGCCTGAGGGCTGAGCGCATCCTCGAAACGATCGATTGGAATCAACGCGCCGCGCGGATTGCGCCCGCACAAACGCTGAAGAGCCTCCGTGTCTGGGGCGGTCACAACGGCCTTCAAAAGCGTGGCGTACGCGTTGGACTTCACCTTGAAGTCGCGCTCGTGCGAGTATTCGATCGACGCGTCCGCGCTGATGTAGTCCTTGATCAGTTGCGCGCTCGCCCCCGCGCCGGCGTAGCCGCCAAGCGTCCAACCGGACCGTTCGCTTACGATGTTGGGGTTGACGCGCTTGGGAAGCGCCCTGTCAAGCCGGCCTACGACGCCGCGCATCTTGAGCGAATGGATGTACTGCGCGGCGTTCTCGCGGACCTCTCCGCTCCTGCGTCCCATCCAGCGGAAGAACTTCGTGCCGAGCGAGCCAATCGACTTGCCGAACGACTTGAACGCGCCGAGAATCGCCGCGCCGGCCGTGCGCGACATCGCGAATTTGTTGCGCTTGGCGTCGAGGATGAAGTCGTCCAGCGTGGGGTAGGTCCGGGTGGTGAAATGCGAGACTTCGCCGCCGGCTTCCGCCTCCGCCTTGACGCCGAGCACCTCCCCTCCCCCGACGGATGCAGTCCCCTTCGCTTCGAGTCCGCCCGCGATGCTGAACGTGGCCGTTACCGGCCTCCCGCCCTTCTTCGCCTCGATGACGCCGACGATGCGCACGCGCGCTCCGGCACGGACGCCGGCCGTCAGCGCCTCCGACAAACCAAGTCCGACAAGTGCACCGACGCCGACTGTGAACTCGACCTTGCGCTTGCCGCCCTTCTCGATGATCGATCCGAGGACGTCGCGGATCGCGGCGGCCGTCGAATCCGATTCCTGGAATGCGCGTATCTGGTCGTTGGTCTGGTGCGACAGTTCCAGCGCCGCGCCGATGTTTTCAAAGAATTTTGCTTTTTTCGGAAGCGTCGCGGAGAAGGCATCGGCGTCGTCGGACGGCGCCAGATGTTTTTGCAGCTGGCCGAGCTTCGCCTCCAGTTCCTGCTCGAGGCTCGCTATCTTTTCGAAGTCGGCTTTTCCGACATGGTGGTCTATGCCGAAGGTGAAGGCGTTCTGGATCGAGCGCAGGTTCGACTCGTTGAACTCCATCTTCCCCGCCTCGTAGCCCAGCGCGTCAAGCGCCTTCTGGGTCTCGAAGCGGAATACGCGAAGTGTCTTCTTGAGGGAGTCGAGTTTCGCCATCGCGCCGGCGCCCTTGCCCTCCGAAATCCCCGCCAGCAGCCCCGCGCGCGCCGCCTTGAGATCGTCGGCGATACGGTGGATGTCCGCGATGTCCTTCGCTATGTCGTCGGCATTCAAGACGTGAAGGCCTTCGTCGGCTTTGTCGTTGCTGACAAGGCTCTCGGCGGTGAAGGCCACGCTGTTTATGAATTCGTCGAGCACCTTCTGCCCGGAAATCTGCTCCTGAAAATGCTCTACGGTGTTGCGCACCGTTTCAAGCAGGCCTTCCGCGGTGTTCATGTCCCAGTCGCGTCCGTCGCTGACGCTGTGCACGGCGCCGAAATGCGCCGCTTGCCCGTTGCCCGGCTGCAGATCCGGTCCTATGCCGTTCTCGGCGATGCCGGGAAGCGCGGGATCGGGCGGAACCTCCGGCGCGGACTGAGCCTGCCCGACGTTGCCCGGAGCCTCGCTCGGCGCGTTGTCCTGCGGCTGGAGATCGGAACCGCCCAAGGGCGCGAAATCCGGCGCGCGCTGAATCTGCCCGGCGTTGATGGGTGGAAGTGGCATGGCTAGACGCTCCTTTCTTCTTCGACCGCTTCGACCGGGAATTTTTCCGCGAAAATTTCGCGCACGACGCGCACGGCGGAGACGAGCGCCTCCACCCACGCGGCGATGGAGTCCGCCGAGGCGATTTCGAGCGCATGCCGGCGATCCGCCGCCAGAACGAGCTCGGCCTCTTCGTCGAGCATGAGCGTGAATCCGCGCGCCGCGCCGCAAGGCTCGCACAGCCGCAGAAGTTCGAGCGCCTTTTCGCCGGCGTCCGGCGCCTTGGCGTCGCCGAAAGCGCCGACCGGCGCAAAGAGGACGATCGTATCCGATTCGTCGAGATATTGCAGCGTCGCGATGATTTCGTCGTCGATGGCAAACGTCGCACACGAGTCGTCGTCGAGTGCGATGTAGCGCTTCACGGCATCCGAGAATTCCGCGAGGACGCCTTCGAATTGATCCCTAAGCATACAGCGCGCTCCTTTCCCGCCAGTTGAATGCCGTCTCAGCAAAACCGTCGAGGAACCGGTCGAGCGCTTCGGCGTCATCAAACTCCGACAAGGCCCTGCGCTCTGTCATGTAGAGTTTGCCGTCCGCGCCGGCCGAGAGCGTCGCGCCGTTCGCGCCAGACCAGAAGAAGTTGCCGGCGAGCGCCGCGACCGCGAAGGCGCCGGGACGCGCAAGATCGCCGAACGCCAGCACCGGCGCGCGGACAAGCGCGTATTCCGGGCTGCCGGGAATCGGCGCGAACGTCACCGGAAGGTCCAGATCCTCCTGCACGATCGCGAACGCGCCGCCCTCCAGCCGCGCCACGCGATCCAGAAACCGGCTCTCCGCCGTTTCCCGCAATTGCTCCAGTCCGTTGTCTGCCATGTTGGGTGTCCTTTCAAGATGAATGATTCGCTTTGTTTTATCTACACTCTAATCGCTGAAAGGTTACAGGGGGATGCGCGACGGACACTATTTTTGGCCGAAAGTACATCTCCACGATACGCCTTTTACTAGAATCTCCGTCTATGCACACCACGATTTTTCCCGATTTTTCGCGTCTCGACCTCGGGGGCGAATGGCGACTCGACGGTCTTGACGAACGCGGCGCGCCGCTCTCCTGCCCG
>CAMORM010000187.1 GCA_946623785.1 uncultured Verrucomicrobiota bacterium
CCTTGCCGCAGTCATGGCCGCTCCGTCGGCCGTCGCGCAGTTTCCCGCCATGCGCGGCGCGCCTGGCGCCGCGGCTCCCCAGATCGCGCCGCAGGACCTGCCATACACAAACAACATCGCCGAGAACCCCGGCTTCGAGAAGGGGCTTGCCTCCGATCCGGAAAAGGGATGGGTCGAGCGCATCAAGAACAACGCCGAGGCCAAGTGCGCGTTCGTTCCGCCAAACGCCGGGTTCAAGGCGTTCGAGGGCAAGAAGGCGCTTCACCTCAAGATCAAGTCCCCGGTCAAGTTCCAGCCAAAGTTCCTCAACGATCCCAACTGGGGCGCCTTCGTCGCCTCCGCCAACAACGGCAAGGGCGCCTCGCTCGCGGGCGTGTCGCAGAAGTTCCCGGTCGTCCCCGGCCGCCTCTACGCCCTGCGCCTGCGCTGGCGCAGCGAGGGACTGCACAAGACGAACGTCGATCCGGGCCCCGACCGCGGCATCTCCCAGTTTGAAATCGACGGCACGTGGCTTCCCGCCAAGGGCAAGAAGATGGAGACTTCGGGGCAGTTCAAGGCCAAGCCGTTCACGACGGACGCTTCCGAATGGACGACGTTCGCGATGCCCGATCTCGTCGCCGCGGCGGCGCAGGCGGCCAAGACCAAGAAGATGCCGAACGTCGCGTTCATCCGCCCGCCGAAGGACGCCGCGTTTCTCATGCTGAACCTCAAGCTGAACTGCTGCGCTCCAAACGTGAAGCCGGAAGTCTGGATCGACCAGTTCGAACTTGCCGAGATCGACCTCGACGAGCTCAAGGCCGCGCTTCTGCCGTCGCTCCCGGCCGCGGCGGCGCAGGCGGCCGCGGCGGCAGGCGCGGCAAAGGCCAGGTAGGGCCGCCGCCGCGGTGCCGCCATCGTTGATTTTTTCCTGAAAAAAAGAAAGAAGGTTTGACATGGTCGTTTCGGCCGTTTTCTGCATTCGTCTCGTTGTCGCAGCAATTCTTGGCGGCGTGATCGGCTTTGAGCGCGAGTGGCGCGCCAAGGAGGCGGGGCTTCGCACCCACTTTCTCGTGGCCATGGGCTCGGCGCTTGTGATGGTCGTCTCGAAATACGGCTTCATGGACATGCTCCAGCCGGACAATACGTTCTACGCCGGGGCGCGCGGCGCGGACCCCGCCCGCATCGCCGCCCAGGTGATAAGCGGCATATCGTTTCTCGGTGCCGGTGTCATCGTGCTGCACAAGCGCTTCATCATGGGCCTTACGACGGCCGCCACGATCTGGACCACGGCGGCGATCGGTCTCGGCGTGGGCTGCGGAATGTATGTGATTTCGGCGGTGGCGACCGTGCTCGTGCTCATTGGCCTTGAGTCGGGGCGGCTGATCGACAAGCACCTCGGCCGCGCCAAGCGCGAGGTGCGGGTTGTCTTCACGGCTCCGGACGACGAGGCCGCGCAGCCGGTCTTCAAGGCGCTGCGCGATGCCGGCGCGACGCTTTCCTCGTATTCCTCGACTCCCAACGGCTCCGGCGTCCGCGTCCATGTGCTGCTGGAAGCCACAACGGCCGTGTCGCAGCCGGATTTCATCCTCCCGCTTCTCGCGGGAATTCCCGGCGTTCGCGCCGAGACGGTGGAGTAGGAACGAGGCGTCGGCGGCGTGAGCAAGGCGTTGCAGTGCAGTCCAGTCGGGCCGGAAATGGCGGCCCTCCTCCGCGCCCTCGCGGAAAAATACGAACGGGCGTCGTTCTGCGACGACGATCCGATCCGCTGTCTGCGCGGCGCCGGCAGCGGAGCCAATCTTGAGGCCACGGCGTTCGTGGCCGCTTCCCTGAGCTACGGCAGCCGCAAGCAGTTTCTGCCGAAGATCGACTGGATAATCCGACGCGCCGGAGGCAATGTCCGCGACTGGATTCTTTCGGGGGAGTTCGCCTCCGATTTCTCTCCTGACGACTCGTCAAGCTTCTACAGGCTGTTTTCGCGCGCGCTGATGTTCCGGTTCTTCTCGGCGCTTCGCGAAACGCTGCTGAAAGGCGGCCCCGATCGCTCGCTTGGCGGCTATCTGCAGGCGCGTGGGGTCTCGACGGGGAGAGAGGCCGTCCGCGCGATATGCGCCGCTTTCGGCGGGCGCGCCGCGCCAATGGTTCCGAAGGACGACACCTCCGCCTGCAAGCGCATCTGCATGTTCCTGCGCTGGATGGTTCGCGACAACTCTCCCGTGGACAAGGGCGAGTGGAGCGCATGGTTCGACAAGCGGACGCTGATCGTGCCGATGGATGTCCACGTGGCCCGCCAGGCGGAGAGATTCGGCCTTCTGCGCCAGGGCGCTCCGGCCTCCATGCGCTCGGCGCTCGCCCTCACCGCGCAACTTGCGGAGGTGTTTCCGGACGATCCGTGCAAGGGCGACTTCGCGCTCTACGGACTCGGGGTCGATCAATGCGCGGCTGCGCATCCTTAGCGCCGCCTGGGAGCGCGGGCATCTTGCCCGCGGAACTAGGGGGTGCGGCGTCTCGCCGCGTGTCGCGTGTCGAAGGTCCGTCCTACCTGACGACAATCACAAGCGGCTGACGCTGGCACCAGACGAGGCGCCGCCGGGCCGACGGCGAGGCGGAGGCGTCTATGACGCATGAGAGTCCGTCGGCGAATTCGTCGGTCCTCCATGCCCCGGCCGTCTCGTCCCAGGTCTGGAGCTTGTAGCCCGTCGGTCCGGGATCGGCCGTGAACTCGTATGATCCCTCCACGAAATATGCGCCCGGCGCGGGATCGCACGTATAGGACTCTCCTTCGGCGACTTCCACCATGAGGTTCGTCACGCCAAGCGCGCCGAAGTAGCGCACGGCGTCGACATTGCGGTTGCGGACGATCTCCTCTTCCGTCAGCACGCGGTCGTAGTAGCGGAAACTCTTGATCTTGCCGACCATACCTTCCGTGCCATCGTTGTTGCGGTTGCCAAGACCGTATCCAGTGGTCGAGACAGAGCTGACCGAACCAAACTCATTGTAAAGCCGCTGCTTCCCGTAAGTACCGTCCTTGTGATACTCAGTCGGAATTGTCGTATCAGGGAACATCATCGCCTTCTTGTTGTCGTAGTCCATCATGGCCGTCGCGAAACTGTACTTGTTGTCTTTCGCGTGGAAATACATGAAAGTTCCGCCCTGCGCCTTCCAGCAGAGCGAACTCGCGGCAGATCCATTGTACGATGCCGACACGAGACACATATTGAAGTGGTTATCGTAGGCGTTCATGATATACGATGACTGAGTCGTAGAGTTCGTCTGGCTGGCGATATCCGCGTCAATGAGCGTCTGAAGCGTGAAGTTCTTCAGCGGGCCGACCTTGCCGCCGCCGCGGAAACGCGGACCGCCGCGGAATATGTAACCGTCATCCGCCCATTCACCCGTGGTGGTCTCACCACTCCTCCACGCGAGATCGTAGTCCGAACCGGCCGAGCCGAGGTTCTTCCAAGTCGAGGCCTCGGAGTAGTGGTCGGAATCCTTGTAGCCCCTATTCCGGATACCGTCATAGTTCCAGACGAGACCCGCCTGCGAATAGTCGTCGAAGCTGTAGTCCGCCGCCGTGCGAAGGCCATGCGTCGCCTTCCAGCGCCAGGTGAGGCGGACACGCTCGGGCGAGGAACCAACCGTATAGGTGTAGGAGTTGCCGGTTTGCGAGGTGGCATTGGCCCATGTTGAGCCGTCCCAGGTCTCGACAATGTAGCCGACGCAGTCGTAGTCGATGCCCTTGGCCGTCACGGTCGCCGGCGCGGTGAAAGTGTGGCTGACATCAACGGCATAGGAGCCGTCGGGCTCTTCGCCGCGCAGATACGGAACGGTCGATTGCACGACGACATTCGGATTGTCGGGGATGCCGAAGTAGCGCCAGTTATCGACGACGCGGTTCGTCGCGACTTCCGCAGCAGAGAGCGCGTGGTCGTATTGGCGGAAAGACTTCATCGTGCCGACGAAAAGATCATCTACCTTCGTCTTACCGTAGCCGCCAAGGCAGAATCCTTTATCTGAGTAGCCGACCGAATTATTGTCACATGTACCCGTGCCGGACGTAGGCTCCGTCGTGCCGTCGAAAAACTTCTGTGTATTGTTGTCCCGCGCGATTGCGGTCATGTAGTCATAAACGCCACCTGTCATGTATGCCCAAGACGTCGGTTGTTTCGAGGATTCGTATTTCCAAAACAGGGTTCCGTCCGATTTCCGCAGCTGGAACGCAAATTTTTGATACTCGGCTCCGAGCAGATAGCTATTGGCCGTTACTTGATCCGTCGCCTTGGCATCGATCAACATCTGAAGCGAATAGTTCTTCCCTACGGTGAAGTTGCCAGGCGCATTGCAGCGGAAACGGCTTGTGCCTTTCATCGTGA
>CAMORM010000188.1 GCA_946623785.1 uncultured Verrucomicrobiota bacterium
GGCGCAGCGGAGCTCGCCAAGCGCGCTGCCCGGCCTGCAGGCCTCCAGCTTCAGCCGACTTTCCACGTTCACGTCAAATAAGGCCGAATTTCCTATGAAACGGAGCATAGGTCTTAACTACACGGCCTTTTGCAACAGTGAGCGTCTGAATTCCACGCCTCCTATTGGACTTTTGAAGTTATCTGCATGAAAAATAGTTGAGACAAAGCGCAAACGTGGAAAGTCGGGTTAGAGGACAGGACATTCACCTACGCCACAGGGGCGCAGAGCTTGCTACGCCCCTGTGGCATAGGCTCACACCGGGAATTCTTGCCGCGATATTGGCGTCAAAACTGATACCCGAGGTAAACCCTAAGCGTCCATTCAGGATTGCCGACGCTACCATTCACATATCTAGTGTTGACATTCATGTCATCGTCGAACACCTTGCGCAGGAAATCGACACCGAGGCAGAAATCATTCCAATGAACCATGCCGCCGAGTCCCGTAATCATGTAGCAGTCCCAGTCATGCTCGGAACTCCTGCCAAGTCCAGAAGCTCTAATGTCGAGATTGCGGTAGTCAAGGCCGACGCCAAGCGTACCACGCACCATGAACCAGTCTGTAAGCTCGTAGTACGGCTTGATCGCAAACTGGAATTCGTACATCTGAAGATCGCCGCGGATCGAGAACGGGCCATGCGAAGACCTCGACGATCCCGTCCGCTCCGTCCCCCAGCTGTGGGAAACAGAGATGTCATTGACATTGAGCACCGGTCCTGGGCCGTCAAATGAACCTGCCCCCCATGATCCGTCTGGATTCTGTGCCCACGGATCACCAAAGACATCTGCGTTGCCAAGATTGACATCAGTGTTGTATGTCCCCTCCGTATAGGTGTCCGTCCGCGTGTAGCCGCCAGACGCCCCTTTGAACCACTTGTCCTTGATGAAGAACGAGAAGTTGAATCCTGCATCAACACCGAAGTCGCCCCATTTCCAGACAGTGCGGTCAAGACCGAAGCCCACTCCGACGCTTCCGGAATCGTCCTTGGAGGTCCCGCCGCGCGAGACATCGTAAACTGTCGTCTGCTCGGAGTACGCGCTTGAGAACGACATAACCCCACCGTTGAGCCTCCCGGCCGGAATATGCCAGTTCCATGTCTCGCCCGCAACTCCCGCCGCATCGCTCGGATCAATATACGCTCCATTCGGGAAGTCCGTTCTTCCGCTTCCGACGGAAATCGCATCACCCGCGGCCTGCGCTGCATCGCGGTTCCCGCCATTCTGCGCCGGCGACGGAACCGGCATCGCTCCGCTTTTCACGCCGAGCCTGCCTTTTGCGTTGAAATTGAACTGCGGTCCAACCGAAAGCCGCCAGCCGTGACCGAGATCCGTCACGAATCCGTCGCCTTCGCCTGCGAAGCAAGCGAGGGAAAGTCCGAGAAACGAAAGTATCGCAATATTCTTCTTCATTGCCATTCTCCTCTCCATCTTATTTTACGATGTCGACGATGTCCAGCCGCAGCTTGAAAAAGGCAGGGCCTTCAGGACGCGCCAGCTTAAACGAGCCATCAGGATCCACCGCAACCGAGGAAACCTCTGCAAATGGCTCGGAGAGCGATGCAGCACCAAGAAGCGTCACTTTCGCATTGCCGCCAATCGTCCCCTTTTGCATTGCGCTATCAGACTGCGCGCCCACCTCCACAACACCGCGAAGCATGTTCCCGTCAACCGAGAACGCCGCAAGGCGGCAGTACGGACTTGATTCAGCATCCACCGGAACGCCAACTGCGAGCGATGCGTTAAGCGCAGGATGCGCCAGGGGCGTAGCAAGCGGACGCATACCATGCAGCTGCGCATGCAACGCCGAGCCTCCCGCGACAACAGGCACGACATGCGTTCCGCCGCCCGACTCCCAGCTGACGTATCCAACGAAATCGCCGACTTTTGCGGCTCCTTCGTTTCCTGTCTGCGGCACAACGCGCCTATGTACAAACATCTCGATCAAGCGTTCTGCTACAGGAATTGCGGTGCCCGACATATTGGACACGCCATAAACAGCCGCTTCGTTCTCAGCTGTGATAAGCGATGCATTTAATTCAACGACGCGGTATGTCGTGCCAGCATCCGTCACCGTGTTTGGATTTGCCGCACGGCTCGGCGTTTTCCAAAGGCACGCCTCAGTCGTACCGTCCGCTCCTACGCGGTCGGCGAACTTGTACGACAGATTGCTTATCCCTGCGGCAAGTCCATTCGTGCACGTTATCTTGAGCTGCGCGAAATATGTGCCAGTGGCCTTGAGATACTTCCAGGAGATTTCAGCCGTCAGTTCTGCCGCATCTGACACCGCGCCGAGAATGTTGAAGGTCACATTCGTCGTTCCCGAGTAATTGCGCTTGCCGGTTAGGATCACCTTACCCGCGCCCGGCGCCTTGTTGTCGGAGTAGGACACATCGTAATCATCGGTCGTGATGATCGACGGATCGCCGTCCGCAACCGTCGGCACGGGTTCCGCCGGAGAACCGCTGTAGACGACATCGGCAATCGGCTCGATCGTCGCATTCGCAATGTCGCGCGGCGTAATTGTCACCTTGACCTCTTTCACAAAGTCTTCATAGTTCGCAAGCGTCACCTTGTACCAGACAGATGTCTCGCACACGTTGACGAATGATGCTGGTTGCTCAGTCCAGTCCGTCGCATCCTTGTTCAGAGCATAGCCAACTGCAACATCCGCATTGACGCCCTGCCATGCCGTCCGAATTGCCGCTGCGTCAACCGTATGCTCCGCACCGTCATACTCTGCAGTAACATCAAACTTCGAAAGCCCACCAGTCGGCACTGCTCCGCCGCCTGGCTCCTCACCATCTGTCAACTTCGCCTTCCTGATTTCGAACTCCTCTTCTACCGTTCCCGTGTAGTTGTTCTTGCCGGTGAACGTCGCCTTTGCGGTGCCCGCGTCCACGTTGTCGGAATAGGAGACGTCGAAGTCGCTTGGCGTGATGATGGATGGATCGCCATCGCCACACGCGGCGTCGGGCGTCTTCGCGGTGCCGTCGTACACGTAGTCCTCAGTCGGGAGGACCAGCCACACGAAGTCCGACGTGAGCGTCTTCGGCGTGATGGTCACCGTCCGCGAATTTGTGACGGTAGTGTAGCCCGTCGCCGAAATCTCGAAGAATATCGGCGTCGCCGCGCACACGTTCGTGTACAGGATTGGATCCGTCTGCCACGGGCCTTCCTCGGAGGCCGCGTACTTGACAGTCACCCCGCTTGCGGGAGCGGACACGCTGATCGTCGCCGCGATGCCAAATCCCGATCCGTTGTACTCGCCGCTAACGTCATCCGCGACGTAGTTGATCGTCGCCGCCGTGACAGTGAACTCGACATTGGTGGCAAGTTCGTTGTAGTTCTGCGACTCCGCAACGGTGAACGTCGCGGCGTAATCGCCCGGGAGGCTCGGCTTCGCGTCGCCCAGCGAGCCGGGATTCGCCGCCGTGCCGTACGTCACGACCGCCGTGCCGACCTTCGCCGCGCTGGTCGGCTCGGAAGGCGCCTGCCCGTACGTCCAGCCCGCCATCGCGGGATCAGTTGTCCACTCGTTGTCCGCCCTAAGTATCTCGAATTCCTCCTCGACCGCGCCCGTGTAGTTGCCCTTCCCCGTGAACGTCGCCTTCGCGGTGCCCGCGTTGATGTTGTCGGAGTAGGAGACGTCGAAGTCGTTCTCCGTGATGATGGATGGATCGCCGTCGCCACACGCGGCGTCGGGCGTCTTCGCGGAGCCATCATAAACATAGTCGTCCGTCGGCAGGACAAGCCACACATAGTCCGAGGTAAGCGTCTTCGGCGTAATCGTCACCGTGCGGGAATCGATGACCGTCGAGTACCCTTCAGCGGAAATCTGAAAGTATATCGGCGACGCAGCGCAGACGTCCTTGTAGGTAATCGGATCATCCTGCCACGGGCCGGTCTCGGCAGTTCCGTACTTGATTGTCGCACCGCTTGCGGGAGCTGACACGCTGATTGTCGTCGCAATCCCGAATCCCGATCCGTTGTACTCGCCGCTAACGTCGTCGGCAACGTAGTTGATCGTCGCCGCGGTGATGGTGAACTCGACATTGGTGGCAAGTTCGTTGTAGTTCTGCGACTCCGCAACGGTGAACGTCGCGGCGTAATCGCCCGGGAGGCTCGGCTTCGCGTCGCCCAGCGAGCCGGGATTCGCCGCCGTGCCGTACGTCACGACCGCCGTGCCGACCTTCGCCGCGCTGGTCGGCTCGGAAGGCGCCTGCCCGTACGTCCAGCCCGCCATCGCGGGATCAGTTGTCCACTCGTTGTCCGCCCTAAGTATCTCGAATTCCTCCTCGACCG
>CAMORM010000189.1 GCA_946623785.1 uncultured Verrucomicrobiota bacterium
CAGACGCTCCTTGACGCCGGATTCGTCGATGCGTTCGAGGGCGTTCCAAAGGATGGCCGCATAACGCATCCGGGGAGCGGCCGCCACGCGGGGGGCACGCTTGATTACATCTTTATGCGCGGCTGCCGGGTCGAAAGCCCTCCAAAGGTCGTGCCCGCGCTTCGCATATCAGACCACGACGCGGTGTTTGTCCGCCTTCTTCCCTGAAAAAAGCATTTGCAGATGCAGCACAAGAAAAGGCTTCTCATACTCCTGCCTGACGGGAAGATACACAAGGTGTCGCTTCCGTTCCTCACTATGTCGTTCCGCGAGGCGCCGCTCACGGGCACGATGCTCGCGGCGCTCACGCCGTCCGACCTTGGATTCGACATCCGCCTCTGCGACGCGAGCGTGTCGAAAATTCCGTACGGCGAAAAGTTCGACCTCGTCGCGGTAAGCATCATCACCGGCACGGCCGTCGAGGGATACCGACTCGCGGACCACTTCCGCGCGCGCGGCGCGAAGGTCGTGATAGGAGGCGTCCACGCGACGCTGCTTCCGGACGAGGCGTCCGCGCATGCGGACAGCGTGATGACGGGCTTCGGCGAGATTGCGTGGCCGCAGATGTGCCGCGACTTCTGCGCCGGCGCGCTCAAGCCACGCTACGACGGCGGTTCGCCAGACATCGCGGGGCTCCCCTGGCCGCGCCGCGACCTGCAGAAGCGCTTCGGCTACGCGATGCCCAACACCGTATTCGCGACGCGCGGTTGCCGGAACAACTGCGACTTCTGCGCCGTCGTCGGCGCGAAGTTCGGCTGGCACACGCGTCCCGTCGCGGAAGTCGCGGCGGAAATCGCCGCGCTGAAGGGCTCGCGCTTCGCGTTCAACGACGTAAGTCTCTGCGAGGACCGCGAATATGCGTTCGAGCTCTGCCGCGCGCTGAAGCCGCTGAAGAAGAAGTGGGGCGGACTCATGACGCTCAAGGCCGCGTCGGACGAGGCGATGCTCGATGCGCTCGCCGAGGCGGGGTGCTGCTTCATGCTGCTCGGGTTCGAGTCGGCGCATCGAAACGCGCTTGTCGGAATCCACAAGTCGTTCAACACTCCTGACCAATATCAGCGCATCGTCTCGAACATGCACGCGCGAGGGATGATGATACAGGGGTGCTTCATCTTCGGACTCGACGACGACACGACGGATGTCTTCGACGACACGGTGAAGATGATCGACGAGCTGCAGATCGACATTCCGCGCTACGCGCTCTACACGCCGTTCCCTTCGACGGCCTGCCACGCGCGCGTCGAGGGGCAGGACCGTCTCCTCGGACACAACTGGGCGTGGTTCGACACGCAGCACGTCGTGATACGTCCGAAGAACATGACGCCCGAGGAGCTCGACGCAGGCTTCATCCACGCCTGGCAGGAGACCTACTCGATGCGGTCGATATTCCGGCGTCTCTCCCCTAAACGCCACCAGTTCCCCGTTGCGCTTGTCGGCAACCTCGCCTACCGCCTCTACCGCCGCGAGCTCCGCCACGACGCGCACCGCTTCCCGCTCTCTCCGGAGGACGTGCCGTGATGACAGTCGTGCGCTACGACTCCATCCGTGCAGCGGAACAGTGCCTCCGCGAGACAGGCGGGAACGGCTCGGCGTCGCAGACGTACGAGGTTCTCCGCGCCGTCGAGCGGTGCTTCTGGAGGTGCCTCGCCTATTTCGCGCTTCGCCACTTCGCCTACGCGCTTTCATGTGCGTTCGGGATAAGGCGTCCGTTCCGCGTCTATGCCGTTCGCGACGAGAAAGGCGTCGTGCTGTGCGCGCCGCTCCACCTCGGGACGGACGGTGAGTGGTCCGTCGTCGCGGGCGATTTTATCGAACTCGACTTCGTCGATTTCCTCTATGCGAGGCGCGGTTTGCCTGAGCTCGCCGAAGCGTTTGCCGCAGTCATGCAGAGGATGCGCGCGGACGGCATTTGTTCCGTCACGTGGCGGTATCTCGAAACGGGCGGCGCAACCTCCGAACTTCTCAAATGCCTGCCGCATGAAACGACGGCGACATTCGCGAACGTGCGCGTTTCCTTCGCGGGCGGCGCGGAGCGTTTTGATGCGGCGCTTCCGAGAAACGCGCGCTCCGTGGAGAGAGTCGCGCGCAATCGGCTCAGGCGCGAAGGACGGTCCGTGGCTTTTTCGTTCCGCTCCTCGGCCGGGCTCGGGGAGGGATTGTCCGGACGCGAGTCGCGCCGTCTCCTGCGCGAGTGCAGACGCGTATATCTCGGCCGTCAGAAGCGCCGCTACGGACATGGCGGATGGCTCGCGAGGCTTTTCTTCATGCACGGATGCTACATTTCGCTTTCGGTTCCGGGCGGAAGCTCGTTCGTCGCGGTTCTTCGCGTCGATGGACGCGTTGCGGCGTATATGGAAGGCTATGTGAACATGGCACGCGCCGCGCTCGAGGTGCCGCGGATCGCCATCGACGACCGCTTCGCGCGCTACAGTCCGGGGAGACTGCTGATTGCCGAGGCAGCCAGGTGGTTGTGTGCGAACTCGCGTTTGCGCTGCATAGACCTTTGCCGTGGCGACGAACGGTACAAGCTCGACCTCGGCGGGACGCTTTACGAGACTGCGACGGTCCGCGTCGGGACGGGAGGCGCGAAATGAAACCCCTTCGGCTTCCATGGACGGGCAGGGACGTCCCCTATGCGATGCTGGACGTCATACGCGGCTGCAACTGCGTGTGCAGGACGTGCTACAACCGCGCGGTGAGGGAGCCGAAGCCGATTGACGCGATAGAGCGCGAGCTCGACTTCATCTTCTCCCGGCGCCGAGTGGAGTTCGTCGGCATTCTAGGCGGAGAGCCTCTTCTTCATCCCGAAATCGCTGAAATCGTCCGCCGCATAAAGGCGCGCGGCGTCGGGGCTGTGATGCTAACGAACGGGATTCTATGGACGGATCGCGTGGCCGCAGAACTCGCCTCTGCCGGACTTAAGATGGTCTACTTCCACATCCAGACCGGACAGCAAAGAGACGACATCGCCGATCCGGAATCCGAGGAGGAGGTCGCGCGTCTTGCGGGGGTGAAGTGCGCATCAGCGCGCGCTGCGGGAATCGACACCGCGGTCTCCACCACGGTGCGCGCGGACAGGCCCGCCGCGCTGCGGGCCGCGATGGCGTCCTTTCGACGCAACCCGAACTGCTCCTATGCCTTTCTCACGCTCGAACGCAGCATGCAGACTATCGACGCGGGAGAGGAGAACTTCGCCGCGACGAATGGAATCGCGCGCTGCGTGGCGGAGCTTGGCGCCCTCGGATGGCGTCCGTTCGCGGGAATAGGCGGACGCGTCGATCCGTCGAAGCTGCGCTGGCTCGTCTTCCACGCATACCAGTCGCGCGACGCCGAGGGGCGCGAGACCGGTTTTGCCGCAGTGCCGCCGTCTCTCCTCGAGAAGCTCGTGTTCACGATGTACCGCCTCTTCGGAAATCGGCTGCCGCTGCGCACGGATCCGCCGCGCGTGGCGATTCTCGTGCGCCTCGCGCTCAACGCGCTCACGGGCGGAAGGTTCGCCAACCTCGCGTTCGCGCTTCGTGTTCTATTCCGCGGCGAGCGCCTCGCGGTGAAGGGCGTCTTTCTGGAGGCGTTCCCGGACCTCCTGCCGGACGGCAGGGTGGAGTACTGCAATCCGTGCCTCGATGCCGTGGTGAAGGACGGAAAGTTCGTGCCGGCGTGCTTGTCGGACACAGATTTTGCAAAAGGGGAATTGCCATGCGGATGATATTTATCCAGCCTGCCGTCGGACGCAAGAGCGGCGGCGAGACCTATCCGAAGACCTGGATCATGGAGCCGCTGTGGGTAGCCACAATCGCGGCGCTTCTGCCGCGGGACTGCGAGCGCGTGCTCATGGACGACAGGCTTGGCGAAGTGGACTGCACGGCCGATGCGGACGCGGTGATGATCTCAACGGAATGCTACACCGCGAAGAGGTCCTACGAGATAGCGGACCGCTTCCGCGCACGCGGCGTGAAGGTGCTGCTCGGCGGCTTCCACGCGACGCTTAATCCGGACGAGGCCGCGGAGCACGCGGACGCGCTGATGATGGGCTCCTGCGAGAACTACTGGCCGGAGTTCTGGTCCGACCTCGTCGCCAGAACGCTGAAGCCGCGCTACATTAGCGACCGCCCGCCGTCCTTCGGCCCGATGCCGGACCGCAGCATCTTCGGCAGGCGCGACTACGGTCCGCTATGCCTCGTCGAGACAGCGCGCGGCTGCCGCCTCAGGTGCGACTTCTGCTCGATATGCAAGTTCTACCGCCGCGCGTACACGCCGCGCGCGATCGAGGACGTCGTGGCGGAGATGAAGACGCTCA
>CAMORM010000190.1 GCA_946623785.1 uncultured Verrucomicrobiota bacterium
CGATTTCGTGCGAAAGCATGTTGCCGGACGCGTCGTAGAAGCGGAGGTCTCCGCCGTTGGGAAGGTTGAAGTCGGCGTAGCTGAATCCGGTGATGTTCGGCGAGAGGCGCACGAGTACGGGGAAGTCCGCGAGCGCCGCGCCGCCCGAGTAGCCGGAGAACGTCACGTCTACCGCGTGCGCGAAGGAATACTGCGGCTCAGGCGGCTGCACGGCACCCTGCACCGCGTACGTCGCGAAATCGGCCTGCATAACGGTATCGTGCGTCGCCTTGAGCCAGGCGGCGGATCGCACGCACTTCGAGATGCGCACCTCGTCGACGCCACCCGGGAACAGCTGGTTCATCGCCGAACCTCCGTTCTGTCCGTTCCCCAGGCAGAGGGTCGAAGCGGCGGCCGGAAGGGAATCGGAGAGAAACGTCACCGAGCTTGACTTGGCCGCACCGTTCAGATAGCCGTACACATTCTTCGACGCCTGGGTCATGTCCGCCGTGTAGGCGAGATGGTTCCACTCCCCGAGTGACGGCGACAGATTGCTGGCCCATTTTGCGCTTGACGCCCTGTTGGTGCCCGCATAGAGGGCGACGTTCCTTGCCGTGGCGTTGGTCGATTCGTACAGGTAGTACGCGCACTCGGCGTTGCCCTTCACGCGCTTAGAGAGCACTACAGCCCCGTGCTTCCAGGCTGACTCCTTCGTCCACGCCTCGATCGTGAACCTCGGGAATCCGTCGAGCGAATCGTGGTCGGGAGCGATCACGCCGACGCCCTTTTCGGCGGCGGAGAAATCGAGGGACCCGCCGACGGCGCCCTGGGCGGCGAAGCCGATCCCCTCCCCCTCGGACGTCTCGAAGTCGCTCGACGTCTCGCTCGACTCCTTCAGCGGCAATGCGCGCTCGCCGAGGTGCCACACGCCCACATAGTCGTCGTCCCACACGTCCTTCGCCGGCATGGCCCGAACCGGATGCAGACAGCCGTAGTACGCGACGATCTCGGTGAACGCGGCAAGCTCAGGAACCCTCACCCAGACAGTCGAGACTCCGGCCTCGTTCCACGTGTCTATCTCGTGCGGAATGAGGTTGCCGTCCCGGTCGGCGAACCGCAGGTCCTCGCCGTCAGGCCTCTTGAAGTCCGCGTAGCTGAAGCCGTCGACTGCCGTGGAGAGCCTCACGAGCACCGGGAAGTTCGTCAGTGTCACGCCGCTCTGGGCACCGGGGAAAGCCACGGACATCCTCTTTTCGAAGGCAGTCCAGTCGGCGACGTCCGGGATGTTGTCGTACACGACGAGCGACTTGCCGTCCGCAGACAGCCTCAAGGCGTAGTCGAGGCTGGCGAACCCGGGCATTCCCGAAATGCCGCCAGTCGCCGTGGCGATCGCGACGCCTTCGCGTCCTACCGAGGCAAGAAGCGATTCATCCAGGACAACGTCTGCCCCGCTCCCGAAGGCGAGTGCGCCCGTAACCGTCATCGGCGCCAGGTCCACCATGGTCCAGCTTCCGGAAACGGCGAACGTCGCCGCGTTCGCGACGGTCGGAGAGCCCTTCAGGTCTGCGACGGAATAGCTCTTGCCCGAGAGGTCGAGCTTCGTGCCCGCTGCGAAGTCGTGCTCGCCGATCTTGGAGACGACGTTTGCGGACGCGGACGACGCGAGCTTGACGGTTCCGCCACGGACCTCGAGGTTCGTGACGGACGTGCTGGAGACCGGCGAAAAGACGGCCGTGCCGTCACCGGCCTTCACGATTTTCGTGGTCCAGGTCTTGATTTCGGCGGCGTCAACCGCGTCCTCTCCGGTCGGGACGTCGACGTAGAGCGTCGGATTCTGGTCCACGACGCCCTGGACGGCGTACTTGGCGAAGCTCGGCTTCGCGACTGTGTCGTAGCTCGCCTGGATCCAGTCGGCAGAGCGCACGACCTTGGAAATGCGCACCTCGTCGATCTTGCCGGGGAAGTTGCGCGCGTCGCCCGACTGGAAGTTGCCGATGTGGAGCTCGGCGGAGCCGGCGAATATCTGCGAGACGTTCGCGGTGCCGGCCCCCTGGTACGCGCCGTTCAGGTAGCCCTTGGCGTTGTCCGACGACAGCGAGCCGTCGAAGGTGTGGACCTGGTGGTTCCAGGTGTTGAGCGCGGTCGGGACGAGCTCGCCCGCGGACTGCGGCGACGAGCCGGACGACGCCACGTAGAAAGTGGATTTCTGTTTACTGCCGTTGTCGTAGATGTAGTACGACGCCTCGCTGCTCGCGCCGTTGCGCTTGCCGATGATGCCGGTGTTCTTGTCGCTGCCGGTCGGACGCGCCGTCTGGTACGTCCACGCCTCGATGGTCATCTTCTGGAATCCGTCGAGCTCCTTGTGGTCGTCGGTGTTCACGCAGCGGCTTCCGCCGGCCGAGCCGAAGTCGACAGACCCGCCGATGATTCCCTCCGCGCCGAACACGATGCCGTCGCCATCCCGTGAAGTGACGTCGCGCGAGACGTTGCTGGAATCGGCAAGCGGAAGCTTCTGCTCGCCCATGTGCCAGACGCCCACGTAGTCGGAATCCCACACGCTCTCGACCTTGTGGACGATAGGCTTCGCGCATCCGTAGCGCGCGACGATCTTGGTGGACGCGGTGAGCGACGGAACCTTCACCCACACAGTCGAGATGCCGGAGGGGTTCCAGGTGTCGATCTCGTGGGCAAGAAGTTTGCCATTTGCGTCGGTGAAGCAGAGGTCGTATCCGTCCGCCCTGGTTAAGTCCGAGTAGCGAAACCCGTAGACAGCCTCCTCGGACAGCCTCACGAGCACAGGGAAGTTCGTGAGCACGGCAGAGCCGGAATAGCCGGGAAAGGTAATGTCGATGGCGTGGGGGTAGTCGTTCGTGGAGAACTGGTTCGTTGTCTTCAGGTCTGGAAACAGCCCCGCCTCGACGTAGTCATAGAGGTTTCCTTCGCTGTCCGTGCAGTCCATGCCGCCGTCATACGAGTAATACGACCACGGCGCCCAGGGTACGTTGTTCGATTCACACCAGCGCGACACCATCGAAAGATACTCGGTGATGTCCGAATGGTCGGCGATCCGGTGCGAAACGCTGAACTCGTTCATCACAATCCGGGCTCCCGTCGCGTCAAGATACTGCTTGCAGTAGCGCAGGTCGCGCGTCAGCGTGGCGCGGGCCGTGTCGTATTGCGCGACGCCCTGGGAGTTTGTCCCAGTGCAGTGCGGTTCGTCAATCCCCGTCTTCGTCATGTTGGGGTTGTCCACCCACGTCTCGCCCTGGTGGGAGAACCAGCCGGGGTTGTAGCTGTGCACCACGACGGCGACATTGTTGTCGTTCTTGGGAAGCGACACCCAGCTGGTCTTCGGCGGAGTCGCGCACTGCGTCAGTACCCACGGCTGGCATCCGTCGCCGGGGTCGAAGAGGATGAGGCGCGTCGGATTTGTCTTGCGAATTTCCTTGATCGCGTTCTTCTGCATAGTGCAGACGGCGCTAAAGTTGTGGGAGAAGGGCTCGTTCGCAAGCTCGAAGATCACCTTGTTTGAGCGGTCCTTGTAGTGCTCGGCCACGGCCTTCCAGATGGCGATGAACTGGTTTGTCTGCGCGGCATCTGTCGGATCGATGTCGAACACGTTGTGGAAGTCGAAGATGATGTGGAGCCCAGCCTTCTCGGCCTTGTCCACGATCTCGTCGAACACCGCGAACCCAGGGCCCGCGGTCGAACCCCACCATTCCTTGATGGTGGTTGTCTCCAGCAGTGTCGCGACGCCCGTGGAACTGTCGAAGGAGGTGTATTCGCGCAGGGCTATCGGGAGCCGCACGAAGTCGAAACCCTTTTCGACGAGGCCGTCGTGCGTGCTCTGCGAGTTGATGTAGCCCAACCTGTTTCCCTGGGACGTGCCGTCGAACCCGCAGTGGAACCCCATCCCGCGCAAGAATGGCAACCGGGGGGCCTTGGCGACCTCTGTGTGCGTCGCAGGGAACGACTGCGTGACGCAGAGCGCAAACGCGGCGGAAACTACGATTGCCTTCAAGTTCATGTTATTACTCATGGATATCAATTTTGTACCTGAAGAACATCTGGGACGGGAAGACGTAGCCCGAGCTCTCGCTCGCCGTCGGACGCCAGAGGCCGTCCGTCGCGAACTTCGTCATCGGGACAAGCGTTGCGTTGCTCCAGTCCGTGAGGTCCTCCGTCGCGAGAATGCCGAAGGTCACGTCGTCGCGTCCCGTCGCGAGGTCGCGCGACTGGACGGACGGGTTGCCGTTCGCGTCGCGCACGACCTGGATTATCGGGTCGCCGACTGCGTCTGGCCCCTTCTCTGGCGCGATGTCGAAGGCGTAGCGTACTCCATTCGCGATTCCGT
>CAMORM010000191.1 GCA_946623785.1 uncultured Verrucomicrobiota bacterium
CGAGCGGAGGCGGGGAGGGACGCATTTTGGGACTGCCTTTCGCACGTTCGGCGCGGCAAGCCAGTGGAATTTCTCCGCACCATACTTGCAGAACCGCGCCGAAACGAAAGGAGGGGCCCAAAATGCGTTACTCACACGCCGTAGCGAGCCGCGATCTTCAGATCTCAACCACAACACCTGCAGAGGGATTCTCGTCCACGGGTTCCTCCGGAGGGAAATTGTCCCACGGACACACAGGGGCTCCGAAATGCCGACCTCCGGCACCCGCAATCATCCAAGCCATGATGGCAATCGCGTTATCTGCCGAAACGCCGAGACCGCTGAGCTTCTCGTAAATTCCGCCGTCAATGTAGCCCTGCCTGTGCCACACCCCCTTCTTGTCCATTACGATTCCATTCTCCTCCTTGAACCGCTCGACGAACAGCATAATCTTTTTCCTGTTCCAGACCCGGAAAGCATCCTCATCCTTCTTTGCGGCCCTCCGCCGATACGGCATCGCGGCAAGATACCTGCGGTATTCCCCGTAATACCCCGTGTACTTCCGTCCCGACATCAGCTCGGCGATTTTCCTGCCGCATTCCTCCAGACCGTCCCCCCTACCGTTCCACCTGAGGTCTGGCAGCCAGCCTGCGCGCAGCGCGAGGTCGGCCCACTGGAAATACTCATCGTTGCCGTTCCACGATTCGTCCGCAACGCGTACGCGCACATCGCGCACAAGCTGTTCTAGGCAATGTATACCATAATCATGCAGGTCCGGGTTATGCGTCATGCCCCATACCCAGCAAAACGCCATTGTCGCCATAGGCTGCACCCTGGGATCCTGCTCCTGGCCGCGGACATGGACAGTCCCGTTCGTCGATATCTCGACACATCCAACCAGATAGCGCCAGCCCGCAATAAACGAGTCGGTATAATTCTCCATCCCCGGCATCCCCGGCACTATTCCATACGACATGTACGCACACAGCGCAAGGGCGGTGCTCGCGGCGGGGCATGGGCCGTCGTTCCAGCTTCCATCCTGCTCCTGGTGCGTCTTCAGCCACCACAGGACCTTGGACAGCTGCCCCTCGGGCTCCTTTATCGAACCAGGCGGTGTCTCGACCTCGACAAACCAATCAGGAGGCAGCTTGCAGTCTTCGTCTCCGGACGCAACAGTCCCCTGAGTTGCGCAGCCATACAGCAGCGCAACAGCAACACCCGCCGCAACGGCCGCCAGCCGCGCACCCGCCAGCGGATTAGAGTGGACTGGGCGCATATTCAGAATCAACTTCGACATGCACACCTCGCTTTGCGTTGTTTTCAATGCACATATATTATAGCACATTTTGCTGGAGATTGCGGCGCGCTCATGCGCCGAAGAAGCTCTGCTTCGGAGGGTAGATTCGGCGAAGCCGAACCCGAAGGGTGCGCAAGCATCCGCGTGATCGCGCCCTACCAAGGGGGCATCTCCTATGAGAACGAATGTCAATAGGCTAAATCGCTTTGGCGATTTCCGCATCTCCCGTCCGGTTTGCTTGATTTATGTCTTTCTGCGTAATTCACTACACTCTACTCCCATCCGCCCATTTCCATTTTTATCTCGAACTCCGACGCTTCGCAAAGGGGGCTCCGCTACCGCTCCGCCTTGGCTTCGCTCAACACAAGCACAATCGAAGACAACACTTAATGCGATTTCAAAGTTGGGGCGCTGCCCCAAACCCCGAATGCGAGGCATAACGCCAAGGTTCCTGGAGTTCGGGGCGTGGGGCGGAGCCCCACACTAAAGATTAGAACACTGCGCAACCTTTTTAGCGGCTCAACTACGCGAAGCATCAGGCGAAGCGGTAGCGGAGCCATCTTTGCGAGCCATCGGAGTTGGCTAAAACCCACACAGAAGTCACAGCGGTGGATTATGCAGATGCTACCAAGCGACTGCGCGGAAAGAAAATCAGTCGACGCGCTTGATGTCAGCGCCGAGGGCGGAAAGGCGCTCCTCCACGCGCTCGTAGCCGCGGTCGATCGACTCGGCGTTGAGGATTTCCGTGGTGCCGCGCGCGCAGAGCGCCGCGATGATGAGCGCGATGCCCGCGCGTATGTCCGGCGACGCGACGGTCGTGCCGCGCAGCAGCGACTTCCCGGAAACAACCACGCGGTGCGGGTCGCACTGCACGATCTTCGCGCCCATGCCAATCAGGTGGTCCACGAAGTACAGCCTGCTTTCGAACATCTTCTCGAAGAACAGGCACTGCCCGCGCGTCTGCGATGCGAGCACTATCAAAATCGAAATGAGGTCGGACGGAAACATCGGCCACGGGCCATCCGAGATGCGAGGAATCGTGTCTCCCAGGTCATAGCGCATCTTGAGCCGCTGCGCCGCCGGCAGATGAAGCGTGCGCTTCTCCGCGTCGATCGTCCACTTCACGCCGAAGCGCCTGAACACGCGGCCTATAACGTCGAAGTCGTCCGGCTCAACGTTCTCGAGCGTGAGCTGCCCGCCGGTAACCACCGCGGCCGTGAGATAGCTCGCGGCCTCGATCGTGTCCGAGACGACTCGCGCCTCACAGCCGCCGAGCTCCTGCACGCCTTCGATGCGGACAAGGTTCGTCCCGAGGCCAGATATCTTCGCGCCCATCGCGCAAAGCATCTCGCCGAGGTTGCGGATGTGCGGCTCGCACGCCGCGTTGTATATCTCGGTAACGCCCTCCGCAAGCGACGCTCCCATCATCAGGTTCTCGGTCGCCGTGACGGACGCCTCGTCGAGCACGATGCGCGTCCCTGCGAGGCGCTTCGACTCGAGGCGGAGCGCGCGGCGTCCCGCCTTGACCTTCGCGCCGAGCGCGCGGAAGCCGTCGATGTGGGTGTCGAGCCGGCGGTGACCTATCGCGTCGCCGCCGGGCGGGAATATCGTGGCGCCGCCAAGCCGCGCGAGAAGCGGGCCGGCGAAGAGCACCGACGTGCGGACGCGCGAAGCGAGCAGATGGTCGATGCGCGTGGAGCGCAGCTTCGCGGCGGATATGCGCACGGAGCGCGTCGCGCGGTCGTGCCGCACGACGCACCCGAGCTTCTTCGCGAGCTGCAGCATCACGCGTACGTCCGCTATGTCCGGGACTTCCTGCAGCGTGACGGGGGCGGAAGCAAGCAAGGACGCCGCGATCATTGGGAGCGCGGCGTTCTTGTTGCCCGGTACCCGGTGCGTGCCGGATACCGGGCGGCGTCCGTTGATTACGAACTTGCCCACTTTTCCCTTAGAGGACGCGAGCGCCGTCGGAAGGCTGGATCACGGACACTCCGCAGTCCTTGCCGGTGGTCGACTTGTACGCCTTCTCGAGGGCGGAGGCAATGCGGTCCGCGTCGGCCTTCTTGCAGAGAAGAACGCAGCTTCCGCCGAATCCGCCGCCGGAGAGGCGGCAGCCGAGCGCGCCGGGGATCGCCTTCGCGGCGTCAACAATCGCGTCGAGCTCCTCGCAGGAGTTCTCGAACCAGTTGCGCGAGGACTCGTGGGAGTCGAACATCAGCGCGCCGAATCCCTCGAGGTCGCCCTTCTCGAGAAGCTTCGCGCCGGCGAGCACGCGCTCATCCTCGCCGATCGGGTGGATCGCGCGCTTGGCGGTCGTCTCGGAGAGCCCGCCGCGGTAGAGCACCCATTCGGCCACGGAAACGTCGCGCAGGTGCGTCACGGGATGGCGCAGCACGCCGGCGAAGTACTTCGCGGCGTCCTCGCACGCCTGGCGGCGCGACGCATACGCGCCGTCGACAAGCGCGTGCTTGGCGTTGGAGGCGACCATGAGGAAGCAGACGTCGTCGCCCAGCGGGACGTTCTCGAACTCGCAGGTGCGGAAGTCGCTCTTCACGAGCGAGCCGGCCTTGCCGTAGAGCGAGGAGGCCTGGTCGAGAAGGCCGCAGGGGCATCCGGCGAACGTGTGCTCGGCCTTCTGGCCGATCTTGGCGAGGGTGGTCTTGTCGAACTCGAGGCCGTAGAGCTTGGCGAGCGCGAGGCCCGTGCACATCTCGAGAGCGGCGGACGAGGAGAGGCCCGAGCCGAGCGGGATGTTGCCGAGGAACATGCCCTTCCAGCCCTTGCCGGCCTTGGCGGGCTCGCCGCCGAAGAGCCAGTTGAACGTGCCGTTCACGTAGTTCTGCCACGTGTCGGAGTCGCGCTTGGCGACGTCGGAGATGTCGAACTTGACCTCCTTCATGAGATCGCCGGCGACGAGCGTGCAGGTGGTGTCGTCCGAAGGCGCCACGGCGAAGAACGTGCCGAGGTCGATTGCGGCGGAGAACACGAAGCCCTCGTTGTAGTCGGTGTGGTTGCCGAGCACCTCGATGCGCCCCGGGGCGTA
>CAMORM010000192.1 GCA_946623785.1 uncultured Verrucomicrobiota bacterium
CTCAGCGGCGCGCCGAGGCTCTTCCAGTTGACGAGGTCCTCGCTCTCGAAGACGAACCACTCCTTCATCTTGAAGAACTTGGCGTCGTTCTCGTCGTGTCCGGTGAACATGTACACCTTGTCGCCGTGCACGAACGGCGCGGGATCGGGCGTGAACACGCCCTTCACGAGCGGATTGCCAGCGATGGCAGACAGGGAAACGACCGATAGCGCGGCGAAAGCCGCATGTGCTGTGGTGCTTTTCATGCGGACATTATACCATCTGCCACGCCACGGCGCCATCACCCTATCGGGCGGGCACTAGAGCTTGTATTTTCTTGACGAACTTGGGAAAGAATCAAGTCGAGTTGGGGAAAAGACGCGAAGGATGGCCGTCGTCAACCCGTTCGCCGCGGACTGACGGCGAGGCGAAGAATCTGAAATCCTATTTGCCGTTCTTGGACTTCTTTTCTGCGGTCTGCTGCGCGAGACGCCATACGGCCTTTGCGCACAGCTTCATCTGTCCGTCGCGACCGAAGAACAGCGGATAGTCCGTGCGTCCCCTTACCGGGAAGTCGTTCAGCCAGGAGTCGCCGTCCGTAAGCCCCCACAACGTGACGCGGTCTATTACGTCCGCGTGTCGCAGGTACATCTTGAAGAGGTCGAAGTAGCGTCTTGCGTGCTCCTTCTCGATGTCCTTCGGCAGGACACCGTCCTTCCACGGATTGTACTTCTCGTCGTAGTCGTGCCTGGACGTGATCTCGGCGGTGAGACCCCACGCGCTCGGCAGCGCGCTGACGTCGAGTTCGGTGATCATCGCCTTTACGCCCACGGAAGCGAGCGCCTCGATAGTAGCCTCGTACTCCTCGACCTTCGGACCCTTGAGTCCGGCGTGGCTCTGGAGTCCGACGGCGTCGATTCGCACGCCCTTCTCCTTGAATTTGCGCACCATTTCGACTACGCCCCTGCGCTTGCCGGCGGTGAACATGTTGAAGTCGTTGTAGTACAGTTCCGCATCGGGATCTGCCTCGTGGGCGAATCGAAACGCCAGCTCGATGAAATCCTCGCCGATTCCGTCGCGCCACGGCGAGGGATGGAGCCTGCCGCCGTCGTCAAACGCCTCGTTAACGACGTCCCATCCGTGGATGCGTCCCTTGTAGCGTCCGACGACCGCGTGGATGTGCGCGCGCATCCTTGCGATCAGCGTCTCTCGGTCGGCCTTCGATCCGTCCGCGTTCACGAAGAACCAGTGCGGCGTCTGGTTGTGCCACACGAGGCAGTGTCCGATGATCTTCATCTTGTTCTTCTCGCCGAACGCGACGAAGCGATCCGAGACATCCCAGCGGAACTCGCCCTCCTTCGGCTGCAGCGAGGCCGGCTTCATCTCGTTCTCGGGCGTTATGGAGTTGAAGTGCCGCTCGACGAGGCGCGACGAGTCGTTCGGCGCGCGCATGAATATTCTGGCAGGGATCGCGACGCCGAACTTGAACGGCATCGCGTCCTTTATTCCGTCAGCTCCGAAGATCGCGCCGACCGACAGCACGGCCGCAGCCGCAAATGCTAATTTTCCCATCTCATCTCCTGTCGCAGGTGCATACCTTGAGTTTCTACGCGATTATACCATTTGGCGTCGGTGCCCGTCCATCACCCTTTATGGCTAGTGAGTGTTGGAGACGCGGCTTCTATCCGCGTCAATTCCGCCGCGATGCCCAAGGGGGTCCGTCGCGCGGGGCCTTGCGGCACCACTCTAGTGACTGCCTTCGGCAGCGACCTACGGTCGGTGGATACGCTTCGCAGTTCGCGCTACGCGCTCACCCAACCCGACGCCTTCATATCCCCCGGCCGACAGGCCGTCCGCGAAGCGGATGCCCTAGCAGGGGTGCGCGGGCGCATCCCGCGACGGGCAAAGAGCAGACTGATTTTCCCGTTCATGTTCGCTCCTTTCGCTTAACGTCCGCCCTGTCCGTAGTAGGCGTTTTTGCCGTGCTTGCGCTGGTAGTGCTTCTCGCCGACGTAGGGGACGAGCCCGGGCGCGGGGCGCGCGGCGCAGACCTCCTCGGTAAGCCGCGCCATCTTCGCAATCGCCTCGAGCGCGATCGCGCGGTCGACCGCGTCCTGCGGACCCGTGCCCCACGTGAACGGCGCGTGGCCCGCGACGAGTACGCCCGGAACGGCAAGCGGCTCGAGGTCCCTGAAGCGCTCGACGATGACCTTACCGGTGTTGAGCTCGTAGGCAGAGTTCACCTCGTCCTCGGTAAGGACGCGCGTAACCGGCACGGGGCCGTGGAACGTGTCGGCGTGGGTCGTCCCGTAGCAGGGGATCTCGCGGCACGCCTGCGCCCATGCCGTCGCCTCGACGGAATGGGTGTGTACGGCGCCCCTCACGCCACCGAAGCTGCGGTAGAACTCGAGGTGGGTCGCCGTGTCGCTCGACGGACGGAGCTTCCCCTCGACGACGTTTCCGCCAAGGTCGACCACCACCATGTCGTCCGCCGTCATCTTGTCGTAGTCGACTCCGCTCGGCTTGATGACCATGAGCTTCGACTCGGGGTCGAATCCCGAGGCGTTGCCCCACGTGAGGACCACGAGCCCCGACGAGACGAGCCTCTGGTTCGCCCGGAACACGTCCGCCTTGAGCGCCTCAAGCATGGATGGCCTCCCTGAAGTTCGCGGCGTAGCGGTCGAAGCCCGCCATGCCGTCCTCCGTCGGCGCGAGCGTCTCGCTCGCGGCGTCCCTGAAGACCTCGCGCGACAGGAATTCCTCGAGCGGCTCGGCCTTCCCGCCTTCGGCTCTGCGCCTTGCGCCCCTCGCGGCGTACGCCGCGAGGACCGCCATTCCCCACGGACCGCCTTCGGAGGCCGTGGACATGCAGGTGACGGACGTCTTGAGCGCGTCCGCGAGATACTGCTGCGCGATCCCCTTGTCCCTGAAGATGCCGCCGTGCCCCATGAGGGACTTGATCGCGACGCCCTCCCGAGCGAGGATTTCCATGCCGATCTTGAGCGAGACGAACGCTGAGTAGATCTGCGCCCTGAAGAAGTTCGCCAGCGTGAAGTCGCTCTCGGGCTTCCGCACGACCTTCAGCATCGCGTCCGCTACGCCCGTGACGGGCTCGCCGGAGAGGAACGGGACGACGACCACGCCGCCGCAGTCTTTCGCGCCCTTCAGCGACGCGCGGAAGAGCGCGCCGTAGTCCCCCCCGAAGATCTTCACCCACGCGTTGATCTCGTTCGTGCAGTTGTTGCAGTGGACCATCGCGACCTCGCGTCCGGCCGGCGTCGTGAGGACGTCGATCTCGGGATAGTACCCCTTCATCGGCCTGTCGAGGACCACCATCGCGAAAATGGAGGTTCCGGCGGAGACGTTGCCCGTTCCGGCCGCGACGGCGTTCGTCGCGACCATGCCCGTCCCCGCGTCGCCCTCGGGAGGCGCCATCACGGCGCCGGGCCGGAGCGTCCCCGTCGGGTCCAGCCACTTCGCGCCGCGCTCGGTGAGGACGCCCGCCTTCTCGCCCGCCTTGAGCACACGGGGAAGCTTCTCCTTTAGCGAACCGCCGACCTTCGCGTCAAACGCAGCGAGCATACGCTCGTTGTAGTCGCCGGTCGCCGGGTCTATCGGAAACATTCCGCTCGCCTCTCCGACGCCCATGACGTTCTCGCCAGTAAGCGAATAGTGGACATAGCCCGCGAGCGTCGTAAGCCAGCGCACGGACTTGACGTGCGGCTCATTCTTCAAAATTGCCTGGTAGTAGTGCGCGATGCTCCATCTCTGCGGAACGTTGAACTTGAAAAGCGCCGAAAGCTCTGCCGCGGCCTCGGCCGTCATGACGTTGCGCCATGTGCGGAACGGCACGAGAAGCTTTCCATTCTCGTCGAAAGGAAGGTAGCCGTGCATCATGCCGGACACGCCGAGCGCGGCAAGCTTCGTGAGCCGCGCACCGTATTTCGCCGCCACATCGGCCACGCACTTTGCGTATGCGTCGCGCACGCCCGATTCGACGTCTTCGAGCGAATAGCTCCAAACGCCGTCCACGAGCTTGTTCTCCCAGTCGTGCGCACCCTGCGCTATAACCTTGAAGCCGTCGTCGACAAGCACCGCCTTGATGCGCGTCGAGCCGAACTCAATGCCCATCACTGCCTTGCCCGATTCAATGAATGCCTTCATCACCGCTTCTCCCATAGTCGTCAAACCCCTATCCGAGCAGCCGCGAGGCGAGTATCGCGCCGCCGAGCGCCGCGGAATCTGGAACGTCGAGCGTCTCGACCTTCGCGCCGAAGACCGCGGCGATTGTGTCGCGGATGCCC
>CAMORM010000193.1 GCA_946623785.1 uncultured Verrucomicrobiota bacterium
AGGTGCAGGCGCTCTCTCCGATGATGCAGATATCCGCCTCTCCCTGGCGCGTCCTTGACGCGGAGCACCAGGAGGCGTTTCTCGCGGCGGTCCGGCTGCGCCAGTCGTTCGCCGCAGATATTGTTGCACTAGCGAAGCGCGCGGCGAAGGATGGCGAACCTATCATGCGTTCGCTCGAGTATGCCTATCCCGGGCGCGGCTACGCGGAGATATCTGACGAGTTTCTCATGGGCGAGGATCTGCTGGTCGCGCCGGTCGTCGAGAAGGGCGCGAAGACGCGCAAGGTCATGATCCCGCCCGGCCGCTGGCTTGGCGACGACGGAACCGAAGTCGAAGGCCCGGCGGAGATCACCGTTGCGGTTACGCTTTCGAGCCTACCGCATTTCGTGCGAGTGTCGGACGGTGCGCGGTCCGCGCAGAAGGGAGGCGCGCAGTGAAATGCGCGCACAAGAGCCGCTTGCTTCTGGCGCTCGCGCTGCTCTGCGCGGCGCGGATTGCCTGCGCTATCGGCGATACGTCGCAGATCAAGGTTGCGCTGTATCTCGACGATGGCTGCCGCGGCGGGGGCGTTATACATCTCGCGCAGCTTTTGAGATCGTCGCCCGACGTGGCTTGCGATTTCATGGACGCGGCGGATGTGCAGGCCGGAAGGCTCTGCGGATATCATGTGCTCGTCATGCCCGGCGGAAGCGGTTATGACCGCTACACCCAGCTCAAAGAGGAAGGCTTTGAGAAGATACGCCAGTACATCAAGGACGGCGGTGCGTATTACGGAATATGCGCCGGAATCGCGCTCGCGCTCAACGACCCGAAGCGCCTGCGGCTGATTCCGTACACGCGCGAGAAAAATCCGCTGCGCGGCGGCTTTTCGGCGGCGGTCAAGTTCAACGCGCGAGCGGAAGATGTGCTGGGCATCGCCGCAGGTACGCGCTACTTCCGCTATCACGACGGTCCGTTGCCGGCGAAGGGCGAGCCTGTGCCGGACTCGGAATACGAGGTACTCGCGACATTCGACAGCCACGTTATGCAGAAAGGCAAGGCAACAACGCCCATGCACGGCATGCCGGCCGTGATCTGCGGACGCTACGGGAAGGGGAAAGTCCTCGTAACCGTGATGCATCCCGAGTATTTCCCGTCTACTCACGACGTGCTTGGCGCGGGCTTCAAGCCGCTCGTCGGGAGACCCATCTCGTTTACCTATCCGAAGAAATCGCCGCGCCCGCTGCGGGTCGCCTTCTATGCCGGGGAGATCGACCGCACCGGCAATACGCGCAAGGTTGTCGAGGACGCGCTGGCGCTTGCCGCGCAGCCTGATGTGGATTTGATGCTCGTTTCGGGCGAGCAGATTGGCGAAGGCGCGCTGGACCACGCCGACGCGCTCGTCATCCCCGGAGGTTGCCAGAAAGACATGTGGCGCGCGGCCCTGCCGCTCATCGAGCGGTTCAAGGCCCAAGGCCACCCCGTATACACGAATCTTGAACAAACAACAAAGGAGAATAAACAATGAAACGGATACTGCTTGCAATTTCTGCCTTTGCCGCACTCTTCGCGCAGGCGAAAACAGTGACGCTGACGGTCGACAGCGACACGACGCTTTCCGCGGCGCTCACCGCCGCCGACACGACGCTTGAAAGCGGCGATGCGCTCGTCAAGAAGGGCCTTGGAAAACTGACGTCGGATCAGGTCTTCGCCGATGATTTCAAACTTACGGTAACGGTGTCGGAGGGCGTTTTGGAGATCACGGCTCCAGGGCAGCTCGGGTTTACCAATCAAATCACCGTGGAGAACGGTGCAACGCTGCTCTTGACCGTGCCAAAGTCGGATGATCCTAACAATCCTCCTGTCATGCTCAAGAGTAGGACAATCCAGTTGTCCGGAGGCGGCGCAACTGGTTACAAGGGTGCTGTTGTCTTTGCTGGAACAGCAAGCTGGCAGGTAATGGATTCCATTAGATTTGGCCTTCAGTCAGATGCTGCAATAGCGGCGACTGTGAAGGGTCAATGGGGCACTTTCAGCCGCACTACGCTCAATATGAACAACCATGTCCTGACGCTTGTCGGCGACGTCGCGAGCGGGACACCAGAGTTCCGTTTCCGCTTCAAGGCCACGATCAACAATGCCGCAGGATTTGCACTCAAGAACATTTCTCTCTCTTCAACTCCGAAATCCACAGCGGAGCATGCCTGCAATCCAAAGGTTCCATACTTGATGATGGACGCTACGTCGGCGTTTACGTCTGGAACGGCGGATGGTATGTTCCTCGGATGCTTCGCGACATACATTGCCGAGTATGGCGCCACGATTACCATCCCGAACTGGGGACTTGGTGTTACAGGGGTCGGTGGATCGCCGACGGTCGGAACGGGTGCCTCTGCGGTTCTGCAGGTCAACGGAACCTACACCGCCCATGCCGATGATTTGCTGGCCGGGCATTGCTTCAACAGCTCCGCCGCAGGACTCAAGTTCGGCAACACGTCTTCGTCGTCGGTCGTTTTCGAGGTCGATGACTGGTCAAAGCTCGTCGGCGGTTCGACGGTCTATACGGCGGCGAGCGCCGCGACCGGGAAGGGGATTGCCTATGCGGGGACGCTTTCCATTACCAACGAGAATCCATACGCGGCGCACTGGTCGTTAGACAAGACGAGCGACACGGACAAGTTGCTCCTGAAATGGTCCGCGAATAAGCCTGAGGGCGTCGTTTCCGTGACCGACTGGGGTATTGAGCCCGGCGAGGCGAATCAGGCCGGGAACGCCGTGAAGTTCAACGCAGGCGTCGCGAATCTCGCGGATGGATCGACGCTCTGGTTCCCTGTCGGCGACTGGTACTTCGACGCGCCTGTCACGATGCCGGACGAGGACAAGGTCACTATCGAACTCGAAGCGGGTCTTGCGAAGCTTCACTATTCCAACAGCGGCGTGAGCGTGACAACAGATCCCGCCGTTGATCCCACCAACGTCATCATCCGCGTCGAATACGGCGCGACAGCCACGGTCGATGACGCGATTGCCGCCGCGTCGTTCGACACATGGCCGACCGGCGCGAGCCTTGAAAAGCGCGGTAGCGGTACACTCGTCGCTTCAGACTCCATCCGCGATCTCGTCGGCTCATTCCAGATCTACGAAGGCGTGATGCAGGCGTCGAAGAACGGAGACCTCGGCAAGGACAACGACTCCGCCAACCGCATCTACGTCCATGATGGTGCATCGCTTCTGCTCTCGCCGGAAACGGACAACACGATCATCCTCAACAAGCGCACGATTCAACTTGAGGGTTCGGGGTACGGCGGGCTTGCTGTGCCGGGAGCACTCGCATTCGACACGGCCTGGAGCTGGCAGGTCTTCTACGATTGCTCGATAGCCTTGGAAGACGACACCGTGATTTCCTCAAGAGGGACAGCCAGCCAGCACGGCATGTTCACCTACGCGACGCTGAACATGAAGTCGCACACGCTGACCTTGACGTGCGACACCGACAAGCAGGCGAACTATCGGTTCCGGCTTGGCCGTTCGATTCAGAACGCCGGAACGATCATCCTCGACCGCGCGAAACTCTCAACGACGGACAACGACATTGAGATCAAGCCTGCGAATACGCTGAAGGTCGTGCTGAAGCGCGGTGGCACGTTGGCTCCGTATCGCGCAAGCTTCTTCGACGGCGTCGCTTCGATTGAATGCATTGCAGCGAATACGGGTATTTCCGGACGCATCAACGCCGACAACCCGAACATCGCCGTCACGCTGAAGGACGTCTCTGGTCCGCTGGCAATCGACTCCAAGGTGACGGCGACGATTACGGGAACGCTCGGCGCGAAGGCGAGCGATATCGCCGCCGGCCAGGTGCTGACTTCCGCAAACGCCTTGACGTTTGCTTCGGGTTCTGTCTTCGCGCTTGATCAGGATGTAGAATTGCCGACTACCATTGAAAACAGTCCGGCGGTCTACACCATCGCCACCTCGACTGCCGGCGTCACGGGTCACCCGAAAGCAAAAGGACTTGCTATTGGTGACTGCCGGTATACGACGGCCGTTGCGGACGACGGAAAGAGTCTGGAACTTACTCGCGCTCCCGGTCTCTGCATCTTTATCCGGTAGGCGGCAGCGCCGCTATGAGGTACGCGTTTCTTTCCTGTGCCCTTATCGCTCTCGCCGGTTCCGGGGATGCTGCCGCGGGCGAGATCAGGTGGGAGCCGCT
>CAMORM010000194.1 GCA_946623785.1 uncultured Verrucomicrobiota bacterium
GGGTGACACCCTCGACCGCGTACGTCGCGAAGTCCGCTTTCGCCACGGTGTCGTGTGTCGCCTTGATCCAGTCTTCTGAACGGTCGACCTTCGAGATTCGCACTTCGTCGACCTTGCCGTTGAAGACGCCGTCCCACGACTGCCTGTCTGTGTTGCCGATGGCAAGCACGCTGTCGGTGCGGGGCATTGTATCGTAGAACGCGATGCTGTTTCTGGCCTTGCGCACCCCGTTCACGAAGCTTTTCGCGTTCTGCGACGAAGTGGTCATGTCGACTGAATAGGCAACGTGGTTCCATGTCCCAGTAGGCGCCGCACAGCTGGCGGCAGACCTTGCGGAAGTGACCCTGTTCGTCCCGACGTAGAGCACCATGTTTGTGCTGTTGGCGGACTCCTGGATGTAGTAGGCGGCCTCGAAGTTGTAGCTCTGCCGCTTCGAGAGAATGCCCATTGCCTTCGACTTCAGCCCCTTCTGGAACGTCCAGGCCTCGATGGTGAACTTGTCGAATCCGTCCAGCTTGTCGGTCTTCGGGGCGACGATCGCATTGCATGCGAGGTTCTTGAAGTCCACCGATCCGCCGACGATTCCGCCCGCGGCGAAGCCGACGGACTTCCCGCTCTGGGATGTCTGCGAGGTGAAGTCCACGCTTGTCTCGCTCGACTCCTTCAGCGGCAGCGCGCTCTCGCCGAGGTGCCACACGCCCACGTAGTCGTCGTCCCAGACGTCCTTCGCGGACATCGCCTTCACGGGGTTCGCGCAGCCGTAGTAGGCCTTGACCATGCCGTTCTTGGCGAACGCCGGCACCTTCACCCACACCGTCGACTCGCCGCCTGGGTTCCATGTGTCGATGTCGTGGGGAATGAGGTTGCCGTCCGAGTCGGAGAACCGGAGGTCGCCGCCGTCAGGTTTCCTGAAGTCGGCGTAGCTGAATCCGCTGATCGCCGGGGAAAGCCGCACCAGCGCCGGGAAGTCCGTCAGCTGCGAAGTGCCGGAATACCCGACGAATGTGACGGTGACCGCCTTCGCGAACGTCGTCCAGTCCGGGGTGTCGGCTGCGATGTAGTAGAGGAGGAGAGACTTGCCGTCCGCCGAAAGCTTCAGGGCGAAATCGTCGCTCGTGAACGAAGGCACGCCGGTTATCCCGCCCGTAGCCGTGGCGATGGCGACGCCGGAATGGCCGACGTCCGCGAAGACGGACTCGTCCGGCACTGTCACGCTCGCGCCGGTCAGCACGAGCGCGCCGGCGACGGACATCGTTTCCGCGCCATCGACGGTCCAGCTCCCGGTTACTTTGAAGGTCGCCGCGTTCTGCACGGACGGAGCACCCTTGAGATTCGCAACAGAATAGCTCTTCCCGGAGAGGTCGAGTCCTGTGCCGGCCGCGAACGAGTGCTCCCCGATCTTCGAGACGACGCTTGCGGGCGCGGACGACGCGAGCTTGATCGCGCCGCAAAGGACGGTCATGTTGGTAATCGATGCGCTGGAGACCGGAGCGGCGACAACCATACCCTCGCCGTCCTTGACGATCCTGGTCGTCCAGTCCTTGACCTCGGAGGCGTCCAGCGCATTGGTCGCGCCGCCGTCGACGGCGATGTAGAGAGTCGGGTCCTGGGCGCTTGCGCCCTGCAGCCTGTAGGTGGCGAAGGTGGCCTTCTCCACCGTGTCGTAGCTCGCCTTGATCCAGTCGGCCGAACGGACGCACTTGGAGATCCTGACCTCGTCGACGCGTCCGGGGAAGTTGCGCGCGTCGTCGGACTGGAAGTTGCCGACATGCAGCTCGGCGTCTCCGGCGTAGATTCCGCCGGAGAGCGAGACATTGGCCGTGCCCGCAAGCGCGCCGTTCAAGTAGCCCTTGGAGTTGGACGACGTCTTGGTGGCGTCGAGCGAGTACGCCTGGTGGTTCCAGCGTCCGAGCTCTGGCCTGAGGGTGACGCCGGACTCGACGGTGGCAGATCCGTTGGCGGAATACTTCATCGTCGTCCCCGTGCCGTTGTCGTACATGAAATAGGACGCCTGGCTGTTGGCGCCGTTGCGCTTGGAGACGATGCCGGCAGTGGCGTGCGCGTACTGCATCGTCCACGCCTCGATGGTGACGTTCGTGAAGCCGTCGAGAAGCCGGTGGTCGTCCATGTTCACGCAGCGCGACGCACCGGTGGCGCCAAAGCCGACCGATCCGCCCACGACGCCCTCTGCGCCGAACACAACGCCGTCGCCGTCGCGGGAGGTGACGTCGCGCGACTCGTTGCTGGAATCCGCGAGCGGGAGCTTCCGCTCGCCCATGTGCCACACGCCCACGTAGTCGGAGTCCCAAACGCTCTCGACCTTCGGGACGATCGGGTTCGTCGTGCATCCGTAGCGCGCGACGATCTTCGTGGACGCCGTGAGCGACGGGACCTTGACCCACACCTTCGAGACGCCGTTCGTGTCCCAGGTGTCGATTTCGTGCGGGATGAGGTTGCCGCTCGAGTCGGTGAAGCACAGGTCGAACCCGTCCTTCCGGGAGAAGTCGGAGTACCTGAAGCCGGAGATGGTGTCCTCGGAGAGCTTCACGAGGACGGGGAAGTTCGCGAGCGCCGAGGAGCCCGTGTAGCCGGAGAACGTGATGTCGACCGCCTTCGAGTACATGCTCGCCCTGAACTTGTCGGTAGGCGTCAGGTCGGGGAAGAGACCGGGCTCCATGTAGGAGAGTATGTTGTTGCTGGAGTCGTAGCAGTCCATGCCGCTTGTGCCGCCGAACGACGTGCGAAACATCCACGGCGCCCACGGGATGTTGTTCGACTCGCAGAAGCGGGTGATGATCGCCATGTACTCGGTTATGTCGTCGTAGCGCAGGTTGTTATGTCCGACGAGCGCAGTCGAGGCATTGAATTCGTTCAAGATTAGCGGGACCTCCGACCAGTCCACCCACGCCTGAGGATGCTTCAGATCCTTGAGCAGCTCCTTGCGGGCAGTGCTGTACTGCGCGACTCCGTTGTCGTTTGTCCCCGTGCAGTACTGCTCGTCAAGTCCGACCGCATTCATGTTTGCACCATCTGCCCACGTCTCCCCCTGGTGCGAGAACCAGCCCGGCGAGTATTCATGTACGACGACCGCGATGTTGTTGTCGTTCTCTGGGAGATCGATATGATGGAACCTGGGGGGGACCGCGCCGGCGGTCAGGGTCCACGACCCGCCGCCTCCCGGGGCGTCGAAGAGGATGAGCCGCGTCGGGTTCGTCTTGCGGATCTCCTTTATGACCGCCTTCTCTATCGCACATACAGGCGGCGACTCCAGCTCCCAGTGGGGCTCGTTCCAGATTTCGAATATGAGCTTGTTCGACCGGTCCTTGTAGCGCTCGGCAACAGCCTTCCAGGCCGAGACGAACTGGTTGGAGTTGGCTGCGCTCTGAGCTGGAAACATGGAGACCCCGTGGAAGTCGAGGTATACATAGAGCCCCGCCGCCTCCGCGTAGTCGATGATCTTGTCGAACGTCGCGAAGCCGGGCCCGGTAGAGAACCAGCTAGAGGTCGTCTCCTTCAGCGTCGTGACGCCAGTCGAGCTGTCGTAGGTGGAATACTTGGTGAAGTCGACCGGGAGCCGGATGTGGTCAAACCCCTTGGCGGCGAGCTTCTTGTAGAGCGACGCATCGGTCATGAACGATCCGTTTCTGTTTTCATAGTATCCGTCAAACCCCATTCCCCGAAGGAACGGGATTCGCGCGGCCTTTGTGACTTCGGCATGCTCTACGGCGAATGCCTGCGCGGCGCAGAGCGCGAGCGCGGCGAAAGACAGTTTTGCGGTATTCATGACCTTCATTATATCACTTGGATTGACAAAGCTAGCCAGTTGACATGTCAACTTTTTTACCGCTGCTGTATGTCGAGCGTGTATTTGAAGAACATCTGGGACGGGAAGACGTAGCCCGAGGACTCGCTCGCCGTCGGACGCCAGAGGCCGTCAGTCGCGAACTTCGTCATCGGAACGAGCGCAGCGTTGCTCCAGTCCGTGAGATCGGGCGTCGCGAGGATGCCGAAGGTAACGTCGTCGCGGCCGGTAGCGAGGTCGCGCGACTGGACGGACGGGTTGCCGTTCGCGTCGCGGACGACCTGGATAATCGGCGCATCGATCGCTTCGGGCCCCTTCTCTGGCGCGATGTCGAAGGCGTAGCGTACTCCATTCGCGATTCCGT
>CAMORM010000195.1 GCA_946623785.1 uncultured Verrucomicrobiota bacterium
CCTGGATACGTACAGGTCGGTCGTCACGTAGATTCCGTTCTCGAAGAGCGCGGCAACGAGCGCGTCGAGCTCGGCCATGCTGCGCGGATTGATAGTCGTTCCGTCCTTTGCTCCGCCTGCCAGTATCCCGTCGTGGTGGTGTATCCTGACAGCATTGTACCCTAGCCGCGCAAGCCGCTTCGCGAATCCGTCGGCCTCCTCCTTGGTCTGCCCGTAGTTCGCGCCGAAGCACAGGTTCACGCCGTAGAAGCGCTGCGCTGCGCCGGGACGCCTCTCGAACTCGAAATGCCCGTTCCGCACGACGACGCGTCCGTACTTGCCGGCCGGCGCGTCGATGCCGCAGACGGACGAGAAGTCGAGCGCGCTCCCAGGCTTCACCTCCGTGGACGGTCCCACCGGCACCCAGTCGCCGCCTGCCGCGATCTTGACAGGCGCCGGCGTGGAAAGCGCAAGCCCCGATGAAGACGACAGCGTTGCTCCGAATGAATACAGCTCGCCCGGGGAAAGTTCCTTCGCCGGACTCTTTATGCGAAGCTCGAACCCTCCGCCGAAGCGGGAGTTGTCCTGCATGCTGACGTCGTACGGTCCGTCGAGAACCATCTCGCAGCGTGTCTTGCCGTCCTTCCCTACGAGCGCCACCGTCTTCACGCCACCCGCATAGCCGAACTGGAACTTGCTCCCTGGCTTGGGGAACGACGCGCTTTTCCCGTTGTACTCGTACCACCCGCCGGCGAACCTGTCGAACGGTATCTTCACGCCCAGGAAGAACTGCTCGACCTTGACGGGCTTGTCCACCGCCATGAACCACTGCGCAAGGACCTTCCCGTCCGGAAGCTGCGCGAACGTGGCCTTGCCTTTACCCGTGGCGGAACGCCAGTCCATCTTGTACGGGACGGCATTGCCGCCCCTGCCGCTTCGGTCGCCGCTGCATCCAACCGACGCCCAGCCCGGCAGATAGCCTGCGGGCTGCACCACGACTCCCGCATCGCGGAACTCGGCCTGTGCATTGCCGTCGCACTTGAGGACTTCAGCGGCCGAAGCCGCTCCTGCAGCCAAAAGCGCTATCGCAAACAGTAGTTGCTTCATCTATTTACTCCTGCATTTCCCACGCGTCGGCGATAGTATAGCATAAACCTGGCACTTTGGCACACTGACTGGAGTCTGGAGTTTACCCATTTTTCAGGTTCTGGCGAGGCAAGATGGATTGCCGCTCTCTCTGCCTCTTGCGCGCTTCCTTCTCAGCTAACTCCGACGCTTCGCAAAATTTGCTCCACTACCGTTCCGCCTAGCTTCGCACGCCTGAAGCGCAATCAATTCCCTAGGTTTGTTTTATAGGCGGCTTCGCCGCGGTGTCCATTGCTCGACGGAGAGCGAGCGAAGCGAGCCAACTCCAAAGCACCCTCTGTGACTCTGTGACTCAAAAACTCCGTGTTTGGGCGCCGCAGGCAAAAGCCGGAAAACGGGGAATGGGAATTTATTCGTGGCTCGGCGGCGCGAAGCGTCAGGCGAAGTGGTAACGGGATGCGCCCGTCGCGAAGCGATCGGGTTGCCCGAAGGAGCGAAGCGACTGAGCCGCGAAGCGGCTGCAAAGGGCCGCGCCATCTTTGCGAGCCTTCCTTTTCTCCAGCTCTGGGAGGCGAATTAGCTCGCCGTCTTTTTGATAAAGCCGTACCCAGTCAATCCAATACTCGATTGGCAGCCTGTCGTTCGCCGTGATGCGCTTTTCCGGCGGGCACCATCCGTGGCCGGGCGTGAATATCTCGTTGTTGACGTTGATGTTGTGGAAGTCGTGGTGCCCGGCCATGCCGAGCTTTTCTTTCGGACAGTAGTCTCCGGCCTCGTCAATCGGGAAAGTCGCGTACTTTTCGCCGTCCACGTAGAACGACATCTCCTTCGGAGTCCACTCGAAGCCATAAACGTGGAACTCGTCGTTCAGCTTGGAGCAGTCCTTGAAGAAATACGCGCGCTTGAGGCTGCCTTCTCCGCCCGGCAGCATGAAATGGCCCTTTTGGCCGGCCCACTTGTGCAGGTTCGCGACGACGGCGTTTGTGGACGAGAACACCTCGAAAATGTCCACCTCGGATCCCCACGCGGCCTTCCTCAGTCCTGGCTGCACGGTCATCCAGAAACTCGGCCACGCGCCATGCCTGAACGGCACACGCGCCCGCATCTCCAGATACCCGTACCTGAACGCCATTTTGTCCCGCGTCGAAACGCCGCGCGGCAGCATCTGCGGCTTGGCGGGGTCGCCGGACGGCACAACGAGCAGATGCAGGCATCCGTCCTCAACCCGCGCGGTACGCGAATCGTTCGTGTACACGCAGTCGTCAGAGTTCATCGTCGCATGGAATTTCCACTTCGTCGCGTCGAGCGACGAGCCGCCGAACTCGTCGCTCCACACGAGCTTGCGTCCATCCTGCGGCGCGGCAATAGCGGCCACCGTCAGACCCAACACCGCCAAGTACGCGATGACTTTCTTCTTCGTCCCCATCGGTTCTCTCCTTCGCATGTTCTCACCGGATGATGATCCTCATGCCGACGACAATGGCACGGACGGTCAGCGTGTCGGCCACGGTGACGCGGCTCCTGTCCAGCGTCGCGCCTTTCTCCACCGTCACCGTTCCGTACCCGGTCAGGCTACCGGAAAAGCCGCGCATGTCGCGGACGGTCAGCGAGGCGAGCGGCGAAACCTCCACCGTCCCCGCGCCCGACAGCGCGGCGAACCGCTCTGCGGACGCCACCCGCAGCGTTGCGCCGGAAGCGACCGCCACGGGCGGCTCGCTGAGGAGCGTCGATGCAGGCGCGGACGCGCCTCCGGCAACTCCCTTGCGCGCCTCCAACTGCTCGGCGAGCAGCCGAATCTGGCCAGACGACAGCGCAGAGTCGTAGATCTGCACGTCGTCGATCAGACCGTAGAAGTTCTGCGTACCGACGTAGTTTGATCCGATGGAGAATTCCTTGGCGGTGACATCGACGCCAGACTCTCTCTGCTCGACATACTCGCCATCCACGTACAATTTCACACAACTCTTATCCGCCTTATCTATCTTCGGCGAGCAAACGAAGGCCATGGTTATCCAACGCGAACGCTCCGTCCCCATGTCCGTACGGTAGAAACCGCCAGGAGCATAGTTTTGGCCGCCTATGGTCAACCTGATGGAAGCGGGTGTCTCTTTCTCGGTACTGATCTTGACCAGCTTTCCCATGTTCCAGCCTGCCGTATCGCCCCACATTACAATGCCAGGGTAATAAGTCCCATTCTGCGTCTTGTCCGGCCGATAGCGGACAATGAACGTGACAGCATTCGATGACGACGGAATGGCGGACGGAAACTCGTCGAGCTTGAAGAAGCCGCTCGCGGACGAGAACCGGGCCGCCTTGCCGCAGATCGCCTCGCCCGCCTCCAGCGTCACTTCGCCGGACTTCGTGAGCGTCAGGCCGTTCGCCGAGCTGTCGGCGCCAGGATTAGCCTCATCGTCGAACGTCCAGTGCGCCACCGGCGCGGGCAGGAGAGAATCGGCCGCCACGGCCGCCGCCGGCCTGCGGGCGTATTCCGCCGCCGTTTCGGCCGCGGACCACGCATAGTCCAGCACCATAAACTCGTCCATGTCGCCCGCGTAGTACTGGTTCGCGCGGGAATCGACGGAGCAATGCCCGATCTGGATCGAACTGCCCGCCCCCACGTTCAGCGTGACGCCAGTCCGGGACGCCGCCTTCTCCACGCCGTCGAAGTAGAGCCTCTTCGTGCTGCCGTCGTAGGTGGCCACGACATGGTGCCAGCCGCCGTCGCACAGGGAGTCCAGTCCGGTCGCGCACGCATCGTCGTCAGCTCCCCAGTTCGTGAAGACGATGCTCGACTCCGAATTGAACCGTAGCATCGAGAGCCGCCGATTAGTGCCTTTCGCCCCCCAGCAGCAGATCGGCACCGTCTCGCGGCACGCCGCTGCCGTCGGGCGGATCCACACCGAAATCGTGTACGGGGCGGCGCCGTGCGGGAACGAAGGCGGCGCAAAGGCCGTGTCGGAGTGGATATAGGTGCCGCCTGGGAATTTGAGCGCAGATCCTGAAGCGCCGTCCGCTACCGTAGAGAGCATGCCGGCACCTTCCTTGAATAGTGGCAGACGCGCAGGACCGGCGTCCA
>CAMORM010000196.1 GCA_946623785.1 uncultured Verrucomicrobiota bacterium
GCCAGAGCCGTCGCGAACCTGCGGCGGCACCACATCTCCGTATACGCGACGTTCGTGTTCGGATACGACGACGACACGCCGGAGACGTTCGAGACGGTCTACGACTTCGCGCTCAGGAACAAGTTCTTCTTCGCCGCCTTCAACCACCTCGTGCCGTTCCCGGGGACGGATGTCTACGACAGGCTCAAGGCGGAAGGTCGGCTGCTGTCGGAGAAGTGGTGGCTTGACCCCGCCTACACCTTCGGCGACGTCGTGTTCCGTCCGAAGCGGATGACGTCCGCGGAGCTTGCCGACCTCTGCCAGAAGCACAGGCTCAAGTTCTACTCCGCGCGATCCATCCTGACGAGGTTCCTGGATTTCGGATGCAACTCCCACGGACTCACAAAGGCCCTCGTGTTCCTTGCGAGCAACCTCAGCCAGGAGCGGGAGGTCGTTCGCCGACGCGGGCTTCCCTGGGGCGGAGGCCCCCGGAAATGAAAGGAGACGACGGCATGTCAAGAAAACCCAACGCGGTGCAGACGCTGACTATGATCCTCTGCAACTACTTTCCGCTTGCGCACGCGGTCGGCTGCGGATGCTGCATCGCCTTCGCGCCGGGCTGGGCATGGAAGCTCGGCTCGTTCCTCGTGTGCCTGTATCTCCTGCCCGTCGTTCTCACGCGGATCGTCCTTCTCGTCCATCCGATAAGGCGCAGCCGCGTCCCCGTGTATTCGCTCGACCACTGCGTATGGTGGTTCACCTTCTGCACGCAGACGCTCTATCTCAGATTTCCGTTTCTCGAGGAGGCGCTGCGCACCGTTCCTGCGCTCTACAGCCTCTGGCTGAGGCTCTGGGGCAGCAAGGTCGGAAAGCTCGTCTACTGGACAGCGGGGACTAAGGTGCTCGACAGGTCGTTCCTGCGCATCGGCGACCACGTGGGATTCGGCATCGACACGCTTCTCGGAACGCATCTCCACGTCGGCGACGAATTCATCATCGCGCCGATCACGCTCGAGGACAACGTCGTAGTCGGAGCGCATTCGCTAATCGGACCAGGCGTGACCGTGAAGGCTGGAGAGGCCACGAAGACGATGTTCCTCGCTCCGCCGTTCAGCGTGTGGAAGGACGGCAGGCGGATCGTGAAGTGATGATCGTCGACCTCCATACGCATCTTGTCGCATCCGCGGCGGATTCGCCGCGGACCAGGCTGAACGTCTGGAACAGGGCGCTCGTGCGCATCGCCCGGTTCGGCTCTGCCGCCGAATGCCGCGAGCGCTTCGTGCGCGAGTTCCGCGAAGGACCAGTCGACCGCGCAGTCGTGTGCGCGATCGAGGGCTCGCCCCTCGCTGCCGGAAACCGCGAGGTCGCGGCGTTCTGCAGGGACAACCCCGGCTTCCTCTACGGCGCAAACCTTGATCCGCGCTCGCCGGCTATCGAGGACGAGATGGACGCTGCCGTGTCGGACGGCGCGGTGCTACTGAAGCTGATGCCGTCCTTCCAGGGCGTAGACCCCGCCTCGCCGAACTGCGACAGATACTGGACCGCCGCTGCCGCGCGGCAGCTTCCGGTGGTTGTGCACACAGGCCCGGAGCACATGCTCTCGCGCGGAGACAACGCGCTCAACTCGCCCGCGCGCCTTGAGCGCGCGGCGGACATCGGCGCGACGATCGTATGCGCGCACTGCGGCTGCCAGCTCGTCTCGTTCGTCGAGCGCAGCCACTTCGGCGCGTGGAAAAGGCTCGTGCAAAGGCATGCGAACGTCTACGGCGACGTCAGCGGATTCAGCGGATGCGTGCGGCGCTTCTGGCTAGGGCGGATCGTGCGCGACCCGCTGCTCCGCTCGCGGATACTGTTCGGAACGGACTACCCGGCCTTCGTGCACGTGTTCCGTCCGAACCGCGGCAACACGTTCGCCGCGTGGATGGAGCTGTTCAGGAGCTACGGGCTCGGTGACGACTTCTTTGCGCGCGGAGCGAAGCTTATAGGGCTGGAGGATCGGAAATGATGCGGCTGCCATGGTACGGGAAGACGGTCCCGCACGGAGTACTGGACATCATGCGCGGATGCAACTGCCGCTGCGCGGCGTGCTACAACGCCGCGCGCGAAGTCGAATGCAAGACGCTCGAACGGCTGAAGGAGGAGCTCGCCGTCCTGCGTGCGCACCGCAACCTCAAGGCCGTCTCGCTCAGCGGCGGCGAGCCGCTGATGCATCCGCAGGTGCTCGATATCGTCCGCTGGCTCACTGACGAGGGACTCGTCGCGGCGTCGCTCACGAACGGCATACTCTTCACTGACGAAACGGCGGCGAAGCTCGCGGACGCGGGGCTCAGGATGATATCGCTCCACATACAGAAGGGCCAGACACGTCCCGATGTCAGGAACGGCGACTTTCGCGGGCTTCTGCGCGAGAAGGGCGAAATGGCGCGCAGGCACGGAATATTCCCCGCGATGGTCGAAACGGTCAAGGCGGATGACCGCGTGGGATTTTGCGAGATGGCGCGGTTCTTCCGCGGAACGCCCGCGTTCGAGTATGCTCTTGTCACGGTCGCGGGGGATTTCGCCGAGATAAGGTCGGATGTCGCGCATCCGGACGTGCCGGTCGAGACTATGCTCGCGGCGCTCGACGCGGAGGGGTTCTCGCCTGCGGTGTTCGTCGGCGGAAGGTACCGCCGCGAAGTGCCGCGCTGGTACATCTTCCAGAGCGTCCAGGCAATCGACCGCGACGGACGCGAGATGGCGTGGAACAGGACGCGTCCCGGCCTTGTCGAGCGCGCCTTTTTATGGGGGTATGCGCTTCTCTGCCGCAAGTCGCTGCATTGGGTGCCGACGACGTCGGCGAAGCTCAAGGCGAGGCTTCTCGTGAACGGACTCGCCGGCGGACGCCTTTCGACGTTCCTCTTTGCGCTCCGCGCGATTGTGCGCGGATGGTCCGTCCTCGAGAAGCACATCATCGTTCAGCTTCCGCCGCATTCCCTGGGCGACGGACGCATCGAGTGCTGCGACAACTGCCCGGACGCGACCGTGCGCAACGGGCGCCTCCATCCCGTCTGCCTCGGAGACATCGTAGAGGAGGCGCCGTTGTGATGCGAGCGCGGATGTACCGTCCGTCGGACGAGGCAGATCTCGTGCGGCTCGCCTCCGCCGCGATGCCCGGCTGGGCCCGGCTCAGGTACGACTACGCCGCGGGCTACGCGGCTGCTGAGGCGCTGAAGGGCGCCTGCGAGATCGTCGTAGTAGAAGACGGCGAAGGACGCATTGCCGGATGCGGCACGCGCGCGACGCGGCGCCTCTACCTCGACGGAGCGCCGCAGGACGTCGGCTACCTGAGCGGACTCAGGAGCTTCCCCGGCGCGCGGCGCGGATGGGGTCTCTTCCGCGGCTTCAAGGCCATCGCAGAACTTGAGGACGCCGCGCCGAACGCGCTGACCTTTACGACGATTCTCGACGACAATGCGGAGGCGCGAGAGCTGCTGACGTCGGGACGCGCAGGGCTGCCGAAATACTCTCCACGCGGAAGGGTCGTTACGTATGCGCTAGCCCCGCGCGGCGGAGCGGATCCCGAAAGGGCGTCGCTTGACGAGCTGATGGAATTCTATGCGCGGGAATCTCCAAGGAGGCAGCTCTTCCCCGTCTTCGGCGAGACGCTCCCTCCCGGGCTTTCGGCTGACGACTTCTTCGTCGTGCGGCGTGGCGGACGCGTTGCGGCGGCGGGTGCGGTGTGGAACCACGGCGAGAGGCGGCGAATATTCGTCGACGGGTATATGCTTCGCCTGCGCGTGCTGCGTCCCTTCCTCAATGTGCTGTTCAGGTTTTCCAACTGTCCGTTGCTTCCTTCGCCTGGAAGCGAGTTCGCGTGCTCGTATTTCGCCTATGCGCTTGCCGAGAACGACGACCCGTCGCTCTTTGCCGGGCTCGTCGAAGCGGCGCGGCGCATCTGCCGCGGACGGAACCTCGTCCTCTCGCTGCATTCCCACGACCCGCTCACCCGCGTCGCGGCAAAGTTCGGCGGCTGGCGCTACAGAAGCGAGTTTTTTACCGTCGAGTTCGCAGGCCGCCCGCGCGACCTTCGCGGCATTCCCTACATAGAGTCCGGCGCGTTGTGAATGTGGGAATAATTCCCGTTCGGTAAATTT
>CAMORM010000197.1 GCA_946623785.1 uncultured Verrucomicrobiota bacterium
CCGGCGAGGTCTTCCGAAGCACGACGGAGTACCGCTTCGGGATTTCAAAGTAGCAAGGTTAGGCGGAAGCTTTTCGCCCGAAAAAGTTGACATGTCAACTTTCACATGGCGTGGATTTTGTGGTATACTCTCTAAAAACTAAGGAGGCAATATAGTCATGGTCGCTCATAACTTCGCAAAATCCACGGGGGGGGGGTATTCCTTTAAGTTTTCCAGGGCTGTACTAGCGGCGATAGCCGCGGGCGGCCTCGCGTGCATGGCAAATGCGGCGAAACTGGACCTTGCCGGCGCCGACAGGACCGTGACCGACGTCTCGGAACTTGAAGACTACGACGGCGTGACGAACACGTCCGAGACACAGGCAACGCTGACGTTCAACCTTCCCAATGGCGTTGTGCAGACGTATGGCGGCGTCATCTCGGGCAACATCAAGCTTGTCAAGCAGGGCGACAAGTCGAAGCTGGAGCTTACGCGCGCCAACACCTACACCGGCGGCACGCAGATCGACGGCGGCGTGATAATCGTCAGCAACCCGATGGCCTGCGGCGATCCGACCAAGACCGTGGTCATCAGCTCGTTCAACGCGTCCGCAAAGTCTGTCAGCGGCCCTTGGTGCGCGATCCAGTTCGACGTCTCTGGATTCTCCAACCCGATCAGCCTGCCGGAAGGCACGGATTCGCCGACATGGGCCGGGAACACGTACTGCAACCATTCCCTCTGTGTGACGAACAACAGCATCTCGATCTACAGCCCGATTTCCGGAGGCTACTTTGCGTTCCTCGCCGCGCAGAAATTTGATTTGAACTCTGGCGGCACAATCTCAGACGTCAACTTCTACGGACCGATAACCTGCACGGGAATGAAGGTCTATTCCGGCGGCAATGTCCATTTCCGCGGCGCCATCACGAACTCGCTGAAGTTCATCGAAGGTGCGTCTTATACGTACTTACCAAAGTTCTACCTCTATTCTTCGGCGAACAACTTCAACAACACTGGATTCCGGCCTGCTAGGGGACAAATCTGCGTCAAGGCCGACAATGCGCTTGAAGGTATGGGGTATTTTGCTGGCAGCGGAAACAACGGCAGTGCCGATAGCCAATTGTTGTTGCAAGGGCATGATGTGACGATTGGGCGTACCCGCTGCATTAGCGCTACGGTCGGCGCAACCAGCAGCCATCAGTCTGTCAACGGCGATTCAAGCAGCGTTTTGTCGGTCTTGAGGATGCAGGGAGGCGAGGACACGGTCTCTAACGTGCGATTCAAGAACAACATGTCGCTTATATGGGACCCGACGGGGGACTTCGAGTTCGTGGCGACGTCCAACCGCACGTCCAGCCTGGTCGGGCCGCTCGTCGTAAAGCGCGGTACGTTCACGCTAGACGGCGGACACACGATGCCGAGCGTCACCAACATCGAGGTCATGGCGGGTGCGACGTTCAAGGTGATGTCCGGCTCGTCGTTCAACTCCGTCGCCGTGATGAGGACGGAACCCGGCGCAACGGTCAACCTCGCCGCGGATGCAACTGTCGCGACACTCAAGGTCGGCGACCGTTATCTTCCTGCGGGCGACTACGTTCCGGGGACGTATGAAGGGCTCACGGTCGCAGGCGCGACGCTGCATGTCTCCTCGGAGCCGTACTTCACGGACTGGAAGTCGTCGATGGGCGAGAACTATCCCTATCCCTACCCCGTTTACATGGCGGAAGTTGAGTCCGGAACTGCTTCCATCGAGGACATGACATTCAAGAAGATCGAGGGCTCTGGTGCGTCGGTTACGGCTGACGTGAGCTATGCGGAGTTCACGGGCTCAGCGGCTACCGGCACGATAGTCAAGCGCGGCAACGGCACGCTGCTGTTCAACAAGGACATCTCCTCCTTCACCGGACCCGTCCATGTCGAAGAGGGTGTGGTGATCGGCTCCTGCTCCAACTGCTTCGGGCGCACTGTCAACGGCGGTGTAGGTCCGAATCAGCGCACGTACGTGCATTCCGGCGCGACGCTGGTGATGGACGCCGCAAACAACAATCCGAGTGTGGCGGAAGCGAACGCAGTCTACTACGAGGGAGACGGGTTCCCGGGGATGGGCGGTGCGTTCGTTGTGCGCAACGGCGATGCGACCTCGGGCAGCCCAAGCCGTTGGCAATTGGGAGTCGGAGCGCGCGCCACGGGGCCCGCCCGCCTGTACATGGACCTTCCAGCCGGCGGACAGGCGGCGGTGTCGTATAACGGGGATAGAGGTCAGAAGGCGAGCGACTTCAACGCCAACGGACAGGACCTCCTCATATGCGGGCGAACGGCCGAGTCGCAGTTCTACATCAACGCCAGCACGATTGACGGTTACGGAAACCTCACCTTCTCAAACGTGACGGTCAACGTGAACGGCAACTCCGGACGCATGCTCCCGAAGAACGACACCAGCTCGACCATTCGCTTTTGCGGCGGTTCGCGTTGGCTGTGGTGCACGACTGACAACTTGGGAGGCAACCAGAACAAGCAGACCGCTACGGTCGTTGTCGACGACATGGAGTATGCAAGGTTTGGCGACTACGGAGTTAAGGACGGCAAAAACTACGGAGTGAATCCATGGGGCGTCACCGACGGCACCACGAACAACTGGTGGCGCGGCCCCATGGTGCTGAACGACGACTTCCGCATGTACAATTCCTATTCGCCGCGAAACAACTCGGACAAGCGCCGCTTTGGCTGCACTTTCTCGCGGGAGGTGAGCGGACCGAAGGGGTTCCGTTCGTGGTTTAAGGAAAACGGCGACTGCTGGGGCGACGGAATTCGGCTCAACCTGCTCTATCCCGTCAATACGTTCAAGGGCGGCATCGTGCTCGACGGCGGCTCCCTGGGCGTGTGGGCTGCGAGGGCGGTTCCGTCCCAGGAGGACGCGGGCCTCGTGAGCATCACGAACGGCTACGTCTACTTCGGTCGGCAGGGTCGCGCGCCGTCGACGACGAAGTGGCCGGAGTTCCTGATGCCGGTCACGGAGCTTGTCGGAAACTGCGCGGTTACGAACGGCACGGGATTCTGGCAGGGACTTGTGAAGAAGGGCGAAGGAACGCTCGACTACAATTCGCAGCTTGGCGGCGCTTACCTCGACCTGCAGGAAGGAACGGTAAAGCTCAACACGGAGTACCGCGAGGAGTACACGGGCGAGAACGCGGCGTACGCGCCCAACGGATACGCGGCGGCGCTTCCCGAGTTCGAGACGCTCAAGGGCACGGCGGGAACGCTCGACCTGAATGGAGTCGCGGAAGGCTACACCGTGTCGAACGTGGAGGGAACGCCGTCAGTCGCGAACGGCGGCCTCACGGTTGTAAACAGGTGGACGCTTGATGCGGCGACGATTGCCGGGAACACGGCGAACATTTCCGGCGCGCTTACGTTTGGCGAGAACGCCACGATAACGGTTACAGGCGACATCGATTCGGTGCGTCCGCGTCCGAGCGGAGGATTCCTCTTCGCCAGGGCGACGAGCATTGTCGGCGAGCCTCAGCTCGACTGCAGAGGATGGTCGCTTGCGAAGTCGGGCGGCGAGCTGCGCCTGGTCAAATACGGGTTCATGATCATCGTCCGCTGAGTTGACTCGACTGCTCCGCTGCAAGGGCGAGGATGCCCTTGCTACATCGGCTTCGCGTTTGCGGTAACGCGATGTGGCGGCGGCGTCTCGCCGTCGCTGCAATGGCGGGGACGCCATTGCTACATCTGCTTCGCACCGGAGGTGACGGTGGTGCGAAGCATGGTAGGGCGGGCGCGCCGCGCACGCCGCAATCCCCGGTGGATTCCCGCTTATTACTTGTGCCTGCTCCCGATATGCGCGGAATTCCGCCGCAACGGTACGCTCCGCATGGGATCGCGCCGATGCTTTGCGCCCGGACCGCTCCGCAATCATGGGACTTCGCCCAATGTTTATGCGGGTGAGGTGGTTTCGGGAAGTGTATTTTGCGCGACATTGGAGAAATCCCCCGTTTTCCGGTTTTTGCCTGCGGGGCTCAAACACTGAGTTTTCGGGTCGCAGATGGTGCTTTGGAGTTGGCTCGCTTCGCTCGCTCTCCGTCGAGCAATGGACACCGCGGCGAAGCCGCCTATAAAACAAACCTAGG
>CAMORM010000198.1 GCA_946623785.1 uncultured Verrucomicrobiota bacterium
CCATCGCGATGCCGTCGCACACTGCTATCGTGTTGAACTCCATCGGCACGCCGCCGGCCTCGATGATCGCCTGCTTGACGATCTCTCCCACCTTGTTGAGGTGGCAATGGCCGGGGACGAAGCTTTCGTAGCTGTTGCAGACCCCGATGAACGGCTTCTTGAGGTCGCTGCGCTTGATTCCCGTCGCGAAAAGGAGACTGCGGTGCGGGGCGCGTTCCTTCCCCGCCTTGATCTGGTCGGATATCATCTTTTTCATGGTGCTGATTATACCAAATGCGCTTATGCCTTGACAATCACGGAAACGCCGTCGGGAACTACCGTGACCGTGTAGTCGGTACGGCCGACGAGCGACCTGGCGATCTCCATCGCCTCCGCCGGGGAATGCGCGGGTATCATGTGCATGTCGCGGATGAGTGAGTCGTCGCACGACGACACGAACACGACTCGCGCCTTCAGGAGCACGCGCGCAAGTATCTGCGCCTCCCACTGGTCGACGATCGTGTCCTCGGGACGGCGCGCGAGAAAGGTCCTCATCATGCGCCCGAGGTCCGGCTCGTCCCTGAACGTGCGGTACAGGCTCTCCCCTCCATGTCCGTCCGCAGCCTCTGCGAACATGACTATCACCCCGCCCTGCTTCACCGTCGCCTCAGCGGCGGTCATGCCCTTCACCGACTGGTAGATGTTCTGGTCGAGCGGATACCCTCCGTTCGTCGAGACCGCGATGTCCGCCGGAACCGCCGCGACGCTGCACTTCGACTCCAGGAACTCCCGCCCCACCCTGTGAGCCTCGGCGCAGTCTCCCGCAACGCTGAATATCGGCTGGTGCGAGGCGTCTATCACCACGTTCACGATGAACGCGAGCTTCGCAGCGCGCGCGGCGAAAAGCATGTCCTCGTGTATCGGGTTACCCTCGAGCAATCCCGTGCGCGCCTTCGGGCTCGCGATGAATCCGGAGTTGTGGTTGTACATCACCGTCTCACGGCTCGCTATGCCGGGAAGCACGCTTTTGCGCCCGCCGGAGAACCCTGCGAAGAAATGCGGCTCTATGAACCCCTCGGCAACGAGCAGATCCGCCTCCGCAGCAAGGCGGTTCACCACGAGGTTGCCTCCGGAGGGGAGCTTCCCCAGGCAGACGAGGCTTGAGGCGTCGTCGCAGTCGTGCACGACGATCCGCTCGCGCGCCACGATGTCGTCGCCGAACTTCGCGGCAAGCTCGGCGAGCGTCGTGGAGCGGTGCAGGCCCGTCGCCACCAGTATCGTTATTTCCGCATCTGGGTTTCCCTCGCGTATCTCGGCGAGCATCTGCGGCATTATCACGCGGCTCGGCACTGGACGCGTATGGTCCGAGGCAATGACCGTGATCTTCCGCCTGCCCACCGCCAGCTCGCGCAGGCGCGGCGAGCCCACTGGATGCTCGAGCGAGTCGCGCACGAGTTCCTCGGCGCTTTTGGGCGGAGTGTATTCGTGTATCCCCGACCGGAGCACCCCGGCCAGATGTCCATCTTCAACCTCAAGGGCCGCTTGTCCCTTGCCGTATGGGAGCAGTATCGTATCCATGCCACGATTATAGCACAATCCCACCGCCTAGCCAACAGGCAACCGACTGCTACTGCGCGATGGGGTTGACGCAGCCTTCCGGGCGCGGCTCGCGTATCCTGAGCGTCTCGACCGCGGAAGCGCGCTTCGTCGACGGATCGAACGTTATGACCGCGCCTTCAAGGACGCATGGTCCCGCGGCGACGTCAAACCTGGCAGGGACGCCTGTCGTAAACTTCTGCAGCACCGGCTTCAGGTCGCGCCCGATGGACGACATGTACGGGCCCGTCATGCCGAGGTCCGAAAGGTACGCCGTGCCGTTCGGCAGGACCTGCGCGTCCGACGTCTGCACGTGTGTGTGGGTTCCCGCCACTGCCGTCACGCGTCCGTCAAGATAGTACGCGAGCGTGATCTTCTCGCTCGTCGCCTCCGCGTGGAAGTCCACGAAAACCGGAACATCCTTGGGGATCGCCTTCAGCGCCGCGTCGGCCGTGCGGAACGGGCAGTCAACGGGGTTCATGAACACGCGCCCCTGGAGGTTCAGGACCGCGAACCTGCACACCGGCGCGTTGACGACGCACCATCCGGCCCCAGGCGCGCCAGGCGGGAAGTTCGCCGGGCGCACCAGGTTCTTCAGCCTGGCGACCTGCCCCGAGAACTCCTTCTGTCCCCACGTGTGGTCGCCCAGTGTTATCGCGTCCGCGCCGGACGCGAAAAACTCGTCCGCAAGCGCGGCCGTTATGCCGGACCCAGCGGCGCAGTTCTCGGCGTTCACGATCACGGCCGAGAGCCCGAGCTCGCGCCTCAGGCGCGGGACGTTCTCCTTGAAGATCCGCCTTCCGCCGTTCCCGACAACATCGCCTATCATCAGAATTTTCATGGCGCGAATTATACCAAAACGGGCCGTGAGCCGCAAAGCCGTCAGAGCGCCACCGGCCTGCCGGTGCGCGACGAGGCGTAGATCGCGTCGACGATCTTCATAAGCTTCACCGCCTCTTGGGGATCAGACAGCGGATCCTCGCGCCCCTGGAGCGTCCGCACGAAGTTGACGGCGCTGCGGATGCGCCCCATGGCCTCGTCTCTCCTGGCCGTGAGCGGCCTGTCCTTTCGCGCGCCGCGGGCCGTCATCGTGTAGAGCTCGCACGTGTCGACGGCGGTCGAATCGTCTCCGTCCCTCCCAAACACGCGCCTAATGGCGGCACCCTCTTTCGTGCCCTGGAGCACAACCGACATCTCCTCGCGCTTGATCATCTCCGCCCAGGAGTTGTGGACCGCCAGGCACGAGCCGTCCTTGAACGTCACGAACGCACGCGCGGCCGCCTCGACGTCGCACGTGCCGTCCTCCCGCACCGGGATTCCCCACGGCCCGCGGAAGCGCCTGTCGCGGATGAAGTCGCCGAACGTCCGCGCAAGCACATGCGCAGGCTCAGGGTACCCCATGAACCAGAGCGCCAGGTCTACGCTGTGGAGGAGGTCTATCAGCGGGCCTCCGCCGGAAAGCGACTTCGTGGTGAACCATCCGCCGAACCCGGGGATGCCAGTCCTGCGCATCCACATGGCGTCCACCGAATTGACCTTCCCGAAGCGCCCGGAGTCGATCTCCTTCTTGAGCGCCTCGCATTCGGGACGCGCCCTGTTGCAGAAGTTGAAGAGCAGCCGCCTGCCAGCCTTCTCTGCGGCCTTCGCCATCGCCAGCGTCTCCCTTGCGTTCATCGCCGGGGGCTTTTCGCAGAACACGTGCTTGCCCGCCTTCAGCGCCTCGATGGCGAGCGGAGCGTGGAAGCGGTTCGGCGTTATCACCGAAACAGCGTCCAGTTCTTCGCCCGCCAGCATCGCGGAAAGCGAGGGGTACACCCTTCCAACGCCCCACTTCTTCGCGCATGCCGACGCCGCCGCGGGGTTTGTGTCGGCAATCGCCGACACAACGGCCCCAGCCTTCCTGAATCCTGGAATGTGGTAGGCGGTCATCCCGCCCGCACCCACGATGCCAATGCGAATCTTCTTCATGGCGACGCTTCCTTGTTGTACACGGATTTTCTTCATGATTGTCTCCCTCTTTATGATTGTCTCCCTCTTTGCATGCTTTGCGTTCTTTGCGACTAACATCCAATCCTCTCCCGCGCGAGGAGAGACACCTTGTTTTCCATACCGCCGCCGTAGCCGATGAGGCTGCCATCCGCGCCGATGACGCGGTGGCATGGGATGATGATGCAGATCGGATTCCACCCGACCGCGCCACCGACCGCCTGCGCCGAGACCCTGCAGCCGCGCTTTCTCGCAATCGCCTTCGCGATGTCGCCGTACGAGACCGTTGTGCCGTACGGGATTCGCAGCATCTCGTCAATGACCGCCTGGCGAAACGGCGTCAATCCTTCAATGCGATAGTTGGGCATGAAGCCGGGGTCATGCCCCGTAAAATACTCGTCAAGCCAACGACGCGCATCGTGGAACGCCGGCATCTCGCGATTTTCGCACCCACGCGTATCGCGACAGTCGTCGCGCGAACCCACGAACCAAAGCCCAGTCAGCGCTTCGCCGTCCCCGCACATCACGAGATCGTCGAATC
>CAMORM010000199.1 GCA_946623785.1 uncultured Verrucomicrobiota bacterium
CGTGTGGCAGCCAGGCCACTACGAGACGCGCTCCACCCAGGTCTGGGTATCGCAGTAGGGCTAGGCGCCTAGAACTCGTGAGAAGTCGTCGGGGAGGGGTGACTCGAAGGTCATCGTCTTCCCGGCGACTGGGTGTCTTAGCTCCAGGCGCGCTGCATGCAGCAGCTGCCGTTCCGGCGTAGGCGAGATCCGTTTGTCCCAGGCAGGTTTCCCGTATGTCTGGTCTCCAACCACAGGGCAGCCGAGCGAAGCCATGTGCACGCGTATCTGGTGTGTCCTTCCCGTCTCGATCTCGCATTCAACGAGCGAGACTTTTGCGCCGTTTTTGAGGGTATTCGTCTTGAGCGTCTTCCAGTTCGTCGCGGCGACTTTCCCGTTGCGCTCGACGATCGCCATTTTCTTCCTGTCGAAGGGCGATCGTCCGATCAGGTTCTCGATTCGCCCCTGAAGCGGCTTCGGCACGCCATGGACGAGCGCGAGGTAGGTCTTTCTCACGTATGGCCCGTGGGCTTCAGCGCCCCTGAAGCCTCGCGGCGCGTGGTTGGCGAAGGCCTTGACAAGCTGCGCCATCGCCTTTTCGCTCTTTGCCACGACCATGACGCCCGAAGTGTCCTGGTCAAGTCGGTGGACGATTCCCGGACGCGCCACTCCGCCAATCCCTGACAGGCCGGGGCAGTGGTGGAGGACTGCGTTCACCAGCGTCCCCGTGAGGTGGCCGGGAGCGGGATGCACCACAAGGCCGGCGGGCTTGTCGATCACAAGGAGATGGCTGTCCTCGTAGATTACCTTCAGCGGAATGTCCTCCGGCTCGGGGATTGCCGGGACGGGGGGAGGTATGGACATTACGAGCCTGTCGCCTGGACGGGTCTTCTCCGCTGGGCGGTCAAGCGTCTTTCCGTTGAGCGTTACCATGCCTGCCTTGATGAGCCCCTGCACGCGGGAGCGGGAGAATCCTTCCGCGCATCCGGCGAGCCACGTGTCGATGCGGTCGATGCCCTCGGGCGGCACGGTGAACTCGAGCGTCGTCGGCTCCGTTGTGTTGTCGTCCGTTTCCATTCTGCTCACCAGAAGTTCCAGTGGCCGAAGTAGACCACGTATATCCCGAGGACGAGGTTTGTCGTTACGTGCGCGCAGACGGCGCACTTCAGAGAGCGCCTGATTGCGAGGATTCCGTACACCGCTCCGCACGCGGCCGCGACGGCGAACTCGGCGTGCTCGCATGCGAAAAGCCCAACGGTCCACGCGAAGGCGTTCGCGTTGAAGCGCGAAAGCGGCGCGGATGTCCAACCGTTCTTATCCATCTGCACCCAGCGGTAGAGGAAAGACCGGAAGAACACTTCTTCCGCAGGGGCGATTACGAACGCGCTGCCGATGATCTTGGCCCAGGTCAGCAACCAGCCGCATACCGAAGGGTCGAAGGGAGAGGGGGAAGCTGGCTCGGCAATCCGCCCCACCGGCATCACGAGCCATGTCTGGTACCAGGCGAATGGCGCCGGCGCGACCCAGAACGCGAACACGAAGAGGCCCGCGGCGATTCCGATCGCGACGTCGGCAGCGGTCCAGCCGGGCATCTCCCTTGCGCCGCAGTCGCGAGGGTCGGGTTCCGCGCGCATCCGCTTTAGTGCAACAAAGGATGCGATTCCGGCCACTGCCGTCGCGGCGGCGCGGATGGCGTACGCTTCTGCCGTCTTCGGCAGGAGCGTCATCAGGACCGTCCACACGACGAACGGCGCGCAGTATGCGATTGTCTTTCTTGTTGTCCTTTCCACGCCGCGTATTCTACCAAAAATAACCGCTTCGTTCCACGTTTCCTGTTTTCAAATTTCGAGAACCGTGATTGAAAGCGCGGCGAATTTGTTGTAGAATTGCGGGCGCTCCAGCCAAATGGCGGAAATCAGGAGACATGATGAACGAACTGCAGGAAGAACTTGACGCGATAAACTTTGCCGAGGCGGACGAACTGTCGCTTGTGATTGGCGTGGGCTGGCGAACATTCCTGAAATGCATCCCTTCGCTTTGGCTCCTCGCGCTGGTCTGCTCGATCCCGCCGGCATGCATCATCGCCAACATCCCGTTTGAGGCGATATTCGAGCGTCTGCACCTGTCCGAGCTGAAGGCCCTGAAGCTGCAGATGAGGATCGAGAGCCTGGTGCAGCTTCCGTTCTTGGCAGTGGTTTTTCTGACGGCCATGGTGACATCGGTGCGCGCGATGGCAGGGCGGAGTCTTGGTGCGCTTGCCGATTTCAAGACCGCAGTGCGCCGGCTTCCGGCATTCGTAGGGACGTTTCTGCTCGCGGTTTTTGTGCTTATTGGAATGATGTTTGCCATGGCCATTTTGGCTGGTTTCTTGTATTCGGCCACCGGCAACGAGTTTCTTGTAAATGCCGGGAGCATGGTGATATTGGCCGCGATGCTGAAGCTTGCAGTGAAATTCGCCTTCTGCGTGCATTCTGCTGCAATTGGCGGGACGTGCGGCGTAAGTGCGCTGAGAGAGTCCAGCAGTCTCGTCATGGGACGCTGGTGGGCCACTCTGGGCGAGCTAATAGTCCTGTTCCTGGTGTTCATCATGCTGAACATGCCGGTTGTTGCGGCGACCTTTGCCCTCGAGTTCTTTTTGCCGGGTGGCGGAATGGCCGTCTGCATAGCGAAAGACATCTTCACGATCACCCTTGGCTTCATTGCGATCATGTTCTTGTCTTCCTCGATGACAGTGCTCTATCTCCTGCGCCGCTGGCGTGCGCGCGGAGTGGCCTGTTCATGCGCAGGAGATGGGTATGAGGATGACGAAGGCGATTACGAGGAGGAAATTGGCAATGAATAACCGCGTATCCATACTTCCGTCGCTCCTAGCCGCTGACTTCGGCAACCTGGAGGCCGAGATCAAGCGGGCCGAGGCTTCAGGCGCGGACGCGCTTCATCTCGACGTGATGGACGCGCACTTCGTGCCGAACCTCTCCTTCGGGCCGGACGTGGTTGCGCTTTCCCGCAGGGTTGCGCCGGGGTTCTACCGCCATGTCCATCTTATGATGACGCGTCCCGACCTCTACCTCGAGCCGTTCGCAAAGGCGGGTGCGCAGACGATCCAGATACACGTAGAAGCCGACTGCGACATCCACACGGAGCTGAAGCGCATCGCGGGGATGGGGCTCAGGCCAGCGCTTGTCCTCAATCCCGAGACGCCGGTCGAGGCCGTGTACCCGTATCTTGGAGAGACTCCGGAGATACTCGTGATGACTGTCCATCCGGGCTACGGCGGGCAGAAGTTCATCGCGGAGTGCCTTTCGAAGGTCACCGACATCCGCCGGCGCGTTCCTGGAATCGACATCATGATAGACGGCGGCGCGAACGGCGAGACGTCCGTGCAGGCCGTCAAGGCGGGTGCGAACATGATAGTGGCCGGAAGCTACCTCTTCAAGCAGGAGGACATGCGCGCGGCCGTTGCGGCGATGCGCGCAAGCTTCTGATTTTTTTCGCGTTTCGCATTGACTGCGGCACGCCGATTAGGTATTATTCACGCATTGTTCTTTCGGCGGACAGTCGTCCGCCGCAAGCTTTCATTGTTTTTTGACAAAAAGGAGCGGTCTATGGCCATGAACAACGAGTTGCTGACAATTGTACAGTACATCGAACGCGAGCGCGGTGTAAGCCGCGAGATCGTGCTAACGGCCATCGAAGGGGCAATCCAGCAGGCCGCCCGCAAGAATCCGGGGGTCACGAACGACCTCAGGGTTGCGATAGACCGCAAGACACTCGCGATACACGTGTACGACACGATGGTCGTGTCGGACGAAGACACAGGCCCTGGCTTCATCACGCTCAAGCGCGCGCAGAGGATCAAGCCGGACATCCAGAGCGGCGACACGATCGAGATCGAGCTTCCTGCATCGAAGCTCGGGCGCGTCGCGGCGCAGACGTCCCGCCAGGTGATAATGCAGAAGATCCGCGAGGCTGAGCGCGTCAACACCCTTAACGAATACGGCGACCGCCAGGGCGAGATCGTCTCCGGCGTTGTCACGGCCGTCGTCCGGCGCGACGTCTACGTTCAGGTCGGCAAGACCGAGATGCTCCTCCCCGGCAAGCAGAGGATGCCGCAGGAC
>CAMORM010000200.1 GCA_946623785.1 uncultured Verrucomicrobiota bacterium
AGACAACAATGCCGACGGAGATTTCGCGGGAACGCTCTTGAACAGCAAGGGCAACTTTAACATCACGAAGATCGGCGAGGGAACGCAGCGGCTTGGCGGGACTGTGACGATTGGCGGAGACTTTTCCGTCAGCGGAGGGGAAGTTGTCCTTGCCGGAACGCTTGCCGCGAAGTCCGTTTCAGTTGCGAACGGCTCGTCGTTCGTGGTTGATTTCCCCGAACACGCACCGGCAGGCGCACGGCTTTTCGTGAGGGCGGCAAACTCCCTCGCGGGCGTCGTGTTTACAAAGGGCGACAACGTCCAGTCCCTGGAACTGCGCGAGAACGGCACGGAACTTTGGGGAACGCCCAAAGTGTCCGGATTTTATGTTAAAATAGCCATGAACTGAAAAGCGGAGAATGAAACTATGAAGTTTAGGAGATGGATTGCCGCTGCTGTTGCCGTAATTGGCGCGGCTGCGTCCGCGCACAACATCGTGCCGGAAGGAAAGCGCGACTTCGAGGTGCCGTTCAAGGGAGCGGGGCAGATGTCGATGGTATATACGCCTGTCTTCTTCCCGAAAGGGACGGAGGGTGTCGTCGTGAGCGGCGAGGCGGCATGTCTGACTGTTGCGGGTGCGGTTACTGGAGGGCCGGTGACGATCAACGCGAACGTCACGAGCGGAAAGTGGCGCACGGCGCAGTGCGTCCTGAAGAGCGATGCCGAAATCGCCGCGACGTTTGTCCGTGGCGAGGGCATTGGTGCGCTCAAACTCCGCAACAAAGGCACCGAGCTATGGGCGATGCCGAAGACGTCCGGCTTGGCGGTCGTCATCTGCTAACATTTTGGAACGCCTGCCCATGAAAAGTTTCGCACTTCTGACATCTGTCTGCCTGATCGTTTCCGCCGCCGTGCGGGCGGACGACCTGAATGTGCTTGAGGAAAGGTTTGCGGAGGTCGAGTGCTCGGCTGTGCCTGCGGCAGCCGCCGGGCGGATACGCGATGCGCAGCGTCCGGACGGATCGTGGGACGGCGTGGACTATGCCGACCAATCTCGCGGCGAGTGGCAGCCGTCTATCGGGCATCTTTCACAGCGCGTGCTCGTTTTGGCCAGGGCGTATCATTCCACGCAGGACCGCACGCTTGCGGACGCAGCGAAACGAGGACTCGACTGGTGGGTGAAATCTGCGCTCGTCTGCCCCAACTGGTGGTGGAACGAGATCGGCGCTCCGCAGGACTTCGCGATGTCGGCGATACTCGTGTCGCCAGTGCTTTCCGACGAAGACCGCGCGCGCTACGCGGAGTACCTGAAGTGCAGCAGAATCAAGATGACGGGGCAGAACCGCGTCTGGCTCGCGCGGATCGTTCTCATGAGAGGCGTAATCGCGCGGGATGAAGCGCTGGCAGACGAAGCGGCGAAGGCGATCATGGGCGAGCTGCGCGTTTCTGACGGACCCGAGGGCATCATGCCCGACTGGAGCTTCTGCCAGCACGGACGGCAGCTGCAGTTCGGCAACTACGGTCTTTCCTTCGTACTCGACATGAGTCGGCTTTCGCGCGTTTTCGCCGGAACGAAGTGGGAGTTCTCGCGGGAGAAGTCTGAACTGCTCGGCAACCTTCTGGAGCGAGGATTCCGCTGGACCGTTTGGAACGGCAGGATGGACGCTGCGGCTCTCGGGCGCCAGCTCGCTCCTGGTGAATCGCTAAAAAAAGGGGCGGCGCTTGCGAGGGCCTGTTCAGAATTTGCCGCTGCGGGCTGGAAATTCTCTCCTGAGCCGGTCGGATTCCGATTCTTCCCGTGCGGAGCCTACGCCGTCTGGAGAGAGGACGGCTGGATGGCGTCCGTCAAGATGCACACGCGCAACGTCCTCGAGACGGAGACGTGGGTGAACGCGGAGAACACGCTGGGCGGACACATGGCGGATGGCGCTCTTTATGTCTACGCTTCGGGTGGCGAATATGACGACGTGTTTCCACTTTGGCGGAACTGGCGCCTTGTTCCGGGCGTTACAAGCTATCGGGACCGTCCGCCGGTCGTGCGCAGATACACCGAGAGCAGCGGATCTAACGAACTCGACGAGATGTCCGCCCGTTCCGGTGGCGATTGGGCGGAGGTCGATTTTGCGATCCGGCGGGATGGACTTTTCGCGCGCAAGCGCTGGCGCTTTGGCCGCGGGTTCGTCGAGGCTATCGGAAGCGGAATCACCTCGGATGCTACGGACTCGCCTGTTGTCACGTGCGTCGAGCATTGTCTTGCCTCGTCTGACGCCGTTGTGCATCCGTATTCCGACGGCTCGCTGCGCTTTTCCAGCGGCGGATTCGAATACGAGGTTTTCGCGCCCGAGGGGTCCGTCACCGTTATGATCGAAGAGCGCGAGGGAACGTGGCGCGGAATCCATCCGGCTTACGCGGAGACGCCGCACCGCGCGCGCGTCCTCTGCGCGTACATCGACCACGGCACCGCGCCGAAGGATGCTTCGTACCGATACAGAATCGTCAGAAAGCATACCAAGGAGAACGGTAAATGAAATTCGCGTTGTCTATTTTGGCTGCCGTGTTTGCAGCGTGCGCCTTCGCCGCCGGGAACCTCGTGCCGGAGGGGAAGCGCGACTTTGAGGTGCCGTTCAAGGGCGCTGGGCAGATGAGCATCGTCTACACGCCTGTCTTCTTCCCGAAAGGGACGGAGGGTGTCGTCGTGAGCGGCGAGGCGAAGTGGAGTGACGTCGTGCGCGGCGAAAAGAACTGGTTCGACGCGCGCATCATGACGGACTTCGTCGACTCGAATTGCAAGAAGGTGAAGGGCGGCCCCGCGATCGGTGGCTGGCATGGGAAGGGCGGCGAGTGGAAGGCGTTCCGCAAGTCGATCAAGGTGCCGGAAGGCGCGGCGGGCATTGCGCTAATGCCGTGCCTGTTCAACGTGAAGTCCGGCGCGTTCTCCGTGCGCAATCTTTCCGTCGAGGCGCAGGCGACCTGGGTCGAAGACCCGGAGGACAAGGCGAAGCGCGAGGCGCACGAGAAGCGCAAGGCCGAGAATGCCGCCAAGACGCGTGCCAAGGCGAAATACCAGCTCGACAAGTATGGTACGCTCATCCCTGCGAAAAAAGAGGGTGAACTTTATGCGCACCTCGTTTCTCCGACACCCGGCAAAATGGTCAACGACTACAAGGAGTACGGACTTCCCGAGGGCGTCGACGCGCTGAAGCTTTCATGGAAGTGGAACGTATCCAACCTGAAAACCGGCGACAAGCCGTGGTTCGACGCGCGCGTTCTGCTGAAGTTCAAGGACGCCGACGGAAAGGAAGTAAAGCCCGAGCCGCGTCCGACTTACGTGCAGAAGCCGACGAATGGATGGCAGGAGCGCGAGAACTCGTTCCTCGTCCCGCAGTCGGCCGTGAAGCTTGTCGTAATGTTTTCGCTCTTCCAGGTGAAGTCCGGCGAAATGGATGTTTTGGACGTGAAGCTCGTGCCGACCGATTCGCAGCCTCTGATCGCGGCGAAGGAAAGGGAAAAGCGTCAGATCGCGGCTCGGTTCGTCCCGGACGAAGAACCAGTCAAGGAAAAGTGGCCGCCCGAACTTCGCGTCGTCGGAAACAGGCTCCGCGACGCAGCCGGAAACGAAGTCTGGCTTCAGGGCGTGAACGCGGGCGGAATGGAGTCCGTCCCCAACACCGACCAGATCGTGAAGTCCGTCGTAGTCGCGATAGACGAGTGGAAGTCGAACTGCGTGCGCCTTCCGGTCAACGAGACGTTCTGGTTCGGGACGAGTCCGTACCAGTCCGACGCCGGAGCGGCATACCGCGCTGCGGTCGACAAGATCGTCACGCTCGCCGCTAACCGCGGCGCATACGTCGCGATCGACCTTCACCGCTTCCGTGCGCCGAAGGCGG
>CAMORM010000201.1 GCA_946623785.1 uncultured Verrucomicrobiota bacterium
GGCGGAGCCGTCCTGCTCGGGCTCGGCTGGCGCGGACTCGGCCTGATCGCCTTCGGCGGGGGTGGAATCTTCCACCTCCTCAGCTTCGACGACAGACACGGAGATGAGCTTCGCGCCTTCGTTGAGGCGGACGAGCTTGACGCCCATTCCGCCGCGGCCCACGACCGATATGTCGCATACCTTCTGGCGGACCATGAGGCCGTCCGAGGTGATTGAGATTATCGACTCGTCGTCGGCTACCGCGTGCGCCGCGACGATCGCGCCGTTGCGCTCCTCGCCGTTCATGGCCGTCACGCCCATGCCGCCGCGGTGGCAGGTGCGGTACTTGTCGAACTCCGTGCGCTTGCCGTAGCCGTTCTCAGTGGCGATGAGGAGCGTCTTGCTCGGGTCGACGACGTCGAGCGAGCAGACCTTGTCCTCGCCGCGCAGGTTGATTCCGCGCACTCCCGTGGCGGTGCGTCCCATGCGGCGGCACTCGGACGAGTTGAATCGGATGCCAACGCCCTCGCGCGTGATCATGATGACGTCTTCGCCGGGCTTCACGAGGCGGACTTCCACGAGCTCGTCGCCTTCGTCGATGTTGATCGCGCGGATGCCGTTGCGGTTCACGTTTTTGAAGTCGCCGAGGAGAGTCTTCTTGATCGTGCCGAGGCGCGTCGCGAACATCACGTCAACGTCGCCTTCGAACGAGCGTATCGGCAGGAGGCGAAGCACCTGCTCGCCCTCCTGGAGCTGCAGGAGGTTGATGAGCGGCTTGCCGAAGGAGGTGCGCGGGGCCTCGGGGATCTGGTATGCGTCCTTGACGAAGAGGCGGCCCGTGTTCGTGAAGAACATGAGCGAGTCGTGCGTCTCCGCCACGAACACGAGGCGGAGGAAGTCCTCCTCCTTCAGCTGTGCGCCCTTGATGCCGCGTCCGCCGCGGTTCTGCTCCCTGTATTCGGTGAGCGGGACGCGCTTCACGTAGCCGCGGTTGGAGAGGGTTATCACGCAGGGCTCGTCGGCGATGAGGTCCTTCACGGAGACCTCGGACTCGTCAGCCACGAGCTCGGTGCGGCGCTTTGCGTCTTCCTTCGAGGCGAAGCGCGCCTTGATGTCGGCGAGGTCGTCCTTGATGATTGCGTAGACCTTCTCGCGGTCCGCGAGGATCGACTCGAGCTCGGCGATCTTCGCGAGCAGGTCCTTCATCTCGGCTTCAAGGCGCTCGCGTTCGAGACCGGTGAGCTGGTAGAGCTTCATCTCGAGGATGGCGTTCACCTGGGCGTCGGAGAACCTGAACCGCTCCACGAGCCTGGCCTTCGCCTCCTCGCGGTTCTTGGAGGAGCGGATGATCGACACGACCTCGTCCATGTTCGCGATCGCGATGAGGAGGCCGTCGAGGATGTGCTTGCGGGCGAGGGCCTTCGCGAGGTCGAACTTCGTCCTGCGGGTGATGACCTCGAAGCGGTGGTCGGTGTAGCAGCGGAAGAAGTCCTTGAGGTTGAGGATCTTCGGGCGGCCGTGGTCGATCGCGAGCATCACGGCGCCGAACGTGGACTGGAGCGCGGTGTGCTTGTAGAGGTTGTTGAGGACGATCTGCGCGATTGCGTCGCGCTTGAGGTCGATGACGACGCGGATGTCCTTCTTGGACTCGTCGTGGATGTCGGAGATTCCCTCAATGACCTTGTCCTTCACGAGCTCGGCCATGTGGGCGATCATCTCGGCCTTGTTGACGGCGTAGGGCACGGACGTGATGATGATGCGCTCGCGCCCGTTCTTCTCCGTCTCGAACTCGGCGGTGCCGCGCATGCAGAGCTGGCCGCGGCCGAGCTTGTACATCGCGGCGATGCCGTTGAAGCCGCATATCTGGCCGCCGGTCGGGAAGTCGGGCCCCTTGACGAACTTCATGAGGTCGTCGATCGTGCAGTCCTCGCGGTGGTCCACGTAGTACGAAATGCCGTCGCAGAGCTCGCCGAGGTTGTGGGGCGGGATGTTCGTGGCCATGCCGACCGCTATTCCGGCGGATCCGTTGAGGAGGAGGTTCGGGAGCTTAGCGGGGAGGACGGAGGGCTCGGAGCAGGTGCCGTCGTAGTTCGGCATCATGTCGACCGTGTCCTTCTCGAGGTCGTCGAGAAGCTCGTCCGCCGCGCGCTGCATACGGACCTCGGTGTAGCGCATCGCGGCCGCGCCGTCGCCGTCGATCGAGCCGAAGTTGCCATGGCCGTCCACAAGCGGGACGCGCATCGAGAAGGGCTGTGCCATTCGGACGATCGTGTCGTACACCGCCGTGTCGCCGTGCGGGTGGTACTTTCCGATCACGTCGCCCACCACGCGCGCGGACTTGAGGTGCTTGGAGTTCCACGTGTTGTTGAGCTTGTGCATCGCGAAGAGGCAGCGGCGGTGCACGGGCTTCAGGCCGTCGCGCACGTCCGGAAGCGCGCGCCCGACGATCACGCTCATCGAGTACTCGATGTAGTCGCGGTTCATCTCCTCGTTGATGTCGACGTCTTCCATCACGCCGCCTTCGGCGTTCGCCGGCGCTGCGGCGGCAGGGGTTTCCGCGGATGCTTCGGCGCCGTTTCCGGGTGTCTCTTCTTCGTTCGTCTTGTCGTCGCTCATAGTGGGCGTTCCATGGGTTTTCTGTTTTGGATATTATACCATATTTCCGGTGCGGAAGTACACAGGAAATAGGCGCAATCCGGTGTTGACTGACGGGGGAAAAGAGGGTACAATCTACGACGGAAAGGAGAATTATTGCCAATGAACGTATTTTCCGCATGGGGATGGCTTATAGCAGGCATAGTCCTGATGCTCACGGAGCTCCTTACGCCGGGGTTCGTTGTGTTTTTCTTCGGGCTCGCGGCGGCAACGGTGTCGCTCTGCATGTGGGTGTTCCCGGGGTTCGGGGCCTACTGGCAGCTCGCGGCGTTTTCGGTGTTCTCCGTTTTGTACCTCGTGGTGCTTCGCCGCTACGTGAAGTCCGTGTTCATGGGCGACAGCGAGGAGAACGCGGTGGCGGACGACCTGGTGGGGTGCGTCGGCAAGGTCACGGAGCTCATACGCCCGGACGTGCCTGGTCGCGTGGAGATCCGGGACGCCGGATGGACCGCCAGCGCCGCGGTCCGCATAGAGCCCGGCGAGGAGGTCAAGGTTACGGCCCACGACAACCTCACGGTGACGGTCGAGAAGCTTTGACGTCGGACGTGTTCGTACACTTTAACAAAAAAGCAAAGGAGCAATGAAATGGGCGGACTGATAGCGTTGGGAGTGCTTGCACTCGTTGTGATCGTCGCGATAGCGAAGACGGCGGTGATAGTGCCGCAGAAGACGGCGTACATAGTGGAGCGCCTCGGAAAGTACCGTGCCACGCTCGACGCCGGATTCCACATCCTCGTCCCGTTCTTCGACCGCATAGCGTACCGCCACACGCTCAAGGAGCAGGCGATCGACGTGCCGCCTCAGGAGTGCATCACGAAGGACAACATCGCCGTTTCGGTGGACGGAATCCTCTACATGCAGGTGATGGACCCCGCTAAGGCGTCCTACGGCATCGGCAACTACCTGTTCGCCACTACCCAGCTCGCGCAGACTACGATGCGCTCGGAGATGGGCAAGCTCGACCTCGACCGCTCGTTCGAGGAGCGCACCTCGATCAACGCCGCGATCGTCGCTGCGGTTGACAAGGCGAGCGACCCGTGGGGCATCAAGGTGACGCGCTACGAGATCAAGAACATCACGCCGCCCCAGACGATCCGCGACGCGATGGAGAAGCAGATGCGCGCCGAGCGCGAGAAGCGCGCGATGATCGCCGAGTCCGAGGGCGAGCGCCAGGCGAAGATCAACCG
>CAMORM010000202.1 GCA_946623785.1 uncultured Verrucomicrobiota bacterium
TAAACCCTTTGTGCTTTCATCCTAGCTGAAGATACGGAATCTCTTTGAAAACGATTACACCCCCAAGGATTGACAAAACAGCTGTATGTCAGCAACAATACAGACGCCACAATTATATATCCAAGTATTTTCCTGCGCATAATAAACAAGTATGACTTACCCGCCAGCCAGTAGCCAGTGCAACACTCGTTGCATAGCATAGTCTGGCAAGTACTTCCTTGTGATTGATCGGCAGTATAGCAGATTCTGTTTGGGTCTGTAAAGCGGACTTCAGCGGGAATCTGTTGGCTTCGTATTGTACCAATTACCTTTAGGATTAAGTTAGCGGCATTCAGCTCCGACCTTTTACGACCCTGCTGGAAATACTTCAATCAACCATGAGTCTTTCGAAAACAACGTTAGATTCATTACGAGATTCGGCCTATCAACAATCTTAAACCAATAGACATAATAATCCGGCCCTTGAGTTTTAGCGTTTGGGGGCCCAAAATTCATCCGCGAATAAGAAATTACATCCTTCACATTCAATAATTTCAAAACTCGTTCTAATGGAATGCTTACTCTATGATTATTCTGCACACAGAAACCATATTCTGGTTCAACATAAGACCACCGTGCTTCATTCTTAGGGCTATATTTGTCCTTAAGGACATATTTCAGGAATTGCGATGGCAAATGTGACTCGATTCTGATTGAGCGAATCCGACCATCCAACTCCCATACTGAAATTGCGCAAGCGTCATCATCAAAAAATTTATAGGACACACTATATGGATTGCATAGACACTTCTCCATATTAAACTTGGCAATCTCAATACTATTCTGCGAAAGCTCGCCACTTAATATCGCAAAACAGTCTGCGGCTTTCCACGCTCCGCCATCGCCTTTCTCGGAATATTTACACCCTGAGAGAACCAATGCAAATGCCAAAAAACATTTCCTTATCATAGATGTCCTCCAAACCGCTTCCATACAGTAACTCATGCTAGCTTGTACTCCTGCCTCTACGCGACGCATCAGCGCAACCGCGCGGTCCTTCTCCTCGTCGTCGAGGAAGAACGCACGGTGCGCAAGCCGGCTGACAAGGTGATAGCACCTGTTCTGCTCGACAACCCTGTTCTTTCTCATGTGGACATTATACCAAAAAACTCGGCTAGTAGAGTAGAGCGGGACGCCCCTTGTTATCGGGTACGCCCGCTCGGTCTTCGACTACCCTCAAAACGGACTTCGCCGTTTTTCGGCGGCTACCCCTCATCGAACCGTACGTGCAGGTTTCCCGCATAATTCTATCGTATAAGAGGTAATTCGCGGATAGGTTACTTGCCGAAGAAAGAGGTTATGTCGAACCAGCATTCGGCGTCATATGTGAAGCGCTCGCCGTTGGCCAGCTCCACGCAAACCTCATACTCAATATTGTCATAAGACCTGTCGCCGCTTGAGAACAGCCCCTGATTCTTGACCGTCGGAACGATGGCGCCAATGTCGTCCTTTGTGCCAAGCTTCGTCTTTTCCAGCGCCGCAATGACTTCGCGTTGGCTGCGCAGGCGCAGGAACGGCCGCTCAAGCCCTATGCCAGAGACACTGTCCGCCGCCGAGATAACAACAGCCGTCTTCTCGTCATAGCCCCATCCGCCGGAATACGCCTTGTCCTTGACGAATTCGGCCATTGGCGTCGCAAGCGGCGCAATGGCAGCCTTCAGCGCCTCTGAAAGGGCTTGGGGTTCCTGCCCGGCGGCGCCACACTTGTCTTTCGTCGCGCCGGGACGCATTACCTTCAGGGAGAGAAGGCGCACACCCGCCCCGTTGAACTGGAACTTGCCCTCGGAAACGGCTTTCAGCAAGCGAGCAAAGTCTTCCGACTCGATTACCGGCTTCTCCGAGCCGTTGACGAATGCCGAAGCCTTGCCGTCACTGTAAACGATGGCGAGGCGCACGTTCCCGCCAGCATACGCGAACGGAACGGGCGTTCCGCTTCCGTCGTCCTTAACCTCGTCCCACTCGCCGAACACCGCGGTAGCGCCGTCTTTCGAGAATCGGAGCATGAGGTAAGGATAATCTCTTTTGGCAAGCGCTGGATCAGCAGGCTTCTGGCAGAAGTCGAAGCGCCACGTTTCGCGTTTCGGCTCCGGCGATAGCTCGAGCTCGAGCCTGAACTCTCCGGGGATGAGGACGTCCCACTCGATGGGGCAGGAAGCGCGGTAGTCTTTGCCAGGATACGCGTACTCGCCGTTCATGCGCCAGTGGCCGCCGTAAGTCAGCCAGGACGTCTTGTCCTTCGGGAAGCTTGCGGTGATTGGCCTGCCCGCCGGGAAGTCGGTCTTGATGCGCGCCGTGATCGTGATCTCGTCGAGATAGATCCTTTCCTTGTCGTCAAGCTTCGCGCCGGACGCGCGCAGCTCCTCGATTCCCTTGAGAACCCCGGCGAAGTCTCCGGCGACGGACAGCGCGTGCAGGCGCTGCATCTCCTTGCGGTTCCTGCCGGAAATGCCGTCCCAGATCATCCACCAGTGGCTGAGTTCCTGGACGACGCTCCACGTCTCGGTCGGAAGCGTCCCGTGCCAGAACGAGTTCCAGGTCTCGCCCGCCTTCGCCCAGTCGCCCTTGAAGGAATGCGCCAGCGTGGCGAATACGCCGGCCTCCTGCCGCACTTCGCCGAAGGCGTTCGCGTTGGTGATCTGCGGAATGCACACCTCCAGTATCTTGCCGATTTCGTCGTCGTGCCTGCGGAAGTAGTCCTCCTGCTTTTCGCCGGAGTCCCTTGCCATGCGCAGCATCGACTCCGCGTACATGTACGGAACCATCGTGTCGTGGCGCTTCGTCTCGTAGCAGCGCTCGGCGAACGCCTTCATCTTCGCGAGCGATCCGCACCAGCGGGGATAGCAGTTGTACCAGAGGAAGTTCCCGTATAAGCCTTCGAAGTCGAGCTGCTTAGAGGTCGCCGCAACGAAGATCTTGTCGTCGAACGGTCCGAGCGACGAGAACAGGTAGGCGGGCTCGGGATAGTCGTGAAGCTCCATCGCGCGCCTGAACGCGGCTTTGCAGGCCTCGCCGTGGTTGCCGTAGCCTTCCCAGCCCTCCTCGGTGACCGTGTTGGCATACCCGCCGCCGCGGGCCTTCCACGCGGCATCTCGCTCTACGTCGATGCGGACAACAACCTTGAGCCACTCGTCGACGGACGCCTTCTCGATCTTTTCGAGGACCTTCGACCCCGCGTCGCCGAACACGCCGTTGTTGCGAAGCGTCCAGAACACGCAGCGCATGTCCTCGCCGTGGAAGTCGCCGTCGATGATCCAGTCGGCCATGGGACCGGAGATGCCCTTGTTGTCGGAAAGCGCGCGGACCATCGCCGCGAACGGCTTCTTCGCCGTGCGGTCGAGGATCTCGACGAGCTTCTTCCTGTCGCCGAAGCTCCTGTAGCCGCCGTCTCCCCAGATGTAGTCTATGGACTTTTCCATCACCTTGCGATCCTCCGCAGTGGCCGTTCCGCCGGGATCCATCTGCGCCATCAGGAACGGACGCAGCTTCTTGTCGCGGAACGAGGCGCACGTCTCGATCGCCGCGTTCGTGCGGACGTTCTCGCTCCAGTCCTTCAGCCACGTGTCGAGTCCGCGGCGAACGGCGGACACGTCTTCCTCTTCGTCGTCGTCGTCTTCATCTTCCTCCTCCTCTTCGTCCGCGGACTCCT
>CAMORM010000203.1 GCA_946623785.1 uncultured Verrucomicrobiota bacterium
GCCTTGTGCGCCGCAATAAGCGCTGCGATTTTCCTGCCACTGTGCGCCGAGGCGGTGCAGATCGACGCCTCGCGGTTCGAGCGTTCGTTCAGCATCACGTTTCCTGGGTACTCCGGCTCGGAAACGCTTACGGACTTTCCCGTGCTGATAAGGCTTTCTCCAGGACTGAACGACTTCAGGTACTCGGTCTGCAAGGTTGCGAACGGCGGCGACGTCAGGTTTGCCGATGCGGACGGCAACCTCCTTGCGTGCGAAGTCGACACCTGGGATCCGAGCGGCGAGTCGCTCGTTTGGGTGAAGGTGCCGTCGCTTTCGTCGTCCACCGAAATTCGTGCCTACTACGGCTGCGCCAACCCTCCAGAAAACAACCCGAAGGAAGTCTGGTCCAACGGCTACGTCGGCGTGTGGCACCTCGGCGAAAGCGCGAGGCCGCTTGTCGACTCGACTCCGCATGGCCTGAACTTCACGAAGTCGCACGGCGACGCCGGCAAAGAGGGCTACTACGATGACCGCATCGCATTTGCAACCAATGGAATGGTCGGCGCCGGAGTTGCGTTCGACATGAACGCAGACCACAAGGGCATGCTTCTTGCGCCAGACGACAACCATTTCAGCGACGGCTTAGGCGAGATCACGATAGAGCTGTGGACCAACCGGCGCGGCGACGCGGATAACAACAAAAACCGACACCTTATGACGAAGTACGGGGGCGACGGCAGCCACTTTGCCTACCAGATCACGCAGCAGTACAGCGACCAGCGCCTTGCGTCGCAGTTCAAGGATGAAGACGGAACAAACATCAGCGTAAACCCAAATTCCCATGGAGTGACGCCAATCGGGGAGTGGTGCCACAACGCATACGTCTGCACCGTGACCGCTGGCACCGGAAATATGTACGTCAACGGAGTCTCCCGCATCAACAACTCCAGCGGCAGCACCACAAAGCCGTTGATGTCGGTTGATGCGCCGATCTCTCTGGGCAACCGAGGAGACAACACCGCGTCATATGCGTTCCCCGGTATTGTCGACGAACTGCGCATCTCTTCTGTGTCGCGTTCCTCCGACTGGGTCAAGGCGACGTACGACACAGTCGCCAGCGACTCATTCGCCGCCTATGAAGTGGACAACGACTGGACGCGGTATTCGCGCAAGTTCGTCGTTTCCTTCCCCGGCGCGCCTGAGGCGTCGTTGACGGATTTCCCCGTTCTGATAAAGCTTTCGCAAACTGGGATCAAAGGCTTTTCCTACGACGGATTCGCCAAGGAGAACGGCGGAGACCTCAGGTTTGCCGACGAGAACGGCCAGTTGCTTGCGCACGAAATCGATACATGGAACGAAAACGGCGTCTCGACCGTCTGGGTCAAGGTCCCGACGCTCAGCTCGTCTACGAAAATCACGGCGTACTACGGATGGGTCTTCGCGCCTGTGGTCAACTCAAAGCAGGTTTGGTCCAACGGCTACCTTGGCGTGTGGCACCTCAACGAATCGGCTCGTCCACTCCGCGACTCGACGGCCAACGGAATCCACTTCACGCGCTCCAACCGCTACAACAACGGCAACGAATACGATGACTGTGCGACCTTTGGCCAGGAAGACAGCGCAGTGGGGCATGCCGTGAAGTTCAATCCCAACGTGGAAGGCAAGGAGAACAAAGGCGGACTCGTTGCCCCTGATGACGATGGAATACTATGCGGTCTTGACGCCATGACGATCGAGATATGGGCGAAAGTCGATGCCTTTGATACGACAACCTCGAGGTACATGGTTGGCAGGCGCATGGGAAACAATACTGTTGTGGATGGCGTCACGGTCAAGTACAAGGGCTACCAGTTTGAATACAGCTCTAGCAAGAGGCCTATGGCTACATTTTACCTTGAAAACGGGCAGGGGAACGATGACAGCAAGTGTGAATTGAAGCCGAGCGCCATGTCGACGAGCCTGGCTGGGCAGTGGAACTACCACTGTGCAAGCTACGACAGGCACGCTACCTCGCACACGAACTACCTTAATGCGGCGGTCGCCGCCACAGCTGTCAATTCGACAGGCTACGCGATACATGGCTCCATTCCGGATCCGCTCTGCCTGGCCAACGACTGCCAGACGAGCTCGACGAAGGTCTTCAACGGCGCGCTTGACGAGCTGCGCATATCGAACGTCGCCCGGTCGAAGGACTGGGTGAAGGCGACGTACGACACAATCAAGAACAACGCTGCGTTCACGGCATACGGCGCTGCTAGGGAACAAGTTCGGGGGCTTAAGATCATATTCAGGTAGCCGCAGGGCTGGCCGTCCCATGTATGCACAAAGCGCGATAATGGAGAGCATTATCGCGCTTTGTGCTTTCTGCGGCAAGGGGCCTTGCCGTAATGGCAGGCGCCTTACTTCGCTTCGGGCGCGGGGGCGGCCGGCTTGTCGCCGCCTTCGCCCGGGCCCTTGTCGCCCTGCGGGCCCTTGCCCATGCCTTCGCGCGGACCGCCGCGGCGAGGGCCGCGTTCGCCGCGCGGCGCGAATCCGTGCTTCATCTCCTCCTGGGCCTTCTTGACCTGTTCCGGCGTAAGGACCGACTTTATCGCAATCGTGCGCTTGGCCTGTTCCTTCGCCATGGTCTTGCGGAGCTCGAAGGCCTCGTCGATCGCAGCCATCACCGCGGCTTCGTCGATCTTCTCGGCCCTCATGAGCTCGGCCTGCTTCATGGACGCATCGCGGAGCTTCTTGTGCGCCTCGCGGTTCGCCTCCGGGGTGACGCTGGCCGCCTTGATCTTGGCCTTCTGCTCTTCGCTGAGGCCGAGCTTCTCGGCAAAGGCCGGATTGGACACTGCGCGGACCACAGCAGGATCGATTCCGCCCATTCCGCCCATCATTCCCATCATCTGGCCCATGCCTTCGCGCGGACCGAAGCCGCGGCGTCCGCCTTCTGGCCGCGCGCCGCCCTCCGGTGCGTCGGCAAATGCAGCACAGCAAAGAGCCGCAACGGCTACCACAACGATACTTCTCATCACTATCCTCCCTTGTCTGGCCATCCGGCCTGTTTTTACGGCGCCACTGCGGCGCTTACGGGCATATAGACGGACGGCTCGCCCGTTTATTGGACTTGTGGGGCGCGTAAAAATCGGCTGGGACGTCAGGTCCCCTTGCGGTGGCGCCTGCGCCACTCGCGCATCGTGAGGCCGGTCCGTTTCCTGAAGTAGTGCATGAGGTGCGTCTCCGACCGCCATCCGCAGAGGTTCGCGATGGGGCCGATCGCCTGGTGCGGGTTGGACAGGAGCTCCAGCACCTTCGCGAAGCGCACTTCGCGGATTTCCGCGGCAACCGACGTCCCCTCCTTTGCGAACGCATCCGAAAGGCGCGTCTTCGACACGCCGAGCGCGCGCGCCACGGACGGAACGTCGAGGTGCGTTGCGTCGGCCCGGATGAGGTCCATCGCGCGCTGTATGAGGAGCGGCCGTCCGACCGCAGGGCGCGCGGACTGGCGGACAACGATGCGGTTCACGCTTTCCGCGACAGTCAGTTCGCGCGGCGTCCTGCGTCCGTCCATCATCCGCTCCAGCGTCTCGGCGGCGAGAAAGCCGGCGCCGGTGAAGTTCGGCTCGACTGTCGCTATCGGCGGACGGGTGTGGCCGCAGATGAGCTCGTCGTTGTCGATCCCGAGGACCGCGAGCTCATCTGCGGCACGCATATCTTC
>CAMORM010000204.1 GCA_946623785.1 uncultured Verrucomicrobiota bacterium
ACGAGACTTTACGAAGAAGGTTCATTTGCATTGCGACTCACCTCTTTGTCCGGCAAGACTCCCGCATTCGGGTCGCCCCTCTCACGGCCTGCCGTCCTAATCACATCTCGGTTTGTTTGTGATTCATGTTCCTTTCATCATGATAGTTCAGCCAAGCTTGTCTTGGCGTACCAGAGCTTATTGATACAGTTCTATTGATACAGTAACTCATGATAGCTTTTACTCCTGTCTCTACGCGGCGCATCAGCGCGACCGCGCGGTCCTTCTCCTCGTCGTCAAGGAAGAACGCACGGTGCGCAAGCCGGCTGACAAGGTGATAGCAACGATTGGGAAGATTTATCCTGCAACGTCTCATGCCGAACAGTATATCATAAACTCCCGCTACTGTGGTAATTTACTGTGGTAACCATGTCTGACCCTGTAGCCTCCAGGGGGTCCCCCACGCGTTAGAAACTCCCAGTTATCCCTATCGTTCTGCCGGCCTTAATGTGCGCAACACGACAGGGCCGAGCATGCCGGACGGCAGCGGCTCGTCGTCTTTCGTCCAATGCTTCCAGGTGGCAAAAGTACGCTTTCCGCTCGGACTTGGCTTGCCGTCCAGAATGAACTGCGGCCATCCGTTGAGGTGGCGTTCCATTATCGGCTTGCCCGGCTCGAACGTGCAGTCCTCAGGCTTGAAGTCGTCACCGATAATCCGGTTGGGCCACAGATTCGTGACACGCACCTCCAGCTCGTTCTCCCCCTCGCGGAGCGCTTCCGTCACGTCTAGACGGAACGGTGGCTTCCAGAGCGTTGGGAACGTCCTTCCGTTAACCGCAACGTCCGCGAAGTGCTTCACGTCGCCGAGGTCCAGCAGCACTCGGGCACCGGCGGGCGGCTTCGCGCAGGCTATCGATTTGGAGTAGGTGGCAGTTCCAGAGAAGTACTTGAAATCGGGATCGTCAAGGGCAATCCAGTCCACGAGCGGCGAGACAACCTTCTTGACCGTCTCGCCTCCCTCGTACCAGTCTACCGGAAACGCGACATTCCAGTCTCCCGCAACGGGCACGGCAGCCACCTGTTCGCCCGGCAGGTCGACGAGCGCCACGTCCACCGCCGCCGACTCAGAAGGCAGGACGGCTGGCGGCGTGCCCGTCTCGGCGGCACGGAACACGACGAACCACGACCCGCAAGGGCCGAACGTTATTCGCATGGTCGTAACGCCATCCTTCACCGCATACTGGCGAACGTGGCATGTCTCGCCAGTCTCAGGATTCCACAGCTCTGGCTTTCGCCCTGCGACACGGAACGACACCTCGAGGCGGCGGGGCTTCTCGTCCGGCGAGGCCACAAAGTACCAGTCCGTCCGATGCTGACGGCGATGTATCCAGTTGACCTTTGCCTTTCCGTCGCCCCATGCCACGTCGGGAGTGCGCGCGGCAAGCGCGGTGCGCACCCCCTCGAACGGGACTACGACGGCACCCGCGGCGCGAAGCCGTTCGACGTGCCTCACGCCTTCTGGCGGCAGCTCAAAGAACTTCTCCGGCAGGACAAGCATGCCGTAGCGCTGGCCGGAAGGCAGGACGATCTCTCCGCCATCAACCTTCATCTCGGCAAGCGAGGTGCCGGAGATGAAATCGTAGGTAAAGCCCTTCGGCACAGGATTGGGCATGCGGTGCGGGTTGGCTCCCCAGTTTATGTAGAGATAGCCAGCGGGGCAGTACCACGCAACGTCGCAGACGAACGTGCCTTCCTGAAGGAGATGCTGGCAGCGCCGCTGGTACATAAGCCAGGGTCTTGCCTGCCGCCACCACGTCTGGGTGCGGTCGAAATGGACTCCGAACGGTCCCATCGTCATGCCGGGCAGGCGCGCTGGATTCGTCCACGGTTGGTGGGCAAACCGATGGTAGATTATGCGGTTCAGCCCCTCGGAATAAACCCAGTCGCACTTTGCCTTCATGCTCCACGGCGTGTTCTGCCAGCGACCCTCGCGCGCGTTCGTGGTGAAGGACTCCGCCGCGACGATCCGCCTGCCCCTGGCGTGGGCGATGGACGCAGCCTGCCGAACCCAGTGCGGGCTGTCCAGCCTTGCCCAGAACTCCGCCGTCGGGATGTCGGCCTGCTCTCCGTACAGAAGATCGTCGGACGGGATCTCGCCATACGGCTCGATGGCGAGCTGGAGCCCGTCTTCGTGCGCAAGGCGGCGCATCTCGCCTGCGTAGTTCTCCGCAAAGAGATCAGCGACTGCGAGACGGAAATCCCGGTAGAACCTCTCCGTCGCATCGACAGAATCCACGACACGCCCCGCAAGGGCGGGAAGCCACGGCACTATGTCGTATCCGGCGCGGATGCGGAACTCGCCCTCGAAACCATGCGTCCAGTTCTGGGTGCCCACCTCGTAGCTGTCGTTCAGGACCGTCCTCAGCGGGCCATTAGGGCCGACGAGGTCAGGGCCAAGCGCAACGACCGTCTTGTGGACGTAGTTGCTCCAGTGGACACGAAGCGCCTCCTTGGAAAGCTTGTCGCACTCCAGCCCCTTTCCCATCCGGGTGCCAGTGCCGTTCTTCCTGTTCAGCGCGCGATAGCCCACGCGAAGGACCGTCCAGTCGCCTGTGGGTGCTTCCCACTCGAGAAGCCCGTCGTCCCGGAAGCGGGACGAAAGGTCCAGGACCGCCGACTTTGGCACCACCGCATCTTGCGGAGCAACACGCGTGTCGCGCACGTCATACCGACGGCCAGGATTGGAAAAGCACTTGAACGTCCAGTTCGTCAGCGAGAACTTCCCCTTTGGAGTCGGGAATGCGACAATGGCGATGTCGGAATAGAAGCCGACGTCGTCTTTCGGCTGCGGAAGCTTCACCTTCGCGCAAGTGCCGCCCTTCACGTCGGTTTCCGTCCAGCAGACGGTCTTCATCGCGTTGGAAGGAGTGTTCCACGGGCCGCCAGAGTTCGCCCACCCGCTGCAGTTCGCGATGCCGAGCTCGAGCCCAAGCCGTTTCGCCTCCGTTGCGGCGAACTTCACTATGTCGTACCATTCGGGCGTGTTGAAGAGAAGAGGGCCTTCGGGAACTCCCCAGCGGGTGCCGAGCCCCGCGTCGAACAGGATAGCTCCGCCGATGCCCACGTCGGCCATCGCCTCAAGGTCGGCGGCTATGCCTTCGCGCGTGACGTTGCCAGCCATCCAGTGCCACCATACCTGAGGCTTCGCGGATGGCGGCGGGTCGGCGAACTCCCGTGCGAGGTCAGCGCCACTGACTCCTGTCGACACCCCCGCCGCGACTACAGCAAGGACGGATGCGCGCAATATGCTACGCATGACACTGCTACTGTTCCAGCGCATCGGAGAGCCCACCTGTCCACGCATTGCGACACCTCCATTACCGCACAAATAACATGAAGCCCGTCGACTTCACATTGAAAGCCCCAATGCCATAGAGCGAATCGGGGGCGAGATCGGCCGTCACTGCGTCCTTGAGCGACTGCCCTGCGCACTTGACGCGTGACGCCTCAAGAATCCCCGGCCAATCGAGGCCGAGGCGCGCTCCGACGGCCACTGTGACTTCCGGTTTGTCGCCGACTTCGGGAATGGCATCTGGGGCAATGCCATCCGCCGGAACAAGGCACACCGCGTCTATGAACGAACTCTTGTCTCCCGTCGCTGTCGCCGCAAAGGAGAGCGTCCAGTTCCCGGCTTCG
>CAMORM010000205.1 GCA_946623785.1 uncultured Verrucomicrobiota bacterium
CTGCGGAAGTCTTGTCCAAGACGTTTGCCGCGCCTCCGACTGTGGCGATTATCGGTGACGGCGAGGGTGCGTCGGCGCGAGTTCTCTTCAATCCGACGACAGGCAATGTGACTGGTGTTCAGGTGCTGTCTCCCGGATGGGGATATACGAGCGCCAAGGCGCGGTTCAACCACGGTGGCTATACGTGCATCGGTGAATCCATTGTTGAGCTTGATGATGTCGAGTGCGGACAGCTCGTAAAGGCAGGCACTGGTGTCTACACATTCAATGCAGCGAACTCCGTGACAAAGCTGAAGGTTGCGGGTGGAAGCGTCAAGAGCGGCGTCGACAACGCCTTCCCTGCGGAGACGTCGCTGACGCTCGACGGAGGAAACTACGATATGAACGGATATAGCCAGTCGTTCGGGAACGTAAGCTTCGGTGCGTCCGGAGGAAAATTCCTGAATGGTACGGCTGCGGCAGGCAATCTTGTCTGCGACTTTGCGGCAGCGCTTGCGGGAAATCCTGGCGTGGCCGACCTGTCAAACGTTTCGTTTGCGGCAGGTGCGAAGACGCTGATTACCGGATATGATCCTGATGAGTTGGAGACGCTTGAAAGCGTATTGCTTTTGCGATTCGCTTCCGGCGCTGTTCCGGCATCTGTGCCGCCGCTGGACGAATCTGTTGAACTTCCGAAGGGCTGGGTGCTGCGGATGACGCAGGCAGGTCTCAAACTGAGCCGTCAGAACGGACTGGTTCTGATATTCAGATAGCAAGTGCGCGATGAAGATTGTTTTATCGGCAGTCGCGATAGCCTGCCTTGCATCGGCGGCGATCGCTGGCGAAAACCTGCTGACTTGCGAAACCGATTTCGAGACGTCCGTTGAAGGTTGGTATGGCTGGGGGCCGTATTCCGCAAAGCCGGAACGCGTGCGGGACGGCGCGGTCGGCGCGCGGTCGATGGAAATCCGCGGCGGCGATAAGATCAGAACGCCGTTCGTGTGGGATGCGCTCAAGCCGGAAACGGACTACACGGTGTCTTTCTACGCAAAGGGCGACGGCGGCGCTCTCGCCATTGCTCTCGTGACCGACGACTGGTGTTGGATCGGACAAGGTTGCGTTCCGCTTTCCAACGCCTGGAATCGCCGCAGTTGCTCGTTCCGCACCGGCAAGAAAGGCGGTTTCGGGCGGGCGTTCTGCGTTGAGATCGCGCACCGGCCTCCGGGGGAATGGTTCCGCATAGACGGCATCAAAATCGAGCAAGGAACATCCGCGACGCCTTACGAGCCGCCCGCCGTCCAATTCTATGCGGCCCTGGAAGAACCGGGAGAGATACATTTTGCCGAGGATGGCGCACCGGTCGTGAAGGCGCGCGCGGCGTTCGCGGATGGATTTGCCGCGGCAGGGCCGCTTGCGGTCGAGGTTGTCGATCGTCTCGGCAGGGTTGTGGCGTCGAAACCGCTCGGCGACGGCGAAGCCGCGCTGGAACTGGCGGACGCCGCCGGCAAAGGATACTATCCCTGGAAGACGCGCATCAGCGCCGGGACGGGTGAAATTCTCTCTTGCCGCGAGACGCCGTTTGTCGTTACGGACAAGACGGACGGCAACGAGTTCTTTGGCATTCAATTGTCGTCCGGCGTGCCTGTCGAGGCTTTGCATCGCGTCGGCTACCGGTGGACAAGGGCGAACACGAAGTTTTGGATGCATGAGGAAAAAGACGGGCCGCGGACGTTCACCGGCGCCGGGGATGTCGTGGCGAGGAAGCGCGGTGCGCCGAAGCTGCTCGGCACGGCCTGGGGGCATAGAGCGCCGCAGTGGGCTCTGGGCAAGGGCTGCACGATGTGGACCGATGATGTGAACAAGGCGACAAACTATCTCGCCAATCTCATCCACTCCACGACAAATGCGGTCGATATGTATGAAGTCATGAACGAACCGGACCTTTCGCTGCCGCGCGAGAAGGGCGTTTCATTCTCCGACGCGTGCGAATACTATGCCAAAATCGTCGCTTTGACCGCAAAGTTCGTGCATGCCGCGGGCAAGCCCCTCGCTATCGACGTCTCCGGCGTTCGCGAAGGCGGCGAACTTGTCGATTGCGTGCTTTCCAGGACGCCGGAATCGGTGGATGCCGTGGCGATCCACCCTTACTGCTGGCCGAGGGAACTTTCCGAGGATGGCCGCGCCGTCGCGGATCCGGAGACGGGCGGATTTCTGGACGACCTCGATGCCAAGACGGCGCTGCTCGAAAAACACGGCAAGCGCCGCATGTCCATAGGCGAACTTGGATGGGCGCTCGACATGTCGTCCCCGTACGCATCGAAAAGCGCGGAAAAGCTGGGCTGGTATCTCGCCCGCATGCATTTGCTGGCACGGACGTATCCGCGCATCGAATATCTTGTCTGGTTTGCGCTTGCAAACGTGCCGGAGAACGGAAAGATGGACTATGGAATATGGCGGTCGAATCCTTCGGACGGCACGCGTCCGCTCCCTGCCGTCGCCGTGGCGTGCGAGGCCGTCCGCCGGATTCCCGAGCCCGGCAAGGGCAAGGTGGTCGCGCTTGAAAGAGACGGGCTGTATCTGTTGGCCTGGAAGAAAGCGGGCGGTGTGCATTTCGCCTATTGGACGGACGAGCCGCTTGACGAGCCGCTTGGCGAGCTGTCCGTCCCGCCGCGATCGGCGGCCGACTGCACGGGCCGCGGACTTGACGCTGCGAAGTTGACGCTGTCCGGCGCGCCGGTCTATCTCGAGGTGGCGGCGGACAAAGCGGCCTCTTTCGCGGCGGCGTTCCGTCCGGCTTTGAGAAAGGCGTACGGCAAGCGTTCTGCGCCCGTGCGGGAGCAAGTCCGCGTCAGACGTTTTTCGGGCGATTGGAAGACGGTGGACTTCGCCGCCGATCCCGCCTGCGTGCATCTGGGCGCAAAGCGCACGGATGTCTGTCCGCCCGACCCTGCGGTCCAGTGGTCTGGCGAAGACGACCTTTCCGCCAAGATGCTCCTTGGATGGGATGACGGCAATTTCTACTTTTTTGCCGCCGTGCGCGACGATATCCACTGCGTGCCGCATGCGGGTTGCGACATCTGGATGAACGACGCCGTCCAGCTTGCGTTCGATCCGAAGGACAATGCGAAGAAAAACGCGGGCTATCTTCCCGACGATTGCGAGTTCGGATTGTGCGAAGGGCGTCCTCTCGTCTCGTGGAGACGTCCGTGCGCCGCGTTTTTCGAAAACATCCCCGGCGATTGTGCGCGCATCGTCCGCAAGGATGGAGTGACGGAATACCGCGCTGCCATACCTTGGCCGCTGATGGGGTGCGAAAAACCGCCGGATGCATTCGGCTTCGCCTGCGCGATTCTAGACAATGACGACAATGCGCGCTCGCGCTATTGGCTTGCGTTCGGCAATGGAATAGCGGACGGGAAGCGCCCCGCCGGTTTCAAGCGCGTCGTGCTCGAGGAATAGCCCGCGTGCCGACCCGATTTTCATGGCGCAGATTCTGCTGGATTTGATATAATGCGCGCCAGCAAAGAGGGATGAAATGACGGTTGACACGGCAAAGTACAGAAAGATTTTCGAACATCTGCGGAGCGAGATACGCGACGGGCGCTACCCGCGCGGCGTTCCGCTTCCGTCCGAGGAGTCGCTTGTCCGCAAGT
>CAMORM010000206.1 GCA_946623785.1 uncultured Verrucomicrobiota bacterium
GAAGGGGTGTGCAGGGTGCTTGAACGGGCGAGACGCCCGTTCTCCCAGTGCGGGGGCTTTCCGGCGTAGGGGGGCGCTTGGTTGGGGAAAGGGGTGTGCAGGGTGCTTGAACGGGCGAGACGCCCGTTCTCCCAGTGCGGGGTCTTTCCGGCGTAGGGGTTGCGGATACTGGGAGAACGGCCGTCCCGGCCGTTCAAACTGGCGAGACTCCTCCGCTACATCGTATTTATTAACAAACCCTTAACAATCCAATGGTACAATACCCTCGATTTTCCAAGGACCACCAGGTTTTCAAAAGACACAAAAAGGACAGGCACCAGACATGCTAGAAGTAAAAGACCTCAAGAAGGACTTCGGCAGCTTCCATGCGGTGAAGGGCATTTCCTTCAGCGTGAAGAAGGGCGAAGTGCTCGGCTTCCTCGGCCCGAACGGCGCCGGAAAGTCGACGACGATGCGTATGATCACCGGATTCCTGCCGCCCACATCGGGCACGGCGGTCATCTGCGGACACGACATCCAGCAGGACCCCGTCGGCGCGAAGAGCTGCATCGGCTACCTCCCGGAGGCGGCCCCGAGCTATCGCGCGATGAAGGTCCGCGAGTTCCTCGAGTTCATCGGAAGCGTCCGCGGCTTCTCCGGCAAGGCCCTCAAGGAGAAGGTGGACGCCGTGATCGAGAAGGCGCGCCTCACGGGCGTTGCCTCTCAGACGATCGAGACCCTCTCGAAGGGCTACCGCCAGCGCACGTGCTTCGCCCAGGCGATTATCCACGACCCGGCGGTGCTCATCATGGACGAGCCCACGGACGGACTCGACCCGAACCAGAAGTTCACCGTCCGCGAGATGATCCGCGAGATGGCGGCCGAGAAGGCGATCATCATCTCGACGCACATCCTCGAGGAGGTCGACGCGGTCTGCACGCGCGCGATAGTGATCGCAGGCGGCGAGATCAAGGCGGACGGCACGCCAGCAAAGCTGCGCGCGATGGATCCGTCGGGCAAGCTCGACGTCGTGTTCCGCAAGCTTACGATGAAGGAGGAGGCTTGATATGTGCTGCTGCTGCAAAAACGTGCGGGCCGTTTTCTCCCGCGAATTCAAGTCGTACTTCAACTCGCCCGTCGCATACGTGTTCCTCGTGGCGTTCCTGGTGCTCACCGGATTCCTCACCTTCGGCGTGATGATGTTCTACGAGCGCCGCCAGGCGGACCTCTGGCCGTTCTTCTTCTGGCACCCGTGGGTGTACCTGCTGCTTGTTCCCGCGGCCACGATGGGGCTGTGGGCCGATGAGAGGCGCAACGGCACGGCCGAGCTGCTGCTCACGCTGCCGCTGACCTTGTGGGAGGCACTGATGGGCAAGTTCCTCGCCGCGTGGGCGTTCATCGGAATAGCGCTCGCGCTCACGTTCCCCGTGGTTCTCACGACCGCCTGGCTCGGCTCGCCAGACTTCGGCGCGGTCTTCTGCGGCTATGTCGGGAGTTTCCTCCTCGCAGGCGCGTCATGTGCGATAGGCGTGTTCGCGTCGTCAATATCGCGCAGTCAGGTGATCGGCTTCGTCGTGGCGCTGTTCATGACGCTCGTGATGCTGCTTATAGGCTTCGATCCGGTGATCGGCGCTGTTGCAGGCTGGGGCGTCCCGACGTCCATTGTGGACGGCGTTGCGTCCTGCTCGCTCCTCACGCACTTCGAGGCGATGCGCCGCGGAGTCGTTGACATAGCGGACGTCGGGTACTATGCCGGCGTTATCGTGTTCATGCTCGCGGCCGCGAAGGCCGTCACCGACAACCGCAAGACGAACTACGTGGGCCTTGGGCTCGTTGGCGTCATAGTGGTGGCCGCATGCCTGGTCCTCGCGGGGCTTCCGCTTCGCCACGACTTCACCGCAGAGCGCCTCTACACGCTCTCCAGCGGTTCCAGGAATGTGCTTGCCAAACTCGACCGCGACGTTACGCTCAAGTGCTTCGTGAGCTCATCGTCTGCCGAGATGCCTATGTCGCTCAAGACTTACGCCACGCAGGTGGAGGACCTTCTCGACGAGTACGAGCGCGCGGCCGGCGGCCACCTGATGATCGAGAAGTACGACCCGAAGCCGGACTCCGACGCGGAGGAGTGGGCCCAGCGCTACGGCGTGGAGCCGCAGACCGTGCAGGCGTTCGGATCTCCGATCTACTTCGGACTCGTCGCTGTATGCGGCGACCGCGAGGAGACGCTCGGCGTGCTTTCGCCCCGCACGGAGTCAACGCTCGAGTACGACATCACTCGCCTCGTGACACGCGTCGCCTGGCCTGAACGCCCGGTCATCGGCGTGATGAGCGGCGTGCCTGGTGTCGTAGGCCAGGCGATGAACCCCATGATGATGCAGATGGGACAGCGCGGGCCGCAGGGATGGGCCGCGATCAACGAGCTCAAGAAGGACTACACGCTCCGCGAGGTCCAGCCCGACGCCGAGGAGATCCCGGCCGAGGTCAAGACGCTCGTCGTCATACACCCGCAGGGCTTTTCCGACAAGGCGCTCTATGCCATAGACCAGTTCGTCCTCCGCGGCGGCAAGCTGATTGCGTGCGTCGACCCGATGAGCGTGATGCAGCTGATCGGCGCTCGCGACCAGGGCCAGATGATGATGGGCGGCGGGAATGTCCCGTCTACGCTCGGCAAGCTCTTCGAGGCATGGGGCGTCAAGTACGACGAAGGCAAGGTCGCAGCGGACCTTTCGGCCGGAACGCGCCTCAACAATGGCGCGGGCGGAGTTGAGGAGAACCCTGCGTTCCTCTCGCTGGGTGCAGCCAACATGGACAAGGGCGACCTGCTGGTGTCCGACCTCACCGAGGTGATGTTCCCGTTCGCAGGCTCGTTCGAGTTCGAGGGCAAGGACGGCCTTGTGTTCACGCCGATGATCACGACCTCCGAGAAGAACTCCTGCCTGGTGGACGGCGGATCCGTGCAGTTCGGCATGGGGGCGATGAAGAACGACCTTGTGCCGGACGGCAAGAGCCGCATCCTCGCTGCGCGCCTCTCCGGCGAGTTCAAGACCGCCTATCCGAAGGGGCCCGACGGCACGAACGACGTCTCGAAGGCGCTTGCCTCCGGAAAGAGCTCTGTGCTTCTCTTCGCCGACAGCGACTTCCTCGCGGACCAGTTCTGCGTGAAGGTGCTCAGGACGCCGTTCGGCGCCATGGCCCAGCCGATGAACGACAACCTCTCGCTCTTCTCGAACGTGATCGAGCAGTTCGCGGGTCGCGAGGAGCTCATAGGCATCCGCTCGCGCGGCGCGTCCAACCGTCCGTTTGCGAAGGTCGACGCACTCGAGGCTGAGGCCCTCAAGAAGTGGCAGAGCAAGGAGGCCGCGCTGCAGCAGGAGCTACAGGAGACGCGCCAGCGCCTCGCCGAGCTCCAGCGCGCCAAGAGCGGCAACGAGAAGCTCATCCTCTCCAAGGAGCAGCAGGACGAGATTGTGCGCTTCCGCAAGGCGCAGGCGGACACGAACCGCCAGCTAAAGAACGTGCGCAAGGAGCTTACGGCGGACATCGACTCGCTCGGCATCAGGCTGAAGGTCGTCAACGTGCTTCTCGTGCCTGTGCTCGTCGTGCTCTTCGGCCTTCTCCGCGCTTTTGTGCGGAGGAAGGC
>CAMORM010000207.1 GCA_946623785.1 uncultured Verrucomicrobiota bacterium
GAACGCCTTCCAGGGCCTCGTCGGAATGGCGCTCAAGCTCCTGCCCGCGAACGTGCGCGAGACGGGGGCGTTCAAGCTCGCGGGCGAGACGGTGAACATCGTCAAGGACGACAACGGCAACCTTTCCGCGATAGTCGGCACGGGCGACCTCGCCACCAAGGTCGAACTAAAGATGGACGCCGACACGTTCGTCGCGCGGCTCGTCGGGAAGGTCGTGACCGAGAGGGAGACGATCGGAGCATCCGCCGCGAAGAACATCCTCAACACCATCTACGACCGCGACCTCGAGGGCGGACTCATCGCGAGCGACCGCACGAGCCTTTCGCGCCAGTTCGCCTGCATGATCCTCGAGCACAAGGTGGACGATGCGGTCAATCTCGTCTGGGGCAACTACAACACCGGCATCCTCGTCGACATGGCGGAGCGCGTCCTCAGCGGCGAGCACATCGCCGACTCCAAGAAGATGCTCGACGACTACCACGCGAAGCTCGTGAGCGACAACGCATCCCTCCCGGAGGAGATGAAGCTCATGCTCGGGAAGGTGGCGAACATCCCGCTGGTGAAGCCGGGGGCGGGCAACGGCGAGTTCCTCGTGCAGGCGCCGATCGTCGGCGACATCGGCAATGCGATACAGGCCATACCGCCGCCCGCGCCGGGGGCCGTCCCCAAGGCACTCGGCGACATCGGCGGCCTGGACGGCGTGAAGGACTTCGTGGCGAATCTCGTGTTCTCCGACGACACGATGGTCGGCGACGTGTCGGCCGGCAGGCCGGGCGATGCGATTCGCAAGATCCTTTCCGACGACAAGAACGTGATAGCGCTCGCGGAGATCATCAAGACCCCCGATCTCATCGACAGGGCCTGCGCGCCGCAGATCGCGGACGCCGTGAAGGACGGCATCGGCAAGATGGTGGACATCCTCGACGCCGCCTTCAAGAACGCGAACAACGGCAAGGAGCTCGCCGTCGCGGAGACGGAGGAAGATTTCGTGCAGCAGCTGTCGCAGTTCATCAGGGACCACGAGAAGCTGCCCAGCGCGTCGCTCGTGCAGTTCGACTCCATCATCCTGTCGATGGCGAACAGGGGGTGCGAGAAGATACAGCTCTTCATCAACGACGTATTCAAGGTCGGCAATGTCGGCGTGAACGACCAGGGCGGAATCGTGAGCGACCCCTACAAGGGGCTTTCCGCAGCGGAGATCGGCGAGCAGCTCAAGAACAAGGGCCTCAACCAGATCCTCGACTCTGCGGCGAACTCCGATGCGCCGGGGCAGGTCGGGTTCTTCCGCCAGGTGATCGCCACCTACTTCACGTCGCTCGGCAAGGCCGACAAGCGCTCGTGCTTCGCCGCCGCGATGAGGTATGCGCAGACGTTCGATTTCACCGGGCTGACCAATCCCGACGAGATCGTATCGGCGCAGAAGGTCGCGGTAAACAAGTTCACCGGCGCGATACTGAAGGGCACGAGTCCGCTTCTGCAGAAGATGATGCAGGGCCTGCCAAGGGACATCATGGGCGAATACGCCGATGCGCTCGACGACATGAAGAGTTCGCTCGCGCCGATTCCGCGCAAGATCGTGCAGGCGCACTTCATGCGCATGATCGAGGAGTCGAAGGGCAAGGGCAACGGCATGGAGATCGAGTCCATCACGCTCGAGAAGTCCCTCGGCGCGGCGTCCGTGGGCGAGGCGTTCCTCTGCTCGTTCAAGCTCAAGGGCGAGGCTGCCCCCAGGAAGTTCGTGGTGAAGATCATGCGCCACGACGCGGAGCGCCGCGTGAAGGCCGAGGCGGAGATATTCACCGCCGCCGCCGAGAAGATCGGTCCCGGCATGGCGAAGACCTGGGAAGGGCAGCTCAAGCAGTACATGACGGAGTTCGACTTCCGCAAGGAGGCCGCCAACGTGAACACGGGCGTGGGGCTGTACGACATCGCGAACACGAAGGATCATCCGCTCGGGCTCATCGCGGGGCACGTGGCGTCCATGAAGATGTCGACGGTCGTGGAGCCGAAGAAGGACGTCATGGTCGCGGAGGTCGCGCGCGGCAAGCCGGTTGACAAGCTCTTCAAGGAGAAGGTCGCCGAGATACGCAAGATCACCTCGTCCGTGTTCGAGCAGGATGCAGCGACTGGGCGCGTCAAGTGGGTGGACGGTCCGGTCGATCCGGAGACGGGGAAACCGAAGAAGGTCCCGGTGGTCAAGGCGGGCGTGACGAACGACATTCTGCCGAACATGATCGAAGAGTGCCGCCAGCAGTACCGCGACGTGAAGGAGTCGCAGAAGCTCCTCGTGCAGGCGACGAAGGCCTGGTTCCACGAAGCGCTTCTCGGCAGCGGAAAGTTCCACGGCGACACGCACTCCGGCAATCTCATGATCGGCGGCGGCAGGATCACCTTCATCGACTTCGGCAACCTGTACACGCTCGTCAAGCGCGACAAGCTCGACGCCGAGGGGAATGTGGTGATGGATCCGAATACGAACGCGCCCGTGCAGATCGACGAGCGCCACGAGCTCCTGCGCATCATCACGGGCGCGGCGTTCCGCGACAAGCAGTTCATCCTAGAGGGGTTCGGGAATCTCCTCTCGCCTGCGGGCAAGGCCGCCCTCGCCGCGAACCACGACAAGGTTGTTGCGGTCCTCGACAGCCTGCTTACGAAGGGGCGCTTCTCCTACGACATGGTGTACCGACTCAACGCCGTGGTCTCCGAGCTGCAGAAGCTCGGCCTCGAGCTGCCGCCTGCCATCAACTGCTTCGTGCAGTCCATGGCGCGCCTCTCGAACAGCCTGAGCGAGATGAACACCATCATCAACCAGACGAGCATCCTTCTGGAGGCGGCCAACGCATACATTCCGCAGGGCCCCGCGCCACAGCGCGACGAGCTGGATATCCTCGGGATGGCGTTCGACTTCCGAGCCTCCCCCGAGGGCAAGGTCCCGGTGGAGGACGACGAAGGCATCGTGGGGCTCACGAAAAACGACGTGCCGGTTCCGATTTCGGCCTTCTGCCACGCGCTCTCCGTCGAGGGGTTCGGCGGACACTCCATCGAGGACGGCGCGTTGGATGTAGGCGGCTCGTTCCACAATGCCGTCGTCAACCGCGTTGCAGACGCGCAGGACTGCGTAAAGACGGCGGGCGACATCGTTAAGATACTGAGGGATCATCTGGACGCCGGGCACATCGCGAAAAACAACACCGTGTACGTCAAGACGCTGGAAGAGGACGTTATGACGACCCTCGCCGCCGACCTCGCGAAGGCCGACACGCCGGAAAAGCGTTCTGCGGCCATTTCCTCGTTCGCAACGCAGTACTGCAGCATGATCAAGCTCATACTCTCCGACATCCAGGAGTCGGAGGGTGGGCTTGTGCACATGCGCACGTTCGAGCTCGTGGAAGGCCCGAGCTCGTTCGCGAACGCCGTAATGTCGACGCTCATGGACAACTTCGACGCGCTGCAGACCACCTTCGCCGACTCTTCCTTCAGGCTGTTAACCGACGTGAAGTCCATCTCCAAGAAGGAGCTCGGGCTCAGCTACTTCGCCGGGCAGGCCGCCACG
>CAMORM010000208.1 GCA_946623785.1 uncultured Verrucomicrobiota bacterium
AAGTCCACGCCCAGCCTGCCGTCAAGCGCGCCATGCGGTTCGTAAAGCACACCTTAATCACGGTTCATTCGGCGAGGGCGAACGAACGCACGACGGCTTTTATCTTCGCGAGGATCAATCGCCCTGCGAAATCTCAAACACGGCGGAATCGTAGGGGCCGTGCAAGGCCAGGTCGAGGCGGCGTCCGTCAAGCTTGGCGTCATGCGGAACCGTGCAGTTGATCTCGGCGATGTCGTACTTCGCGCCCTCGGCGAGCCCCGTCAGGTCCAGCGACACCGGCTTCTCGCCGTTCTCCTTGAGACCCAGGACGAACACGATTGCGTGCGACCTGTCGCCGTTCGTGTACATCAGCGCGGAATACGGGTTCTCGTAGGGCGACGCGAGGCGGTAGAGATCGCCCTGCTGAACGACGGGGCGGATGCGCTTGTAGTCTGCGACCGCCTTCTTCGCGAACGCCACCTCCTCGGGCGTAAGATCCTTTGGATGAAGCTCGAAGCCCAGTCTTCCGCACATCGCGACGTCAAAGCGGTACTTGAGAGGCGTCTCGCGCTTGGTCTGGTGGTTGGGAGACGCCGTGACGTGGCAGGCCATCGCGCAGGCCGGATAGAACTGCGACGCTCCCCACTGGATGAACACGCGCATGAAGGGATCCGTGTCATCGCTCGTCCAGAACTCGTCCGCGTAGCGGAGGAAGCCGAAGTCCATGTGACCCCCGCCCGAGGCGCAGGCCTGCACCATGATGTGCGGACGCTTCGCCTGGAACTTGGCGAGAAGGTCATAGAGCCCGATCGTGTAGTCGTACCAGAGGTTCGGCTGGCGGTCAGCCGGGAGAAACGTCGAGCCGGGGTTCACGATGTTCTGGTTGGAGTCCCACTTGATGTACGCGAGCGAGGGAACGGACGCATACACCTTGTCGATGTCGGAGAATATCCTCTCGCGCACGGCGGGATTCGCGTAGTCCAGCACGACCTGCGTGCCGCCGCGTCCGAGCGCGAGCGGACGCCCCTTCTCCCGGAGCAGCCAGTCCGGATGCTCCTCGGCAAGCCAGCTCCGCGTGTTGACCATCTCCGGCTCAACCCAAAGACCGAACTTGAGCCCGCGTTTCGCGGCCTCGTCCGCGAGGTAGCCGAGCCCGCGCGGAAGCTTCTCCTCGTTGACGTACCAGTCGCCCAATCCCACCTTGTCCTTGTTCTTGTCGTCGCGCGCGTACTTTCCGCGCCCGAACCATCCGTCGTCCAGGACGAACATCTCGCCGCCCATCTCCTTCACGCCGTCCATCATGTCCGTGAGCGTCTTCTCCGTAAAGCTGAAGTACGAGCCCTCCCAGCTGTTGAGGAGGACGGGATGCAGATCGCGTCCGTGCGGCATGAGGTGGTTGCGCGCCCAGCGGTGGAACTGCCGCGAGACCTCGCCGCGTCCCCTCTCGGACCACACCAGTATGGCCTTCGGCGTCCTGAACACCTTGCCGGGGTCGAGCGTGTAGGGTCCGCTCGTCATGTCGACGCCGGCGAAGACCTCCGTCGTCTTCCCGTCCCATCCGCGGCGGATGCGCCGCGACGTGGTGCCTGTCCACTCGAGCGCTACGCCAAGCACGTTGCCCGACCCCTCGTCCGACTGACCGAACGACACCATCATCGCCGCGTTCGACTCCCATGCGTCGCGAGTGCCCGCCTTCGACGCAAGCTCGACGATCTGTCCGTTCGCAACCTTCGACTCGCTGACGTTCGCCTCCCGAGCCCATTTGCCCGTCAGACCCAGGACCCCGACTTCCTTCGCGGAAACGCCGACCGCCGAGGCAAAGCTGTCCGCCCTAATGAGCCTCACGGGGCCGCCTTCGGAATGACGAATCTCCACCCACGTCTCTACGGCGTCGCAGTCATCCCAACTCTTGACATAGCGCGTCACCTCAAAGGGATAGAGCTCGTCCACAAGACGGATCGTCGTGACTTCCGCGCCGCCCTCTGCCCTTTTCTCACGGTCCGCCTCCTTCAGCCGCAGCGTCACCGCGCCGTCTGCGTGCAGCACCTGAAGCCCGGCGTGCTTTACGATCTCCTGCTGTCCCTGCGGGATAAGCTGCCCGAATGCGAGATACCCCGCAAGTGCAATCTCAACTCCGTTCATTCTACCTCCTTTATTATGTCAATGTAGTCAACCTCAAGTAATTCAGAGCACAACCAACAACCATTCATATCGCTCAATACAGGAATCCGAACAGCCACAACGGTATCTTGTTGCCGATACCGAGTTCAATTCCGTCGTTCTTAGAAATACTAATCTTAGACACTTGTTAGTATTTGCAAGTACGAATATTATAGCACAAATTCATAATATTAGGCAACAGGCGAATTCGACGGACCGAACCGGTCGTCCAGATTGTTTCCAGACAAATACGGTGGCCAAGTCAGCCGATTATCCGCGGCCATGCGCCGCCGATGGTTCCTTCGTGGAACTCCAGCTCGCCCGCGGCGAGCGCCGCCTTCAGTGCGTCGTCGTCGCCTTTGAAGAGTTCTCCATCCTTCGTCATGACGGCCTTGCCGACTTCGACGGCAGGCAGCAGTTTGATGGTGTCTCGCGCTCGCCATATCATTTCGTGCCATTTTGCGGACAGGTCGGCCAGATTGTAGTCGCCGGCGTTCTTTATGGCCATCTCGAACTCCGGCGGCGCGTAGTTCGTGCGAGAGCACATCTCAAGGATGTAGTTCGGCGTGAGTCCGAGGTCTTTGCCGTTCGCCGCCCAGGCGAGCAACCCAAGAGGCTGTATGTCTTCCGAACACGTAATCGTGTCGACCCAGTCGCGCGGAACGCGACGACTCGCAAGCGCGAGAAGCTTGTTCGTCGCCAAATCGAATGGGTGCAATGTCAATCCGAGAAGCTCATCCTCTATCAGCGGAAAAAACCTGTACGCCGAATCCTGCACCCACTGGAGTTCCGTGGATCCGCCGTCACTCGAAACGACGACCTCGACGATGTAGTCGCGCTTTCGCGTCACACGGATGTCGTAGCCCGCATCCCCGAGGACGGCGCAGTCACGATCCGCCGCACGCTCCAGAGCGGAATAACTGCTGTTGAACACGTCTATGTCGGACGAAATGCGCGGACGCTTCAACTGATGGTTTAGAGCAAGTCCGCCCGCTATGTACGTCTCGCCGCCGTCTATGCGCGAACGGGCAATCCGCTTGAGTACTTCGGACTGAAATGCGGTGACAGCCATGACCTGATTCTCCCTACTCGTTTGAAAGCATTCACATCGCCGTACGTCTCTATCGACGAAAGCACTTGCTCCAGCTGGATTTCGTTCCGCGGAGGTTTTGACAAGTCGGCAAACCAAAGACAGACGTCACGGTAGTCCTCGACCACCGACTTGAACGCTTCCGAATTGACAATTTCCTCGACCGTCATGCCGCATATTATACCAAAAACCTTTTTCAGCGGGCGAGGGGTACGCGCGGAATGCCCCGCGCGGAAATCACAAGTAGGGATTATCTGAAATCTGCCGCCCTGCCGAGGGACTTCACGGCGATGCGATCACAAAGTCGCGTCCTTCGTATTCCG
>CAMORM010000209.1 GCA_946623785.1 uncultured Verrucomicrobiota bacterium
CGAACCAGGACTAAGGGTATCAAAAACCCCTGTGCGGCCACTACACCACGGGACAAGTATGCGCGAGAACGGTCTTGAAGCCGCTTCCCGCAAGCCTGTCTACGACCTCGCGTCCATGCTCCGGCGAACGGACGAGTCCGAACACCGTAGCCCCGCTTCCGGACATCAGCACCCCTACGGCACCGGCCGCCTTCAGGGCGTCCTCCGCACGGCCTATCTCCGGATACAGCGTCCGAGCCGCGTCGGCAAGGTCGTTGTCCATCGCCCTGGAAACGCCTTCAACGTCTCCGGCGGCGAGTGATTGTCTGATATTATCTAAAATCCGTGCGTCGTTTGTCAACCGCGTATTTCTGTTCGCCTTGAAAACGGCAGGCGTCGAGGAGAAAACCCCTGGGTTGACAAGCACGAGGTCGATCGGCGGGACACTGACGAAGTTCGGCGGGAAAAGCGGGCTTACGCGCTCGCCACGGCCCTCCATGAGCACCGCTCCCCCAAGCGCAAGCGCAGGAACGTCGCTCCCCACGAATGCACCGATGGTGGCAAGCTCAAGACGCGTGAGGCCAAGGTTCCAAAGGGCGTTGAGCCCGACAAGGACAGCCGCGGCGTCAGCCGACCCTCCGCCAAGCCCCCCGCCGAGCGGGATGCGCTTCTCGATGGAGATCGACACGTCAGGACGGTGTTGGGTCTCCGCGGCAAGGACAAGGGCCGCCTTGACGGCGAGGTTCTTCTCGGGCGGCCCGATCTTAGAGAGATCAACAGGCGCGCCGTCCGCCGCGGTCACGGAAAGGGACGGGGCGGACGAGTCGGAATGCTCGAGGACGATTGAGTCCGCAACTGAAACGGGCATGACGACGCTGTGGAGGTCGTGATAGCCGTCCGGACGGTCTCCCAGCACTTCGAGTGTCAGGTTTATCTTCGCGCGCGCCGGGATTTTCATGAACGGAAGTCTGTGAGATGGCCTATGAGATAGCGGAGGCCGCGGTAGTAGAAGCCGATGTCGAAGAGATGCTTGGCGACGTTGTGGAAAAGCGCGCCGGGCTGGAGAAACCCGCGGTACACCTCGCGCACCGCGCACTTTATGTCGTCTTCCGACACGAGCGGCGTCTTAGTGATCTGGCGGCGCATGTCGTATTCGTCCCAGTCGAGCGTCGTGAGGCCGTCGTTCGCGGCAAGCTCCTTGAAGAGCGGAGTGCCGGGATATGGGATCGTTATCGTGCACTGGAGAGTCGATGCCCAGCCCTTCGCGAGCATCATGCGCGCAAGCTTCACGGTGTTTGCGATTTCGGCCGGCCCTTCCCATGCGTGGCCGAACATGAACGTGAGGTGGACGTCGAGCCCGGCCTTGTGCGCCCATTCCGCCCCCTGCACTACGTCCTCGACCTTGAGCGCCTTCACGAACCTGTCGAGCGTCGCCTGGTTTGCGCTCTCGACTCCGAACAGCACAAGGCGGAACCCAGCCCTGCGCATCATCCTGTAGTCGTCGAAGCCGAGCCGCCCGAAGCGCATGTTGCAGTCGATGCGGAGCCTCTTATGGAGCCCCCTCTTCACAATCTCGGCGCAGAACGTCTCAAGCCACTTTCCTACGGGAAGCGACCCGGAGTCGTCCATCAATTCGCGCACGCCGTACTTCGTGACGAGCATCTCGATCTCGTTCACCACGTCTATCGGGTCGCGCGTGCGGTAAGTCGGGTAGAGCGTAGTCCAGCTACAGAACGTGCACTTGGCGTGCCAGCAGTCGCGGCCGCTCATTATGTACGTTCCCGGAGTGCGGCGGAAGTTGCCGTTCTTCTCGGAATACAGCCTCCACTTGCAGAGGTCGCGGTCGATCCACGGGGCGGAGTTGAGGTCGTGGTCGAGCTTGAACCTGCCCGTGTTCGCGGACTTGCCGCCCTCTCCCCTGTACCATATCCCCGGCTCGAACTTCACGGGGTCGAAACCGGATTCCACGACGTTCCTGAGCAGGAAGTCCCAGTCGCCGCCCGTAAGGATGAAATCGACGGGGCTCTTCTCCATCGACTCCTCCGGCATGGCGGTGACATGGTCGCCAACGAGCACGACCTTGGCCTTGCCGCCCGACGACTTGTAGTCGGATATCCACCTCCAGTGGCGCTTCACGACGGGCGTCTTTGTTTCGACGACCACCAGGTCGGGGTCGAACCCGGAGAGCCGTCTCAGGAACTCTTCGGGCGTCCATTCCTCGGCGATTCCGTCAAGCCACGCGACATCGTGGCCAGCCTTCTTCAGCATCGTGGCGGCGGTTGCCGGCACAACGGGGAAGATGTAGGTGGGGCGCGAGAACCACTGGAACTGCCTGTTCTGCGAAAGGAGCGGTACGCCCTTGTCGCTCGGCAGCGGAGGATATGCTACGGCTATGCGCATCTGCGCAGGTCATCCAGGCCGCGAACGCCCGGGGCGAAGCCGGGCGCGCGGCGAAAAGCGGCACGAAAGCCCGCCGTTACCACTTGTAGCCGAGAGCGAGGATGTAGCGGATGTCGCTCTTCTTCGCGGACTTCGCAGGAGCGGAGTTGTAGTCCCACTCGACCTTCGCGAGAAGGCTCCATCCGGCGAACACCGTCGTGGAGATTCCGGCATCTGCGTCGATCGTGTACACGTCGGCCCAGTAGGCGGTGTCCGGGTGGTACTCGAGGTTGTGGAACACCTCTACGTTCTTCTCCACGAAGCTGGGGATCCACTTGAGGTGGTGGGCGTAGCGGAAGGCCGCGAAGTTGTCGTCATCGGCTCCGCCAACGTCGTTGTCGTAGCGCTCCTTGACGTATTCGACACCGGCTTCCTGCGAGAAGCTCCACTTTCCGGTGCTCTCGAAGACGTTGCCGTCAAGCCACTGGTAGCCAAGGCCGCCGCCGATGCGATAGCGGTGCGCGAGGTCGTTGATGTGGTCGGTCTCGTACTTGCCGTTGAGGTACAGGTAGGCCTTCTTCGACCAGAAGTAGTCGCCCTGCGCCGCAAGCTCGGCGCGGTTCTCTGTCTTCTGCTTGTTGTCCTTGCTGGAGCCGGACTGCGCGAAGTAGTATCCGCCGTCGGCCGAGAAGCGGTAGTCCTCCCAGCGGCGGTTGACGTTCGCTATAACCGAAGCCGTCTCGCTGACCGTGTTCCCGCGCATAGCGGATGCGCCGATGTTGACCGACCCGTGCCACTTCTCGACCTCGGGGTTGATCTGCTTCACAGAGTCTATGTCGATCGTGCGAGTCGGATTGCCGGAGTTGTCGAGCGCAGAGTACTTGCCGTTCTCGTACACGATGCGCGTCTTCTCGCGGTTGTCGTCCTTGTAGAGGATCTCGCTCTCGGCGTCGACCACCATCTTCGCGACCTTGGACGCGTCGACGGTCAGTTCGCCGACTGCGTCGGAGGCGAACACGATCGAGTTGCCGGCGACCGACTTCATCTTGCCGGTGAGCTTGTCGCCGGAAGCGAAATGAATGACATCGGCAGACGCCGCAAGCGCCGTGCCAGCCACCACCATCATCATCAGTTTTTTCATCTTTGCTCCTTTTGTTTCTGACCAAACACTCTCTACGCTCAAACTTCGAACT
>CAMORM010000210.1 GCA_946623785.1 uncultured Verrucomicrobiota bacterium
GCTCCACCTTGCGGCGGTGCAGCGTCTCGTGCAGGCGCTCGGCGCCTTCGGGCGCCTCGCTTCCGTCGGCAAGCCCGAGTTCGCGCGCCACACGCTACGCGCGCTGGGGAACCTGCTTTCCGCGGCCGACGATGCCGATCTCGACGCCACGGGCGCGTTCGCAGAGGAGCTGATCGCGCGCGAGACGGCCATACAGGATCCCTGCTCCGCATGGACGCACCACCACCACGACCACGACGACGAAGAAGACGGCGAATAGCGGCGGCGGGTAATCTGCGGCGCCTAAAAAAACGGGAGGTGGCGTATTGCGCCACTGTGCGGTATTATGATACAATATTCGCCAATTTTTCTTATGTAAGGTATTAGAGAGATGATGGACAAACGTTACGACGCAAAGGCCGCCGAGGCCAAGTGGTATCCGATATGGGAGCAGTCTGGCTTTTTCCATGACGAGCCCGGCAAGGGCTCGCCTTATTCCGTGGTGATCCCGCCGCCGAATGTGACCGGAATCCTCCACATGGGCCACGCACTCAACCAGACGATCCAGGATGTCCTTGTGCGCTGGCGCCGCATGTGCGGCTTCAACACGCTCTGGCTGCCTGGCACGGACCACGCCGGCATCGCCACGCAGAACGTCGTCGAGAAGGCCCTGCGCAAGGAGGGCAAGCGCCGTCAGGACCTCGGGCGCGAGGCGTTCGTGGAGCGCGTGTGGGAGTGGAAACGCCAGTACGGCGGAACGATCGTCCACCAGCAGCGCATGCTCGGCAACTCCACCGACTGGAGGCGCGAGCGCTTCACGTTCGACGAAGGCTGCTCCAAGGCCGTCGCGAAGGTCTTCACCCAGCTCTACAACGAGGGGCTCATCTACAAGGGCAACTACATCGTAAACTGGTGCCCGCGCTGCGGAACGGCCCTTGCGAACGACGAAGTCGAGCACGAGGCGAACCACGGCCACCTCTGGTACGTGCGCTATCCCGTCGTGGGCAGCGCGGCGGGCGTGAAGGGCGAGCTCAACAAGGACTACATCATGGTCGCCACCACGCGTCCCGAGACGCTTCCCGGCGACACGGCGGTGGCGGTGAACCCGAAGGACGAGCGCTTCACCGCGATCGTCGGCAAGAAGGTCATTCTGCCGCTCACCGGCCGCGAGATTCCCGTTCTTGCTGACGACTACGTCGAGAAGGAGTTCGGCACGGGCATCGTGAAGATCACGCCCGCACACGACCCGAACGACTTCCTCGTCGGCAAGCGCCATGGGCTCGAGGAAATCAACATCATGAACGACGACGGCACGATGAACGACCTTGCCGGCGCCAAGTACGCTGGCATGGACCGCTTCGAGTGCCGCAAGGTTCTCGTCGAGGACCTGGAGGCCGGCGGATTCCTCGACCACATCGAGGACTACGACAACCAGGTGGGCCACTGCTACCGCTGCCACGAGGTCGTCGAGAGCCGTCTTTCCAAGCAGTGGTTCGTCAAGATGAAGCCGCTCGCCGAGCCCGCGGTTGAGGCGGTGAAGAACGGCAGCGTGCGCTTCGTTCCCGACCGCTGGAGCAAGATATACTTCAACTGGATGAACAACATCCAGGACTGGTGCATCTCCCGCCAGCTCTGGTGGGGCCACCGCATTCCCGCTTACTACCTCAAGGGGGACGCGGAACGGCTGTTCGTGGCGGAGACCGCGGAGGAGGCGCTGGAGAAGGCGAGGAAGGCGACTGGAAACGCGTCGCTGACGATGGCCGACCTCGAGCAGGACCCCGACGTTCTCGACACCTGGTTCAGCTCGTGGCTCTGGCCGTTCTCGACGATGGGATGGCCGGAGAAGACGGCGGACCTCGACTACTACTACCCGACGACCGACCTCGTCACAGCGCAGGACATCATCTTCTTCTGGGTCGCGCGCATGATGATGGCGGGCATCCACTTCATGGGCAAGCCGCCGTTCTCGAACATCGTGATCCACGGAATCGTGCGCGACGCGCAGGGGCGCAAGATGTCGAAGTCTCTCGGCAACTCGCTCGACCCGCTCGAGATCATCGGCGCGTATTCCGCGGACGCGCTCCGCTTCTCGCTCGCGCTCATCACGTCGCTCGAGTGCGACACGAAGGTCGACAAGTCGAAGTTCGAGATCGGGCGCAACTTCGCCACGAAGATATGGAACGCCGCGCGCTTCCTGCAGATGAACGCGGAGGAGCTCGGGCTAGACGTGCGCGCGCCGCTCGCGGGGATTTCCGGGCTTTCGTCCGACGAGAAGCACATCCTCCTCGCTGCCGACAAGGCGTGCCGCAAGATCGACGACACGCTCTCGCGCTACCGCATACAGGACGGCGCTCTCGCCGTGTACGACTTCTTCTGGACGCAGATCTGCGACGGCTACGTCGAGTACGCGAAGGACGCGGCCGACAAGAAGCGCGCGTTCGCGATCCTCGCGGACGTCTTCTGGAAGGCGCTGCGCCTCCTGCATCCGTACATGCCGTTCGTCACCGAGGAGGTGGCGCACCAGCTCGGATACCTCGCGGACGGAGAGACGATCATGCGCGCCTCGTTCCCGAAGGGCTACACCGACGAGGAGAAGTCGGCATGGGGCCTCGACGAGGCCACGTATGCGTTCGTGGACGCGAAGCGCGCGATGATCACTGACCTGCGCGCGCTCCGCGGCGAGTACAAGATCAGCCCAGCTGCCTTCGTGAAGGTGACGGTGCAGAGCCGCGACGAGGAGACGGCCGCGCTTCTCCGCGCGGACGTCGAGACTCTCAAGAAGGCGATGCGCGCCGAATCGGTCGAGATCACGACCGACAAGGCTGAGCTCGCAATGCCCGGAAAGCTCGGCGCGCTCGGCACGGTGTACCTCTCGCTCGACGGGCTCGTCGACAAGGCGGCCGAGTCGAAGCGCATAGCCGGCGAGCTCAAGAAGCTCGAGGGCTTCATCAAGGGCGCAGAGGCGAAGCTAGCCAACAAGCAGTTCACCGACCATGCGCCTGCGCAGATCGTCGAGACCGCGAGGAAGCAGCTCGAGGAGAACAGGCAGAAGCAGGCGCAGCTGCAGAAACTCGCGAAACTTTTCTCCTGAAGGGGGATCATTAGGAAGGAGCAAACAAAATGCCAATGGAAGCAAACAAGGTAGGCAAGCGCATACGCATGTACCGCGAGCGTCTTGACATGAGCATCTACGACCTCTCCAAGAAGTGCGGTGTCGCGGAGGATACGATCAATTCGATAGAGAAGGCGGAGGTAATGCCGGCGCTCGGCGTGCTTACCAAGATTTCGCGCGCACTCGGGCAGCGTCTCGGCACTTTCATGGACGACCAGTTCAAGCCCGATCCAATCGTGACGCGCGCAGCGGACCTCGAGGCGTCCAAGTTCTCCAAGGACGAGATGAACGAGCTCGGATACGCGTCGCACTCGCTCGCCGTGGGCAAGCCCGACCGCCACATGGATCCGTTCAGGATCGAGTTCGCGGCCGACGGAGTCGATGAAGTCTCGTCCCACGAAGGCGAGGAGCTCATCATCTGCATCGCCGGCGCGGGGGAGCTCACCTACGGCGG
>CAMORM010000211.1 GCA_946623785.1 uncultured Verrucomicrobiota bacterium
TCGGCGGTTCGGTTACCTCACAAGCTTCTTCTTGTGTTCCGCGTCCCTTCCGAAGAAAGAATCTCTTTCAGAAGTTGACACGTTCTCGTTCAACGGATTTTCAAAGATCAATTCGTTGCCACTTTCGGGGTCTCACCCTGGTGGGTGGCGAACAGGTGCGTATGATACTCTTTCCCGCGGACGAATGCAAGGGGAAATTTAAGAAAAAATTAAAAAAAATTATAAGCACCAAAAACCACTACAAAAACTGGGTTTAATAGCAGTTATATTTTAGCCTTTTAGGCTCGCAAGTGGGACGAGACGCACGAGAGGCTCCACAAGGTCGCTTTCGGACGCGATTACGTCCTCGATGTCCTTGTACGCCTGCGGCGCCTCGGAGAGGTCGAGCCGCCCCTTTCTGGAGTTTACCCGTTTTTTGAAGGCAAAATCCAGTTGGCAGACAAGTGGCGGAGCGGCATGAGATTGTGGTACAATACATGCAGTCAACGATGCCGTAAGGAAAAAGGAGCTCCGACATGAAACGACTTTCTATGCTAGCGGCCTTTGCCGCGTCGCTCTGCGCCGCGGCGGCAGAATCGCCGCGCGCGACCGCCTCGCTGCGCGTGGGCACGTACAACATCCGCCTCTCAACCGGCGACAACGGCACGCCCAACGCCTGGACGGAGCGCAGGGACGACCTCGTGGCGCTGATACGCAAACTTGACCTCGACGCGTTCGGCCTCCAGGAGGTCCGTCCTGAGCAGGCCAAATTCCTCGACAAGTCGTTCCCCGACTACGCGAAGTACGGCGAGCACCGCGGCGCTGACCGCAAGAGCGACGAGGCGTCGTCCATCTACTTCCGCACGAATCGGTTCGAGTGCGTCAGGGGCGGCACGTTCTGGCTCTCTGAGACGCCCGACACCCCAGGCCTCAAGGGCTGGGGCGCGGCCTGCCCCCGCGTATGCAGCTGGGCGCTCCTCAGGGACCGCCGCACCGGCAGGCAGTTCTGCTTCGCGAACACCCACACGGACCATGCCTCGGCCCTCGCCCGCAAGGAGGGCATGCTGCTGATAATAAGGCGCATGCAGGAGTTCGCTCCGCCAGGCACCCCGATCGTATTCACCGGCGACCACAACTGCCGCGAGACCGACGAGCCGGCGCAGGCCGTCGCGAAGACGCTGAAGAACGCCATCTACGTCTCGGAAACCCCGCCCGAGGGCCCATGGCGCACGTTCACCGGCTGGAAGTGGCGCGACCGCGAGTATCCAGCCGCCGACGCGATCAAACTCGATCCCGACGTGCGAAACGGCCGCAGGAGCCAGCCCGGCGACGACAAGCCGCGCGTGAACTGCGGTCCGCGCATCGACTACATCTACGTGTCGCCGGGCGTAAAGGTCAGGCGCTACGCAACGCACGCCGACCCGCGCCCGGGCACGAAGCTATACCCCTCGGACCACTTCCCGGTCACCGCAGAGATAGAGCTTTAGCCCTTGGGCGACGCGAGTGGGACGAGGCGGACGAGCGGCTAGTCTACGGCCGTCCAGAAACCCTGTCCGACGAGCTTCTCGACTTCATGCGGATCAAGGGACGAGTCGCTCAGGACCATGGTGTCCTGCGCGGAGTTGATCAGCGAGTGGTCGAAGTACATTGGCCGCTCGATCTTTTCGCCCGGCGAGAGCGGGTTGTCCACGGTCTTCACTTCCTTAATCATTTCGTGCCACTTGCGCCGGACCTCCGTCATGACGCGTTCGTTCTCGGCCTGCGCCTCGCGCATGAGCGCCATGCCCTCGTTCATGCCGATCAGCTTCCCCTGGACGATTGCCTGCATGGTCCGTTCGGCGGCGAACTTCCAGTTCCGGTTCACGTAGGCGCCGGCCAGCAGCCGGCCGCCGGCCTTCTTGGCCGCGGCGATGCCGCCAGGCGGCGCGACCGTCAGGAAACGGTCGAACTCGATGACCGACGCGATCGTCGGCAGGGTCGGACGCACCTGAACCGCGCTGAACGCGCAGACGTATTCGTAGAGCGCCTCGCACTTCGCGCCGTTGTATTCGCAGTCAAAGAAGCACTCCACCTTGAACGCCTTCTTTACGGGCGATGTCCGGTTGGCGGCGAACAGGAAATCAACGGCCTTCCGGGTCTTCGCCGGAATGGCGTCGCTGAAGCGGCCGTATTTCGGGACGAATGACTTTAGCCCCGGGACCACGATGCCGGAGTTGATCTCCCGCGCCATCTGCGCGGCCATGGCGTTTGCGTCGGAATAGATCCCGCCGGACTGCTCCAGCACGAACGAACCCCTGTTGAGCTGGCCCGCCGTCTGCACGATCTGCCGCCTGGAGGGGTTGACCAGGATGACGCTCTGGAGATACGGGTTGGTCTTTGCCGGCACCTCCCACCTGATCCAGCCCATGCCGGTCCATCCGTTGTCGAGCGGGTAGCAGAGCGCGGGGACGCGCAGCAGGTGGTCGAATACGACAAAATGGCTTTTCGCCGCCGCCGTCTGGGCCGCCGCCAGCGCGGCGGCAAGTATGATCGTGCAGTTCCTCATACGGTTTTCTCCGCTTCTCCGCGCGCTCCGCGCCGCCGCGGGCCAGGCCGCGCGGTCTGGCGAAACCCGTGGAAGCGCCTTGGCGCGGAAGAAGGTCATACCTCCGTATTATGCCAAAAAAAGGCCCGCCGCGCAAACCAACTCGCATTTGCATATTTTGCTGGCCGACACGAATGGGGTGTCCCGAGTTGAACCCGCCCTGCAGTTATCTACAATGGCCTTGCCCGCTGGTACCAACACGCAAAGGGAGAGGTCGAATGAAGAACATGATGTTTGCCTTGTGTGCGCTGACTGCGGTCCTGTCAGGCAGATTGACACCCATCTTTCGCTTGTCCCCGGGGAACCTGTCACAATCGGGGACAAATCGCTTAGCGTCACAGTTCTGCCACGTCTTGTCGCCTCAGGCCCCGCCTGTGCGGAGACCGAAGTGTCGCAGCATTAGAGAACAGGCGTGGCTTTCTTCGCCTTCGCGAAACACCCCGAATCACGCCTCGACGCGGGGCTGGGCGAGGCGTGCGTTCGCGGCGGAGGAGTTTTCGAAGCGCTTCGCCGCGGCGTCGAACCTGAGCTCCCTGCCCGGATCGAACAGCGCGGCCACTCCAAGCAACGAGCACTGCGTCATCGCGCCTGCGTAGGCGAAGTCGCTGCCCACCTTCGGACCTCCCTTCACAGCGGAGACGAACTCGGCGTACGGATCACCTTTCGGGACGCGCGCGTACTTTCGCTCCGGGCATCCGCCGTCCGCGCGCATCTTCTCGAGCGTCGTGTCCGGAAGAAGCCGCAGGTAGTTCGCGCCGTGGTGTCCGTACTCCACGACTCCGCGCGTGCCGTACACGAACGCGCCGTTCGCCATTCCGTCGCGCGTCTTGCGCACCTTCTCCGAGTTGAACGCGGGGAACATATCGCGTTCGCCCTTCCACTGCTCCGGAATCGGCACGTCGCTGCAGGCGATGCCGTCGAACCACACGAACCTGAAGGGGCGCCCGTCGCGCTTCCT
>CAMORM010000212.1 GCA_946623785.1 uncultured Verrucomicrobiota bacterium
CCGACATCGAGGGCGGCAAGCCGCTGACGGCCCGCAAGATCAAGGCGCTCGTCGAATTCGCCGACGAGAAGATGGGCAGCGCGGACAAGCTTTCGACGGGCGTCAAGGAGATCGGCCTCTCCGAAATCGGCAAGGACAAGATGCTGCGCGTCGGCTTCCGCCAGTCCACGAAGCTCGCCAAAGCCGACGCCGGGCAGAAGAGCGCCGCCGCCGCGACGCTCGGCGCCTTCAAGTTCGACGCGAACGGCAAGGTGGACATCGAGGCGGTGCTCCGCCACCTCAATACGCTGCACGCCTATATCGACCGCGAAACCGAGGCCCGCGGCTTCTCCGTCGTGCGGCCGGCGACGCCGGTCCGCGACCCCGGCGCGCCGGACGCGCCCGCTCCCGAGGCTCCCGTCGAGCAGCTCTCCCAGGCCGAGATCGAGGGCGCGAAGCTGTTCGAGAAGCATCTCTTCACGGCGATCGACGCGATGGACAACAACGAGCTTTCCGCCGTCTACCAGGGCCTGATCTCGAAGCAGACCGACGGCTTCAAGAAGGAGCTCGCCCGCATCATCAACCATCCCGGCGCCGCCCCGAAGACGGTCGCGCTCGCCGAGAAGGCGTTCGCCGACCTCTCGCGCATCGAGGCGATGGTCGTCTCGGAAATCTCGCGCCGCATGATCCTCGACAAGACGCCGGACGACCAGAAGGCGAACGTCCCGAGCCTGATGGAGCGCTACGCGGGCGAGGGCGCCCCGACGGCGAACCACTACGCGGGCGAGGGCGACATGACGACGACCAACCTCGGCATCATGGCGCGTTCTGCCGCGCAGGGGTCGAACAACGCCAAGACGGCGAACGCCAAGACGGACGGGCTGTTCAAGTCGCACGGCATGGGCGAAGTCGATTCCAAGAAGATCGGCGACACGCTGCGCGCGCAGGAGCTCACGATCAACATGCGCTTCGCCACGTTCATGGGCAGGCGCAAGGACGGTTCGCAGGGAACGCCGCTCCTCAATCAGCCCAACGCGCACCTCACGAATGCGTACGAGGCCATGGAGGCGCAGAACATCGACCCCATGGGCGACCAGGATCTCAGGTTCCGCAACCAGGTGGAGAAGAGCTTCTTCCCGGAGTATTCCGCGGAGCCCCTTTCCGGCAAGAGCCGCCCGGTGTACGGCGCGCTCAACACGGCGAAGTACACGGCCGGCGGCGCCGACACCGCCGGCGGCACGTACGGGCACGTCGTCGTCCTCCTCAAGCCGCACGTCAAGCAGAAGTGCACCTACACGCTCGACGACACGTTCTTCGCCGCGCGCGTCTCCATGCCGGAGTCGAAACGCGCGGAGATCGAGGAGAACCTCATCGCCGCCTTCGCGCCGCGCCTGAAGGACCCCGCCGCCGCGCTGGCCGCGCTGCGCGATCCCGAATCCGCCGGCGGCAGGACGCTGACCCGCTTTTTCCAGAGCTTAGGCTCGTCCGCCAACGACATTTCGGCCAGGACCCTCGCACACTACACGCGACTGCTGGCGGATTTCATCTCGACGCTTCTCAAGGATGGCGAAGCGCCGGTCGCGCACGAGGACATCGACGCGCATTTCGTCGCCAAATACATGATCGTCAAGCCGCAGACGACGGTCGCAGACTTCGACCACATCGAGAACCTCTTTGCGCAGTCGACGGACAGCACCGCCGTCGGCATGGGGCTCGCCACGCTCAAGAGCCAGTCGAATCCCAAGACGCCGTTCTCGCTCCAGGGCGTGAGCTACATCGAGGCGCAGTTCCATTCGCCCGTGCTGCTCGACCGCGACGTGGAGGAGATCCGCGTCGACACCGCCGAGATGGACGAGTTCTACTCGCGCGAGTTCGGCAAGCTCCCGCAGGCAGAGCGGGAGGCGCTGGACAGAGAGGAATGGGTCGCCGCGCGCATCGAAGAGGCCAAGAACCAGATCAAGGCGGATTCGGCCGGAGCCCCCTACAAGGTGACGTTCTACAACAGCGAGAACGTTGTGGACGCCGAGGCCACGCTCGCGGTCCAGGTGCTGGGGGAAATCTCCCTGGAGACCGCCTCCCGCCTCAAGGACGACCTTGTCGCATTCGCCAACTCCTACCTCAACGAGCATCGCGCCGAATTGACGGACGACATACTGAAGGCCGTTTCCGTCAATATTGAAAAGGGCCGCATATTCGATCTTTGCGGGCGCAACCTCGAACGCATCCCGGACTGGCTCCAGGCCGCCATCGACGCGGACTTGCAGAAGGCCATCTCCAGATACGGAACCGATCCGATGGTTCTGTCCGAGAAGCACATCCGCTCCAATCTCAGGCAGAAGGTGGTGGACGTCCTCTCCGTCGTGATGAGAGCGATGAGCGCCATGGATGCAAGCGGAATCACGGACGCCGCGGAGCGCGAGGCCGTGCTGAAGGAGATGCTCCGTCTTAACACATCGCGGGACGGAACCGCCGCCGAGAAATTCGTCGTGCTCCACGTCGCCGGGAAAAAGGCGCTCGCCGACGTGAACGCCCTCGCGTGCGAAACTCTGGAAAAGGACGTCGAGGGCGGCGCGCAGATGCTGAAGAACGCCTTCGCCGGCCAGCCCCCGCTGGCGGGCGTGGCGCTCGACGGCGTCACCGCGTCGATCCGGAAGGAGCTTTCGCTGATCAAGAGCGCGCTCGCCGCCGGAAAGGTTCCCACCGCCCAGAGGAATGCCGAGGGGTTCGCCAAGCGCCTGCGCGAAAATGCCGTCAAGCCGTTCATCGAGAAGAAGGCCCGCATCATGCAGTCGCAGGTCTTCATGAAGTTCCCCACGGACGACGAGCGCAAGGCGTTCCTCAAGTGGGCGACGAGCGCGGGCAAACTCAAGACGTCGGCCCAGTTCGAAGGCGTGTACGAGGGTAGCAACCTCCTCACCGACGCGTTGGAGGCGAAGATCAAGTCGGGCGCGCCGCTCGGCGCGCAGGACCTCGTCGACTGCTACAAGGCGTTCTTCCCCACGTGCTACGACTACATGGAAGAGGACGCCAAGCAGCACAACGAATACGGTCCGGACGACCGCCAGTGCTTCGTCGGGCGCATCACCTCCGTCGCCCTGAGCCGCCTCGCCCTGCGCGTCGGCCAGGAGGGCCTCGCCAAGATCGCCGCCGTGCTGGACTCGCCCGAGGGCCGCTGGTTCCACAACGCCATCCTGCGCGGGCAGTCCTTCGATAACTCGCGCGTCGAGCGCGACGGGACGCTGGAGACGGCGGGCGCCTTCATGGAGGTCCTGCTCGCCAACCTGACCAAGGACTACGGCCTCACGATCCACCAGACGAGCGACACGGGCAACGTGGACTATCGCATCGTGCCGCCGTTCGCCCGCGCCTTCCTCGCGCAGATCAATCCGCGCGAGGCGCAGGAGGCCGAGGCCCGCTATCCCTACGACCCCGCCTCCTCCGGCGCGCGCCGGCTCGCGAACGTCCCCGCGC
>CAMORM010000213.1 GCA_946623785.1 uncultured Verrucomicrobiota bacterium
ACGGCTGGTTCGTAACCGAGTCGAGGCATTCGCGCAGATACGGCGCGACATCGCAACAGGGGACGATTATGGAGAAGAACGGATTCATAGTCCGTGATACTTCTTGTACCACTTCGCGAAGACGGGGATGCCTTCGCGGATTGTCGTCTTCGGTTCGTAGCCGACGGCTTTGTTGAGCTTCTCGATGCTCGCGTACGTCGCATAGACGTCGCCTGGCTGCATCGGGAGCATTTCCATATTCGGTTCGACGCCGAGCGATTCCGCGAGGACGTTGATGACGTCGAGGAGCTTTTCGCTGCGGTGGTTGCCGATGTTGAAGATGTCGTAGAGCGGAAGGTCCTGCGCCTCCACGACGCGGACGATCCCGTCCACGATGTCGTCGACATAGGTGAAGTCGCGCAGCATGTCGCCGTGGTTGAACACCTTGATGGGGCGGCCGTGCAGCATCGCGTCCGCGAAGAGCGAGAGCGCCATGTCCGGACGATACCACGCGCCGTAGACTGTGAAGAACCTAAGCCCGATCGTCTGCATTCCGTAGAGGTGCGAGTACGTGTGGGCCATCAGCTCGTTCGCCTTCTTCGTCGCGGCGTAGAGGCTCACCGGCGTGTCCACCTGGTCGGACTCCTCGAAGGGCATCTTCTTGTTTCCGCCATAGACAGACGACGACGAGGCGAATACAAGCTTCGGCACCTTCGCGGCATGGCGGCAGCATTCAAGGACATTGAGGAATCCCTCTAAGTTCGTCTTCTCGTAGACGAAGGGATGGTCAATTGAATAGCGTACGCCAGGCTGCGCGGCCAGGTTGAGAACGACGTCCGGCGCTTCCGCGGCAAAAACGCCGCGCAGGCCATCGAGATCGCAGATGTCGAGTTCGCGGGCGGAAAAGCCCGGCTGCCCCTCAAGCAACGCCGCGCGGTCGCGCTTGAGCTTCACGCTGTAGTAGTCGCAGAAGTTGTCAATACCGATGACTTCCCACCCGCGCCGAAGGAATTCCTGCGCCGCGTGGAAGCCTATGAAACCGGCAAAGCCTGTGATTAGAATCTTCATTAGGTAATATTATATCATTTTCGGGTCGGATTTTACCATACTCCATGTCCTGGACCGGGTGGGGCGACTAAGAATCCCGATTGCTCATCCATTCGCCATTCCAGCAGGAATTGTGCTATAATCTATGTCAAATGCTTGAATTGCTAAGAAAACTCAAAAGGGCGCTGGTCGCCTGGAGGGAGTGCGCGAAGGTGCGCTCCGAGGCCGCGCGCGCGTTCCGCTATGACAGGGGGCAGTTCATGGCCAACGCCGGCGCCCTGCATCTCGACCGCATGGCCGCCGCGCGCGCCGAGATCGTGATGGGATACCACGTCCTCGAAAAGGGGCTCACGATGCCGCGCCGCCGACTCGGATTCGGCAAAGGCGCCGTCCTGCACCTGATGAACCTCGTGGACTCCTTTGAAAGACGCTTCGGCACGGAGGATCGCCAGGTGCGACATGCCGTCGCCGTTCTCCGCGCATACCGCGAGCTGCACCGCGGCCAGCCGGATCCTATGCCGCGTCTCGACGCCTTCCTCGCCGCGAGGGGCGACGTTCCGGCGGCTGTCGAGCCGCATGTCACGCGAGGCGAGTTCTTCTCCGCGAAGGACGCTCCGTTCCCGCAGTTCGCCGCTTCGCGCCACGTTTGCAGGCATTTCGCGGGGTCTGTCCCCAGGGAGACGGTGGAATCCGCCGTGGAGCTCGCGCTCACCGCGCCGAGCGCCTGCAACCGCCAGCACGCGCGGGTCCACGTCGTCGACGATCCGTCGCTGAGGGACAGGCTCTTCGCCGCGCAGGGCGGGACGCGCGGTTTTGGCGCGGACGCTGACAAAGTCCTTGTCGTCACCTCAGATCTCTCCGCCGTCCGCTGGGGCTGGGAGCGGCATGACTGCTATGTGAACGGCGGGATCTTCGTGATGAACCTCTGCTATGCGCTCCACTACTTCGGCGTGGCGCACTGCATCCTCCACTGGAGCGTCTCGCCCGAGGTGGACCGCGAGGCGCATGAATTCCTCTGCATCCCGTCCAACGAGGCGATAGTCCAGGTGATTGCATGCGGAATGCCGCCCGACGAATTTGACGTAGCTGCATCCCCGCGTCTCGCGGTTTCGGACGTACTTGCCTGGCACGGAGGCGGGAAATGAAGATACTTCTCGGTGGCATACCGCTCGGATGCGACAACATCGGCGACGAGGCGATAATCGCGGGCGTCGTGAAGATGCTCAAGGAGTCGCTGCTGGAAGTCGAACTCACCGTTGCGACGGCCGATCGCGCCACGGCGGATATTCTCGGCGTTAACGTCGTGCCGCCGTTCGGCTTCGCCGGCCACGGCTTGGACGGCTTTGAAGACGCTGTCCGCGCGCAAGACGCATACATCTGGTGCGGTGCAACAGGTCTTTCCGATTATCCGCATGTCGCTCTCGATCTGCTCGAAACAGCGCAAAGAGCTGGCGTCGCCACTTTCATCTGGGGCGTCGGGATGGACGACGAACTGAACCCCGTCTTCTTCAAGGCGAGTGGAAAGCGGCGGCTGGTGCTTCGGTGTCTCGGACTTCTCGGATGGTACGAACGGCGTCTGCGCGGCACTCTCGCGCGGCGCATCGCGGCGGTTCTGCCGCAGTGTCGTGGAGTGTGGCTTCGCGACCCGCAGAGCGCGGCAATGCTCGCGCAGACCGGCTTCCCCGGCGCAAAGGTCGCCGCCGACTCGGCGATACTGCTTGGGAATGGGCCTGACAAGCGACACGCGGCGGACGACACGCAGCTCGCGGCTCCCGACTCGCGCCACGCCCTCGGACTCTGCATCTCCACCCAGCGGCAGGTTGCGGACCTTGATGGGGTGAAAGGCCTGATCGCCGCTGTGCGCGAATCTGGCGCGCGGGTGATCGGCATTCCGATGAATCCGAAAACGGATCGCTCGCTTCTTGAATCGCTCGGCGTCGAGTGCATCTCGGGAACAACGCCCGAGGCTGTCATGGAGGCTGCCGCGAAATGCGATGTCGTCCTTTCGAGCAGGCTGCATCTGCTGATTCTGGCGGCCAACGCCGGCACTCCCGGTCTCGGCATTGCGCGCGGCTCGAAGCTGGCAAATTGGCTCTCCAACTTCGGGAGCACCGTAGAGGGAAGTGTGTACGACTGCGATTGGAACAAGGTGACCGAACATGTCCTCGCCGCGATCAAGAATCGCGGCGATTGGGACGCGGTGCGTGACAGGGCTTATGCCGAGCTGACATCAAGATTGGAGACGGCGCGCGGCGAACTCATCGCGCTGCTAAAGGGGGACGGTATATGAATTCGATTTGCAATGGAGGCGGAAATGCCGCCAAGCCGAAACTCGGCCCGTATCTCGCGCCGATAGCTGTTGTTGCGCTGTCCTTCGGCTATGCCGTGGGAT
>CAMORM010000214.1 GCA_946623785.1 uncultured Verrucomicrobiota bacterium
CGCTCATCGCCAAGGCGAAGGCGGCGCAGATGCCGAACGACAACATCGAGCGCGCCATCAAGAAGGGCACGGGCGAGCTTGAGTCCGCCGAAATGGTGTCCGCCCAGTACGAGGGCATCAAGGGCCCCGTGGCGCTCGTTGTGACGGTTCTCACCGACAACAAGAACCGCGCCGCCGCAGAAGTGGGCAACGTCTTCAAGAAGAACGGCACCGAGTTCGCCAAGCAGGGCGCCGCGAGCCGCCTCTTCGACCGCCTCGGCCAGGTGATGATCCCTGCCGCCGACGGCGTTGACGAAGACAAGGTGATGGAAGTCGCGCTCGAGGCGGGCGCGGAGGACGTCATTTCCGAGGACGGCGGATTCACCGTCAAGTGCCAGCCCGCCGACTTCACGACCGTCTCCGAGGCGATCAAGGCCGCGGGCATCGCGATTGACGAGGAGAACTCCAACATCGGGCTCGTGCCGAACATGCCGGCGCCCGTCTCGGACGTCGCGGTTGCGCGCGGAATCAACAAGTTCGTCGAGATGCTCGAGGACCTCGAGGACGTCCAGGACGTCTACACGAACATGGAGACCACGGACGAAGTCGACGCTGCTCTTGAAGCCGAGGGCTGAGTGGAGGAGTCTGAAATGGCCAATGAGTTCGCCGAAAGGCTGAACGAAGTGAGAGCCGTCGCCAAAAGGCGGCGGCTCGATCTTTTGGTTCTGAACAACGAGTTCAACGTGCTGTCGCTGACCGGGGTGCGGAGTGACAACGGCGTGCTCGTTTCCGGCGAGTCGCTGCACTACTACACCGACTTCCGCTACACGGTGATGGCGCGCCGCGTGGCGCCATGGCTCGACACGCGCGACATCTGGAAGCCGTCGGACGGCGTTGCGGGCCTTCGGGCCGCCGCCGCGCTCGCCGGCGCGAAGTCACCGAGGCGCATCGGCTACGAGGGAGGCATGCCGGCGCGGAAGTTCCTCGAGCTGAAGCGGGCGTTTCCGAAGGCGGCGTTCGTGGACTTCGAACGCGAGGTCCAGCTCCCGCGCGCGGTCAAGACGCCGTCCGAAACCGCGAAGATCGAGGCGGCGGTGGCTCTCAACGACGAGATATGGTCTGCCGCGAAGAAGGAGTTCCGCCCCGGCATGACGGAGGTCGAGATGCAGCGGATCATCCGCGGGCTGATGGCGCGCCGCGGCGACGGCGAGGCTTTCGAGACCATTGTCTGCGCTGGCGCCAACGCGGCGGAGTGCCACCACGTGCCGGACGGGACGGTGTGGCGCGCGGGCGAGCCGCTTCTCGTGGACATGGGCGTGAAGCTGGACGGCGTGTGCTCCGACATGACGCGTTGCCTGAAGCCGAAGGGCAGGTACGCCCTACGCGCGGAATACGAGAAGGTCTACGCCACGGTTCTCAAGGCGAACATGGCGGCGATTGCCGCGGCGAAGCCCGGCATGAAGGGATGCGAGCTCGATGCGGTCGCGCGCAGGATCATCAAGAAGGCCGGCTACGGCAAGGCGTTCGGGCATTCGCTCGGACACGGCGTAGGGTTCGAGATACACGAGGCGCCCGCTGCCGCGCCGAGGTCGGACATCGTCCTGAAGCCAGGCATGACCGTCACGATCGAGCCTGGGATATACCTGCCGGGGAAGCTCGGCGTGCGCATAGAGGACCTCGTCCTCATAACGGAGACGGGATGCAGGGTGCTCACCACAAGCGCGAAGTGAGGACGATCGAGCCGCACGGGTTCTGCTCCGGCGTTTCGGCGGCGCTCCACAAGGCGTTCGGCGCGCTTGGCGACCACGGCGGAGCCGTGTACTGCCTGCATGAGCTCGTCCACAACGAGACGGTGGTGAGGGACTTCGAGCTGCGCGGCATGAAGTTCGTCGAGTCGCTGGACGACGTTCCGCACGGCGCGACGGTCGTCTTCTCCGCGCACGGCGTCTCGCCCGCGGTCCGCAGGGCAGCCGAAATGCGCGCGCTCCACGTGGTGGACGCGACGTGCCCGTTCGTCGCGCGCGTGCACCGCACAGTTGCGGCTGCAGCCGAGAGGGGCGTGCCGGTTGTGGTGATCGGCAATGCGAAGCACGCCGAGGTGGTCGGCGTTGCGGGGGAGACGGGCGACAGCGGGAGGGTCGCGGTCGTGCGTACCGTCGCTGACGTCGCCGGAATCCCGTTCGACGAGTCTTCGGAGGTTGTCGTAGTTTCCCAGACCACGCTTTCGGCGGACGAAGTCGCGGATGTCGCGGCCGCGCTGAAGTCGCGTTTCCCGAAGGCGTCGTTCTCTCCTTCGTCCGAGGTGTGCAACGCGACGCGCGACCGCCAGCGCGCTGTGCGCGAGTTCGCGAAGGCGAATCCGGGCGCGGGCGTGCTGGTTCTCGGGAGCGCCAACTCCTCGAACACGCGCCGGCTTGCCGAGATAGCCGAGGCGGAGGGCGCGAAGGCGTGGCGCGCCGGCAACATGGACGAGCTTTCCGCAATCGACTTCGGCCCGACAGAAGTCCTCGGCGTGACGTCCGGCGCGTCAACGCCGGAGTCGTTCCTCGACCAGGCCGTCGCCTTCGCCGCGAAGGCCTAAAACCTCATATTGATCAGTGGAAGCACGGTAAAGCCGCCTACCATTGCGCTTTTGCCGCCGTCTCCTTCTGATATGTTGATCAGTCCAACCTGCACGCCCCTGAGGGTATACCCGATGTTGAAAAGTCCGATCTGCATGCCGCGGATAATGTCCGTAGTGTTTATCACACCGATTTGCAGGCCATATAACTTTTCTGATTCATTGCAAAATCCCGCCTGAATGCCATAACCTGTTTTAGTTTGGTTGGCCAGGCCGAACTGCAGGCCATGGAATCTCTCCATGACATTATTGACCAAAGCGCATTGGATCCCATGGCAGTTTTCGGCAAAGCTGCTCAGTCCGAACTGCAGCCCGTCCATGTTGCGGCCCGCATAGTTGCCTAGGCCTATCTGTAGCCCGGCCATGTTGCGGTCTACAATGTTGCAGATGCCTATGTTGAGGGGGCAGACGTCCCTATTGTTGCCGACGCCAAGGTTGATCATGGCCCCGAACACTGAATTCGTCTGATCGGGGATTTGCCATTTCGGCTGGATGAACGAAATGCCGATCGGCGCCCAGGGTCTCATCTGGCCATCGCTAGGCTTGGTGTCGTCTGCGCGCACTGGGCATGGCTCCAGAAAACCGGAAAGTGCAATGGCACATGCGGCAACCGTCATAAAGAAACTCCTTGTCATGCATTCTCTGCTAATCAATACCCCTTGTTTCATCTAAGTTGACTCCACTGGCACTTTTTCCAACTGGCGCGTAGTGTACCAAATCGGACTTTCCCGCGCAATGTGAAGGTATGACTCCCAATGATTCCAAACGAGGGGTCGCCAGTCGGCTTCGCCGCCAGCCGCCCCTCGTC
>CAMORM010000215.1 GCA_946623785.1 uncultured Verrucomicrobiota bacterium
CGTCGCCGCCGCGCAGGTAGCACGCGGTGCCGAGGCACACCTGGACGTTGTACTTCCCCGACTTCTGTAGACGGAAGAAGTTGTAGAACGTTACCACTCCGTATATCTTCGCCAGCGGCACCCCGAGAAGCTCGGAGCAGTCGAGCGCGATGTTGCGCGGAATGTATCCGTATGTCTGCTGAACGCGGTGGAGAACCATGATGAGGTTCCCCGGCTTGTCCTTCCATTCGTCGATGAACGCCTTCAGTTCCGGCGTCATCGTCTCGAGTTTTTCGCTCATGTTGTTGTATCCTTAGGGTTGGTACTTAATCAAAGCGGCATTTCGAGAGTTAATTATACCGCAAACGGGTTTAGTTAGGCAAGGGTAACTTGACGGGTCACCGACACACGGTTTTCGCGACGAGCGCCATGAACCCGAAGATGCCTACGGACGCAAGGAACGTCCACATGACGCCCATGCCGACATCCCGCCCTTCCGCGCGGACAAGCGAGCGGAAACGGCGTATCGTCCCCTCCGGCTCGGGCTTGGTCAGGAACGTAGCGGCAACCCAGAAGACCGTAGTCGCAGCAATCGTAAGCAGCAGCTTCTGCCAGAACAGGAGAGGTCTGTCCGAGATATGCGGCCAGACAACCTGGAAGAAGACGGCGCAGAGGAACGACACCACCATCGCCACGATCTCGGACCACGCGTTGATGCGCATCCAGAACCACCTCAGCAGGAAGATGATGCCCGTCCCAGCGCCTACCTGCACCATTAGGTCGAAGCCGGACTTCGCGCTCGCGATGAGCGGCGCGAGCGCGCACCCAGCGAGCATGAGGGCCACAGACGACGCGCGCGCCACGAGTATCATCTCGCGGTCCGACGCGTCCTTTCGCACAAAGCGCTTCCAGATGTCGTTCGTCACGTAGTTCGCACCCATCGAAAGCTGCGCGGCGACCGTCGAGAAGAGCGCGCCCATGAGCGACGCCGCGACTACCCCCACCCATCCGTGCGGGACGACCTTTATCATCGCCGGATACGCCATGTCGTCGCCAACCAGCGCCGGGTCCACACCAGGGAACGCCGAGCGGATGGAATCGAGGTCGGGGAATATGAGGATCGACGCGAACGCGGCGATGTACCACGGCCAGGGCCTGAGCGCGTAGTTGAGCACGTTGAAGAACAGCGTGCCGCCGAGCGCGTGCCCCTGCGACTTCGCGGTAAGCATGCGCTGCACTATGTACCCGCCGCCGCCCGGCTCCGATCCGGAGTACCACACGTTCCACCACTGCACGGCCACCGGTATAACGAACACCGCTATGAAGGCGTCAGTCTTGGAGAACTCAGGGAAGAACGACAGCCGAGAGGCGACGGCAGGATTCGACATCATCGCCGACCATCCTCCGACGGCCGGGTGGTTGATGCCGTAGTGCATCACCGCGAACGCGCCCACCATCACCACCGCGAAGAGGAAGAAGTCCGTGTAGATCGTGCCGCGTATCCCGCTGATGCACGAATACACGAGCGACGCCGCGGCCGTAACGGCAAGGACCGTCCACGCCGAGACGCCGAACATTACGACTCCTATCTTTATCGCGCCGAGAAGGACCGTCGCCATCACGACAAGGTTGTATATCACGCCCAGGTAGAGCGCGCGGAAGCCGCGCAGGAACGCCGCCGGCCTGCCCGAGTAGCGCAGCTCGTAGAACGCGATGTCAGTAGCCGCGCCGGACCGCACCCAGAGCTTCGAATACACGAACACCGTGAGGAGGCCTGTGAGGAGGAACGCCCACCACACCCAGTTGCCGCTCAGTCCGTCGCGGCGGATTATCTCAGTGAAGAGGTTTGCGGAATTGGTCGAGGTCGTTGCGGCGACCATCGACACGCCGATGAGCCACCACGGCATGGAGCCTGCGGACTTGAAGTACTCGCGCGAGTCCCCAGACTTCGTGCGCATGGCGGCAACGGCGGGGATCAGCAGCAGGACGGCGAAGAACAGCGCTATCGCGATGTAGTCAGGAAAAGTGAACTCCATGCCCGTCCTCCCTTGCCATTTCAAAGCACGGCTCCGGCATGCGCGTTGAGCCGGCGCCCATCCAGCCGCCGTTTACGTCCATCATCCCGCCGTTTATCACGACCCCGCCGGAAACCTCCGGATTGACGGGCCTTATCTGCCCGCCCCATCCACGACACTCCGTGACAGAGCTGTCGCCCATCCACGGAAGCTGGTTCTCTCGCCTGGCCCCTTCGACGAGGTACGGCCCCTCGATCATCGGCGCAGGCGCGACGTACCACTTGTCGCAACCCGCCACCTTGATTCCGTATTCCACGCCGTTCCCTCCCGCCGCCGTGAGGAAACCGCTCTCGCCCTTCTTCTCCAGCCCAAGCAGGAGCGCGCGGCTTGACGCCTGCCCGAAATTGTGGGTGAAGCGGTTCGTCGTGGCGAAGTAGTCGAGAAGCTCGGCGGAGTTCCTGCACTTGAGCGCATAAGGCGCAATCGCCCGCGTGAACAGGGCGTCTATCGCCTTCTGGCACGAATGGAGCTCGTCGCCCATCCGCCTAGCCTCCGCGAAGAGGTCCCGCATCGCAAACCCGCCGGCGTCCTTCAGCACGGCGACAAGCTCCGCGAAAAGCGTGTCGCGCATCCACCTGAGGTTCGCGGCGATGTCCTCGGAATACACGCCCCAGCCGCAGAAGCCGCCGCCGAAGCGCCCTTCCGCCGGGAAAAGCCCGGCCCGCGAACCGTAGTCGCGATCCTCGACTATGAGAAGCGGCACCGACTTGGTTATGATTCCATAGCCCGAACCGTCGGTAGCGTAGTCGTACGCCGCCTCGCACTTGACCTCGCCCTTCTCGAGAAGCTCTTCCGCCTCTCCAACTGTCTTCGCCCACCCCTCGAAGAGACAGGCGTTCACCATGCTGCGACGATGCCCCGCACACATCCGCCCGAACTCTATCGGCGGCCCGGAATGAAGGACCGTCTTGTCAGCTAGCCCCAGAAATTCGCCCGCCGGAAGAACATCGACCCAGTATGGATTGCCAGCCTCGCGCAGTTTTGAAATGTCCATGATGTCGCACCCTGTCATTTGGCGGCATTATACCATTTCTCTCCCACAACACGTCAGCTCAAAACGAAGTGAAAAACATAACTCGGACGAAACAGATGCAGGTCACTGCGAAAGCAATGACCCGCACCGTATTGCCATTTGGAGGCGTATGTGCCCGGGCATCAGCTCCAGCGGCGGTCGTTCGACCACTCCTTGTCCCACTCCTTCGTGGGAGTCCAGGGCGGCGGGAAGTCGGCGCAGGCCTGCTTCTTGATGAGCTTTTCGTTGAGCTCGTCGATGCCGAGTCCGGGCTTGTTCGGGACCTTGATGAACCCGCCCTTGTAGGAAAGCGCGGGCTTCACGAGGTCGCCCCACC
>CAMORM010000216.1 GCA_946623785.1 uncultured Verrucomicrobiota bacterium
AGTACCACGAGACGTTTTCCCTTCAGCGTTTCGGCCGTCCACGTCGCCGGATCGCCCCACCCGTAAGTTAGGCCAAGGGCCTTCACAGCCCGAAGCCAGTCCGGCAGCATCTCAGGCCCAATGCGGTATCCGCCGCGAGGCTTCGAACAGCGCATGAAGAGGACGTCGCACGACTCCGCCGGCACCGCCCCGGCCAAAAGCTTCTCGAGTTCGCGAACCTTCGCCATCCGGCGAGGCGACGGACGCTTTACCGCCGTGCGACGGCATTCCGGTCGATCGAAAATCGCGACGGCCACGTCCTGCGACGGAACCCGCACGGCAAGACGTCCATCCGCCCCGTGCCGGAAAGTGCCGACAACATCCGTGACGTTCCACCCCGCCATGTCGCCCGGAAGGGACACAAAGACCTCGCGATCCATCCCGCCCCAGTTGCAGAGGTAGAGAACCTTTCGGTCCTTCGGCCCCGCCAGAACGCGCTCGAAGAGCAGCCGCTCCGCTGACTTGTCGGCGTCACGCGCCTCTACGCCTACCTCCGGCGCAGGCAGAAGAGCAGGGAGTTCGTCCATCAGGCGATCCAGCTCCAGCGGTTCCTGCAGAACGACGACGCGCCCCGCCCCGCGGTCGAACGTCGCGATGTCCGTCGGCGCGTAGCGGGAGGACGTCTCCGCAAGAGAACCCTCCGTTATCACGGCGATACCGCCTCCGCGGACGTAACTCTTGAAATGTTCGTAGGTCTCGTCCTCGACCGTCGGCAGACGTGGGACGAAGAGAACCGGATAGCGCTTAGGCGTGACCGCCTCGCGAAACCGCCGTTCGCCGAAGATGTCAGGCTTGTGGCCGAGGAAGTCGAGCGCGCACTGCAAGTCTCCGAAGCCGCGATACGTCCCATCCGCCTGCTTCGGCAACCCCGGCTGGTTGTTGTAGGAGTAGAGGTAGGCCACGCGCCCCCTGCGGCGGCGGATATACGGCAGGAACGGCTCTGCGACGGTCTGAAGCTGCGCATGAAGCGCTGGCTGGTACGTCCGCAGCGCGTCGTCGTGCCAGTGCCAGACGAAGACGCCGGAAAGCCCCTCGAAGAGCTGGTTGAACGCCATCCTGCGGAACTGACGCTCGTTGAAAGGCTCTTCCCGAGACATGAGGTCGTCAGGGAGGATATAGGTATCGAAGCGCAGCCCGTTCTCGCTTCTGCCCTTTCCGTCGATACGCCAGACGAGGGTGTTCTCCCCGCCATAGTTGAGAATCCCGCCGACATCGAAGGAATAGTCATTCTTCCAGCCCCTCGCGTTGCCGAGCTTTTCGCCGTTGAGCCAGACCGTACCCTCCTGGGCGACGCCCTTTCCGCGCAACCGGAATATGCGGCTGCCGTCCTCGTGGTCCTGCCGGAACGAACCGGCGACCCGGAATCTCTTGCGGTACCAGGCGACGCCCGAATACCCACGCGCCGCCTTCTGGAGATCCCAGGCCCCCGGCACGTGGATCGTCCCCCAGCCGGACGCGCCCGCCCCCGGCGCGAACCAGCGCTCCGCCAGCCCCCGGTCGCCGGGATCCGTGCGGAAGTCCCAGTCGCAGTCGGTGATTTGGCCGAGGCAGTTCGCCTTCATCCGCGCGGCGTCGGATACCGTGGACTTGGCGCTTGAGATGATGTCTTCCGCATTTACAAGCGCTCCGCGCGCGTTGACGCGGAAGTAGTTCATGTTGAAGAGCGGGAACGACGCGGAGTGGACCACGGACTCGGCGTCGGCAGGGCGTCCCCCGTAAGCAAAAGAGTGGGTGCCCTGATGGAGCGAAAACAGGTCTTCCACACCATCAATGTCCTCCGGCACCAGCATCGGGTAGCTGTCGTGTCTCTGATCCGTGTGCCCGCGGACGTCGATCGTGAAAGCCACCTTGGGCGCAACCGCGTGCAGCGCGTCAATCTCGCCCTTGACCCACGCCGTCACGTCGCGCTGGATGGCTTCGATCCAGTCGCGGTAGAAGGCGCGGTAGCGCCCGCGCACGAACTTGCGCCGCAGAAACATCTCGCTGGCTCCTCTCTCGCGCTTCAGACGGTCATCGAGATGCGGAGGGACGACATCCTCCCAGCTCGAGTGGCTGGTCCCCCAGACGGCGTCCGCCGCCGCCAGCGTCCCGTACTTCCGCTTCGCGAACGCACGGAAGACCTCGTAGGCGCGCCGGTTGTGTGGATTCGGCCCCGGCTCGCGGCAGAGTTCCATGTATCCCGTATCCGGCTGGTCCATCAAGTAGTCGGAGACGGCCTTGCGCTTGGCGACGTTGATCTTCCGCCCGAGAGGATGTCCTGAATCAACAGACATGTAATGTCCGTAGGGGCCGATAACTTCGGCGAGTTCGGCGTCCGACTGGACGACGGAATGCGACGGTCCTTTCGCGCGGTAGTTGCTGCTGTAGAAGAAGTCGGTCAGAATCCCGAGCCGCACCGCCTCGCGCCGCCAGGACTGGATGCCGACGTCCGGTTCAGACTCTATCGTGACCGCGCCCGCTTCGTTCGTGGCAATCGACGTCCTCATGCCGTTGCAGAGCGTCACGCCATCGACGCCTTGAAGCCACGCGAGCCAAAGGCCGGCCGGCCCCTGCTGGTAGGCGCCAGGGCCGTCGCCCTGCCCGATCCAGAAGTAGGGCCGCCCCTTCTTGAGCATCATCCCGTCCGCGAGCGACATGCCGACGGGCGCGACGGCTGGTATCGAACCGTAGGGAATCGACTTCTCCGGCTGCTTGACGACAACCTCGGCCCCGCAGACCCACGCGCAAGAAGCGCACAGTGCGGAAATCCGACAGGCCACACGGACATTAGACATGACCGGAACTCCTTCACTTTTCTATGCGCAAAGCGAAGCCTTTCCCATAGAATTCCCCTATCTGACAAATATGACCAATCCGGGGTTGTTGAAGGCAAGCGCACCGTCCCGGAAGACAAGTTCGCGCTCGACGGCCTCGCCGTTCACCGTCACCGTCCAGTTAGTGAAGTTTTCCGTGTCCGACACGCCGTCGAATACGAGCGGAAGCGGCTGTCCGTAGTTCAACGTTCCCCCGGCATCGACGATCTCCAGCACGCCCGCCGAGGCAACTGCGATGTTCTTCAGCGTTCCGCCTCCCGCGGAGACATCGAACACGATGCGGTCGATTGTCTGCCCGCCCGTCTTAGCCGTGAAGTCGAGCGTCGCGCCCGAATCGACCTGCACGGCCAGCGTGTCCGCGAGGTTGCGGACGCCGGTCTGCGTGTAGCTCAAAAGCGCCATCGGCTTTGCGGCGTCACCGCTTGCGTAGCCGGTCGTTTTGCTTGTCGGCACATAGCCGGTGACATCAGACACCGTTCGCCACGTTCCATCCTCGCCCGTCGCGCTCGACTCGACCGTCCAGGCGGTCAGGTTGCCCCCACCCCAGG
>CAMORM010000217.1 GCA_946623785.1 uncultured Verrucomicrobiota bacterium
ATGAAAAACAACTGCGTGTTCTGCGCGATAGCCGAAGGTGAAATACCGAGCTTCAAGGTCTACGAGGACGATCTCGTGCTGGCGTACCTCGACATCAATCCGTTCACCGAGGGTCACACGCTTGTGATACCCAAGGCGCACACGACCGGTCTTCTCGACACGTCCGACGAAACGCTCGCGGCGGTCATCGCCCGCGTGAAGAAAGTCGCGGCGCATCTCAAGGAGGCGCTGCCTTGCGACGGATTCAACATCCTCCAGAACAACGGCGAGTCCGCCGGGCAGACCGTCCACCACATCCACTTCCACATCGTCCCCCGCTATGCGAAGGACTCGTCCGCGGAAATCGCCTTCAGCAGCGGCAAGGGCGACATGGATCACCTCGCGGCGCTTGCAAAGCGCATCGCGATGTGATGTGGCGGCTGCGCTTCGCCGTATCTAAATCAGCTGCTGAAAACTACATGGGGTTTCCATGAAGAAGAAACTCTTTTTGCCCGCGCTCGTGCTGGCGGCGTCGCTTGTCGCCTACGCGCAGGAGGCGCGCTGGATCTGGTATCCCGGCGACTACGGGATATGGTGTGGCAACGAACTGCAGAGCGAGCGCCTCCAGTGGGGCGCGCGCCTCACGCCGTTCTGGCCGCTCTACGAACCGCACTCGCGCGTGCTGTTCCGGAAGGACGTGAAGCTCGAGGCGGACGAGCCGCTGGAGATTCGCTGCGACGGAAACGCGGCTGTCTGCTGGACCGACGACCGCGGAAACTACATCGAAAGCGCCGCGCTGCTCGGCAAGTTCACGCTGCCGAAGAACGCGACATCAATCGAGGTCAAGATACACAACGGCGCGCGTCCGCCGTCGATCTGGGTGAAGGGCCCGCACATCGTATCCGACTCGTCGTGGAACGCCGGATGGACGCTGAGCGCCGACAAGGCAGACGACGTTCCCTGCGAGTCGTCGTCGCGCTTCGTCGACCCGCAGACGCCGCCTGGCCTCGCCAAGCTGCCGACGCACGAGAAAAAGCCGGTGTGGAGTGGAACGCCTGCCGGCGTCGACGGGATGATAATCGCCGCCGACTTCGGAGAGGAGACGTACGGATACGTGAAGTTCCACGACGTGAAGGGCAGTGGCGCGGTGAAGATAATCTACGCCGAAAGCGAAGCCGAGATGAAGGCCGTGGACCTTGCGAACACCGAGAAGGGCGCGCTTGACGGATGGGAGATGATCGATCTTTCCGAGGCGAAGGAGTTCCGCCACAAGATCGCGTACGGGTTCCGCTACATCGGCGTAGTCCGCGCGTCGGGCGATGTTTCGATCGGCGGCATCTCGATGGACTACGAGACGAAGGGGCTTCCGGTGCGCGGTTCGTTCCGCTGCAGCGACGAGGAGCTGAACCGCATCTGGGACGTGTCGGTGCATACGCTCGAGCTCACGTGCCGCGAGGTGTTCATCGAGGGCGTGAAGCGCGACCACTGGGTGTGGAGCGGCGACGCGGTGCAGAGCTTCTTGATGAACTACTACGTTTTCGGGGACTACGACGGATGCCGCGACACGCTTTGGACGCTTCGCGGCAAGGATCCAGTCAAGTGCCACCTGAACCGCATCATGGACTACACGTTCTACTGGTTCGACGCAGTCGAGAAGTACCGCATGTACTCGGGCGACAAGGTATTCGCCCGCCAGGTGTATCCGCGCATGAAGTCGCTCATGGAATATGCGCTTTCGCGTCTCGACAGCGAGGGGCGTCCCGCCGACCGCGAGGGCGACTGGATGTTCATAGACTGGGCGCCTAAGCCGCTGCCGAACAACGGCGGCGTCACGAGCTTCGAGCAGATGCTCCTCGTGCGCGCGCTCGAGGCGACGGCCGGAGTTGCGCGCGATGTCGGCGCGGATTCGGACGCCGATGCGTACCTTGCCCGCGCGAAGAAGCTGCGCGCGGAGATCGTGCCGCGCTACTGGAACGCGGAGAAGGGCGCGCTTATGCACATGATTTACAACGACGGCCGCGTTGATCCGATGGTCACGCGCTACCCCAACATGTTCGGGCTCTTCTACGGATACTTCGACGACGCGCGGAAGTCGAGCGTAGTGAAGAACGTGATGCTGAACGACGCCGTAATGAAGATTCAGACTCCGTATATGCGCTTCTACGAGCTCGAGGCGCTGTGCGCGATCGGAATGCAGTCGAAGGTGCTCGGCGAGATGAAGTCATACTGGGGCGGGATGCTCAAGCTCGGCGCAACGAGCTTCTGGGAGCTGTACAACCCGGACGAGAAGGGCGAGGCGCACTACGCCATGTACGGGCGCCGCTTCGGGAAGTCGCTCTGCCACGCGTGGGGCGCAAGCCCGGTCTATCTGATTGGCCGCTACTTCCTCGGCGTAACGCCAACGGCACCTGGCTTCGAGAAGTACGAGGTCAAGCCGAACCTTGGCGGACTCGAATGGATGGAGGGCGACGTTCCGACTCCCTGGGGCAAGATCCACGTGAGGGTCGACAAGAGCGGCCACAAGGTCACCGAAATTCGGGACAGGTAAAGGCCGCAGTTATAATCGCGCCTACGCCCTGCTCAGGTCGCGGATGTCCCTGATCTCGGCGCGGCGCGCACGCGACCAGGACTCGGCATCCGCTCCATCCGGCACCACTGACGCAACGTATGGCGCGCCGCAAGCCGCGCAGCATGCGCCTTCGTTCAGCGGTGCGCCGCATGAAGGGCAGCAGGTCTCCAGTACCTCGCCACACTCGACGCACCTGGGACCGCCGTTCGGCGAGGCTATTTCGCGCACGGGGCGGAATATAACGCGGCCGTCTACGGCAAACGGCACGTTCGACGGACAGCTGCAGTTCGGGCAGAACCCGTGTATATGCGAATGGTGTACAGGCGGGGCAGATTGTCCGCCCTTGTCCTCCTCCAGCTTCACGCCGAGTATTCCGGCAATCTTCTCCACCGTCGAATCGGCGAGCTTTGAGGGGTCGCCTTTCTCGAACATAGAGACTGCGCTCTGCATGCAGCCTGCGGCCTTTGCAAGCGCGCTCTGCGTCATGCCTTTCGAACGCCGCGCTTCCGCAATGCGGCGGCAGCAATCTATGGAGTACTTGGACACGGCGTGTATTATCCTATAATTCCCCCGCGTCCGCAAGAGGGCAGTTATCTACTATTATCAACATACTTATCAACTGATAACTTATCAACAGGTGATTATAACTCTGTAAATAACTAAGTTATCAACAAACATATCAACAACTGTTGATAACGGTGCGCTTAGACCCACCCGATGTAAGATAGGCGATTTAGCCTCGTTTGACATATTTGCGCCAAGCAGGAAACTGTGGTATACTGATTTTGTAGATGGAGGAGCGTGTGTTGCGGCGAGGTTGCTTGTTAACATTCTTGTAGACAAAT
>CAMORM010000218.1 GCA_946623785.1 uncultured Verrucomicrobiota bacterium
CCGCCTTCTCGAACCTCTCGCGGTAGGCCCACTGCCAGGAGTACTCGAAGTGCGCTTCGTCCGGCGGCTCGTAGTTGGCGGTGTCGAGGTAGCTCACGCCCGCCTCGAGGCAGGCGTCCATGATCGCGAGGTCCTGGTAGGGGAGAGCGATGTTCATCACCAGGTCGGGCTTGAACTCGCGGATGAGCCTTACGAGGCGAGGGACGTCCATCGCGTCGATCTGCGCGGTGGATATCTTCGTGGACGCACCCTTCTCGGCGTACCACGGACGCGACTCGATGTCGGCCTTTATCGCCTTGCAGCGCGATTCCGTGCGGGAGGCGATCAGCAGTTCGCCGAACGTCCCGGGGTTGCGGCACATCTTGGCCGCTGCAACTCCGGCTACTCCGCCGGCGCCTATCAGAAGTACTTTGCTCATGGGGCGGATTATATCAGAATCGCCCCCCATTGGCAATCACCGCACCGGCCCCCGATTTTTTTTGCCGCAACCGCATTCTGTAAGTGCGCGCGCGCGCGGATTTTGATATAATGCAAGCATGTCTGAAAACACAAACAACGGCAAGGGGCAGACCCCTGGCAAAAGGCCCCAGCTGCAGCAACCTCCGCGCTCCGGCAGGAGCGGGTGGATCGTGCTCGCCGTAATAGGCCTTTCGATCGCACTGATGTACCTCATGAACCCCGACACCGCGCAGCTGCGCGACCTGTCGGAAAGCGAGTTCCGCGCGCTCGTGATGGCGGGGAAGGTGGATTCGCTCGAGCGTATCCGGATACTGGACACGGGGTCAAACTACCTCCTCGGCCACGACAACTCAGCCGAGAAGCCTCGCCGCAGAAGCCGCTTCGGCTTCGTGCAGGACGAGACGGCCGACGGCGAGGAGAAGCCTGCCCCGAACTTCCGCGTCCGCCTCGCGCCTGGCGAGAACGAGGACCTGATGAAGTTCCTGCTTGAGAAAAACATATCGTGCCCGATCCGCGAGCGCACCAACCCGTTCGGGCCCCTTCTCAGAGACCTGCTGGTCATGGGGCTTCTCGTGTTCGCCACGTGGTTCCTCTTCTTCCGCAACCTGCGCGGAGGCAACGGGCCGTTCGGCGTGGGCAAGTCGCGCGCGAAGCTGCTCACCGCCGACAAGAAGAAGACGACGTTCAAGGACGTTGCCGGCGTAGACGAGGCGAAGGAGGAGGTCCAGGAGATCATCGAGTTCCTCAAGGCTCCCGCGAAGTTCAAGAAGCTCGGCGGCAAGATACCGAAGGGCGTGCTGCTCGTGGGCCCGCCCGGAACCGGCAAGACCCTTCTCGCCCGCGCGATCGCCGGCGAGGCCGGAGTGCCCTTCTTCTCAATCTCGGGATCCGACTTCATGGAGATGTTCGTGGGCGTAGGCGCGAGCCGCGTGCGCGACATGTTCGAGCAGGGCAAGCACCACGCGCCGTGCATCATATTCATCGACGAAATCGACGCCATCGGCCAGAAACGCTCGCGTACCGGCGGCGGGTATACGGGAGGCGGGTACTCCGAGCAGGAGCAGACGCTCAACGCGATGCTCGTCGAAATGGACGGCTTCTCCGCGAACGAAGGCGTGATAATAGTCGCGGCCACGAACCGTCCTGACGTCCTCGACCCGGCCCTTCTGCGCCCCGGCCGCTTCGACCGGCAGATTGTGGTAGACCTCCCGACGCTCAAGGGGCGCGAGGAGATTCTCCGCATCCACGCGAAGGACATCAAGTTCGCGCCGGACGCGGACCTCAAGCGCATCGCGCGCGGAACGCCGGGATTCTCTGGCGCGGACCTCGCGAACCTCCTCAACGAGGCGGCCCTTCTCGCCGCGCGCAAGTCGCTCGACGGCGTTGGGCACGCCGAGCTCGAGGAGGCGCGCGACAAGGTTCTGTGGGGGCGCGAGCGCCGCAGCGCCGGCTACACGAAGCGCGAGCGCGAGATAACGGCCTGGCACGAGTCGGGCCACGCGCTGCTGCAGCTCCTCCTCGACCACACCGACCCGCTCCACAAGGTCACCATCATCCCGCGCGGACGAGCTCTCGGGGCGACGATGTCGCTTCCAGACCACGACATCCTCAACAGGACGAAGCTGCAGTTCCTCGACGAGCTCGTGGTGTTCGCGGGAGGACGCATCGCGGAGGAGTTCCACACAGGCGACATCTCTACGGGCGCGGCGCAGGACATCGCGCAGGCGACGCATCTCGCGCGCGAGATGGTCTGCCGATACGGCATGAGCGAAAAGTTCGGCTTCCAGGCCTTCTTCGAACCGCCCACATTCTCCGCCGAGCCCGTCCCGCCGCCCTTCTCCGAGCGCACGTCAGAGGAGATCGACGCCGAAGTGAAGGCGCTTGTTGACAAGGCCTACGAGCGGGCCAAGAAGCTGCTCGAAGAAAACCGCGACAAGCTCGAGACGCTCGCCGCTGCGCTCATCGAGAAGGAGTCGATGGACGGTCGCGACGTCGCAAAGCTCCTGGGCATACCGGAGAAGCCCGATTCCGCCGGCGAAGACGAAGGCAAGGAAGATGGCAGTCCGTCGGCAGGCGAACGGCCGGAAAAAGCGACGACGGAACCGGCCGAGGCAGGCGAGTCCGCCGCGAAAGAAGAAAGCGCAGCTGCCGAAAAATGATTCTGAAACTTCCAGACCAGTCAATCAACCTGTCGCCCGCGAAGGTGATGGGCATCCTGAACGTCACGCCCGACTCGTTCTCGGACGGCGGGAAGTACCTCTCCCCAGACGCCGCCGTGAAGCGCGCCAACGAAATGGTTGCCGAAGGCGCGGACATAATAGACGTCGGCGGCGAATCAACACGCCCTGGGTCCTCGCCCGTCTCTGCCGCGGAGGAGCTGAAGCGCGTCATTCCGGTAATCGAGCAGATCACCCGCATCGAGAGCTCCCGCGACAGAAGCGGAAGCCATCCGCGCCCGTTCATACCCATTTCGGTGGACACGCGCCACCCAAGCGTGGCAAAGGCCGCGGTAAAGGCCGGCGCTGCGATCGTGAACTGCGTCGAAACGCTCGGCGCGTCGATGGCCAAGGTCGTCAGGGAGTCCGGGGCGGCTGTGATCTGCCGCTGCCGCTCGAAGGAGGACTACGAACGCGCCGTTGGGCTTGTCGGCGAAAAGGAGCGCGTTCTCTTCGACCCGATGATAGGGTTCGGCACTTCTCGCGCAGAGGACCTGGAGCTCATGGCCCGCATACCAGACTTCTCGCGGTTCGCGCCAGTCGTCGCAGCCGTTTCGCGCAAGCGGATCATCCGCACGCTCGCAGGCGGAGAAGCGGCATCGGACAGGCTGGGCGGAAGCGTCGGGGCGGCGATCTGGTGCGCGCTCAACGGCGCCGCGATCGTGCGCGTCCACGACGTGAAGGAGACCCGCCAGG
>CAMORM010000219.1 GCA_946623785.1 uncultured Verrucomicrobiota bacterium
GGAATCAATATGTCTGCAATCCGGTTGACGAGCTGATTTCCGGCGCGAAGCTGGGAGGACCAGGGAGTCGGGCTGTCATGTTCCTGATCTGCGGAACTCTCGCATCGACATCCCGAAGCGCTTGTGGAACAGTCTCTTCAGGTTGTCGGGATCGTTGAAGCCGCAGTCGCGCCCTATCTGAAGAATAGCGCGGTCCGTTTCCTTGAGCTGGCGCCGCACCTCGGCAAGCCGGACGTCGAGTATGTCTTCGAGGATTGATTTTCCGGCGACCTGCCGAAAGCGAAGGTCGAGCAGACTCCGCGACACTCCGACATGCGAGACAACGTCCGCCGGCTTTATGCCATCGCACGCCCGTTCTGCAATGTATGCGCGGGCGTTTTCGACGAGTGCCGTCGCAGGGGGGATGTGGGCGGAGGACGCTCTTTCGAAAAGATGCGTTCCGCCCACGCGGATTGTCTGCTGCTGCGGGTGTTTGTCGTGAAGGAGCAGATCAAGCGTCTTTGCCGCCTGATAGCCCAGATCGCGGAAAGGGAGCCTTAGGCTCGAGAGCTGCGGATTGGTATTGCTCCAGATGAGGGGATCGTTGTCGCAGCCGATTACCGCAACCTGACTCGGAACCTTGAGCCCGAGCTTTCCGCACTTCGTCAGCACGTCTCTTGCAAACAGGTCGTTCGCTCCGAATATGGCGGCCGGCTTTGGAAGGCCGCTGAGCCACTCCATAAGTTTGTCATGCGCAATCATAGGTTGGCTGTAGTCAAGCGGCGCCTGTTCTGATGAATCTTCCGGGAATGCGAAGACAGGGGCTTTGCGCGGCAGGACGGATCGGAAGCCCTTCTCCCGCTCTATCGACCATGGGCAGCGAATCGGTCCGTGCACGAAGCCGTATGACGCGAAATTGCCAAGCGAGTTGAAGTAACGGGCGGCATCCTTCCCTACGGATACGCTGTCTATGAGCATTGACCTACAGCGTGGGCACTTGGCGAACGCCTGGGCGATGCGGTCGTTGGTTACCACGATCTTGAGCTGGTTGCTGTCGTTGAGGAGGGTGTCGATAAGCCAGTTGGCGTTGTTGGATATTGCAAGAATAAGACCATTGGCGTTCTTTATTGCGTCTTCGAACAGGCCGTTGGAGATGTCGGAGCGGGTGTTTATGATCTTCAGGGCCCAGTGAGTATGGCTATTGGCATAGTCGAAGACTCCGGACAGTTCTTCGCGTCCGTCGCTTCCATTTGTCGGTATCGCAACCACGACATTTGAGATTGGGTATTCCATGATGCATATTATACCATATTTGTGCTAAGTGCCGTGTTTGTTTTGTTTGATGTGCAGTGTATTTAACTTGCGCACCATTACTTAAAATGTTACACTTACAAGGTCCGTAAAAAAGAAAGAAGTGAGGCAATGCCATGACGAATGCAGTTCTTCAAGGAAAGCTTTATGCGGGAAACATGCATGTCCGATTTGTTCAGGGGAAAGACGCACCGGCGGCAACGCCAAATGGGTTTGCGTGTGCGTGTGCGAAAATAGCCACTGCCGGGTTTGCCGTACTGCTGTGTGGAGCTGCAATGGGAGCTGACTACCATTGGACCGGGGCGGCGGGCGACCATCTGTGGTCCACCGCCGGCAACTGGACGGATTCGAGCGGCAACGCCGTCGCCGCGCCTAAGCCCGACACGGCCTACACATACAACTTCACGCAGTCCGCTTTCGCGGACAACGCCTTCAGCCTGGTGGTGACGCAGGACGTCAACGTGGTGTTCGGAAATGCCATTGCGGTACATGGCGCCGGAAGTTCCGCAGAAACGACGGACGTGACGTTCGTCTCGGCGAAAGGATGCAAGCTATCCATGCCCGCCGGCATGACCTTCTACCTGCGCAGCAACTCGCGTCTGACGCTGGAGACGGACATGTCGGCCGACAAGAGCAGCGAGGACATCAACAAGAGCGGGGAAGGGGAACTTGTCTTCAACCTGAAGGCCGCCAACACGGCCCTGCGTAACGTCCGCATCAAGGGCGGACCGTTTCAGATCGCGGCAACGGGCGCACAGCCGTTGATTCGAGTCGCATTTGACACGTCTGCGACGGAATCCAACGGGGGCGTGTTTGAAAACGACAAGTCCGGGATGACGCTCGGCGGCATCTTCATCGGCGCGCTTTCGGCCAGTTGGCAAAGCATCGGGCGCGTGGACATGAACGGCACGATGCTGAACGTCGGCGACGCTAGCAACACCACGAGCACAAACTTCCTGCCGATGCCGGTATTTGCGGACGGCGGCACGCTGAACATCCAGAACGAACGGCGGATGTACCTTGAAGGGTTGCCGATTGGAGGCACGTTGGCTGTCGATCGGGCGGACGCGCAGGTCGTCGCGCGGCGCACCGCCGTCCGCTGGCTGTTCGAAGACGCCGGCAATTCGCTGAAAGACACGGTTGGTGCGGGAGAGCGGGTATTGGCGCCGAACGGCCTGCCGGAGGTCGTCTCGGATCCCGTGCGCGGGAAGGTGCTGTCGATTTCCGGCGGCAAGTACCTTAAGGGACCTGACGCGAACGCAGGCTTCGCCGAGCTCCAGCCCCAGCCCACGAACAACCCCTATACGGTGGCGTTCTGGTTCAAGCCGGACTCCAAGTGCGACGACAATGGCAAGATATTCTACTGGGGCTTGGACAAGGACGGAAATGACAAGAACGGAAAGACCGCCGCGCTGCGCCTCAACAACGATAAGGCCGAGGGCCTCATGTTCACGGTGTGGGGCAACAACCGCAAGCTGGCGACCGCCGACTCGCCGCGCGACGGCGAATGGCATCACTTCGCCGTCGCCTACAACGGACTCACGACGTTCCGCATCTACTACGACGGCGAGCAGGTGGATACGTTTACGAGCGACATCTACTATCCGCCGAACCGGAACTTCTACGTCGGACGTACCTACGGCGGCTGGGTGTCGGACGGCGCGAACCCGTACACGGGCCTGCTGGACGACTTCCTGATCGGCTCGTACGAGCTCCCGGCGGAAAGCATCAAGAAGCTGGTTGACGACGGACTGGCGGCGACGATCTCGGCCGGCTCCGTGGAGGCGAAAAGCGCGGGCGAAGTGGCGTTCGCGAAGAAAAACGCGAATCTGGCGCGGCTTTCCGGCAACGCGCTCGCGGGCGGCGTGACGCTTCAGGCCGAGGGCACGACGCTGACGGTGGGCGCGGACGGAACGGCCGGCGACGATCTGTTCAAGGGGAAGATCGGCGGGGCTGCCACGGCGCTCGTGAAGGAAGGCGC
>CAMORM010000220.1 GCA_946623785.1 uncultured Verrucomicrobiota bacterium
GGGTGTCGGTTTCACGACGGTCGCCGACGGTGCGACGGCCGCGACCTCGTTCGTGTCGAGCGAAGCGCGTCTCAACGCGGACTTTGCGGCGGCGAAAAGGGGCTGCGACCGCGCGAAGATGGATGCCGCCATCCGGCAGGGGCTCGGGCTCAAGTCCATTGACGAAGCCGCGAAGACGGTCACGATCGACCCGACGGTCCGCAACGGACTTATCTTCTGCGGCGTGAAGATCCCCGTCAGGGACGGCATCCTCGACATCCGCTGGATGCGCGAGAGCGCGGACGAGATGGCGACCGTGTCGCAGACCTTGCCGTCAGGCTGGAAGCTCGTGCGCGATTTCGACATGCAGGCCGAGTGCCAGCGGCTCTGCGACCTCGCCATCGCCGAGGGGATGCAGGGCGGAATGCAGTTCTGCGCCTACAGGAACGGCAGGAAGATCGTCGACGTCTTCGCGGGGACGGTCTCGTCGAACGCGAACGCCGCCGCCGTGAGGGGCGACACGCTTTTCCCGATCTTCTCGACAGAGAAGCCGCTTCTCGCCACGGCGTGCCATCGCGCCGTCGAGCGCGGGCTGATGGACTACGACAAGCCGCTCTGCACATGGTGGCCCGAGCTGAAAGGCGACGGCAAGGAGAAGCTGACGCTGCGCGAGACGCTCGCCTACCGCACGTGCCTCCCGGGCGGCGCACCCGGCGGGAAAAACAACCCCGTCTGCGACCACGCCCTCTCGGACCGTGAGCTCTGCGACTGGGATTTCGTCTGCCGCGTCGCGGCCGCAGACAAGCCGAACGGCGTTCCCGGCACGACGCAGGCGTATCTTCCGTACGCCTATGCGTGGATGGCCGGCCATCCGCTTGAAGTTGCGCTCAAGAAGCCTTTGAAGCAGGTCCTGGACGAAGAGGTGCTGCGTCCGGCCGGCATCGAGAAGGACTTCTACTTCGTTGTCCCGCGCGCGGAATACCCGCGTGTCGCGACCATGTTTTCGGGACAGTTCGTGGAGAACATGAACGAAGACTGGGCGCGCCAGGCGCTTATGCCGTCCGCATGGGCGGTCTCGTCGGCGGAGGCCCTGTGCCGGTTCTACAACAGGCTCTGCGGCTATGACGGCAAGCCGCCGCTGATCCGGAAGGAGACGCTGGATGCGGCCTTGCGGCCCTGCCGCCATCCAAGCGACCCGCTGCCGTCGCCCGAGTCGATGAAGCGCGACTGGTTCATGCTCTTCGGGATGGGCTACGGGCTCTGGGGCGAGGCCGGGCGCATGGATCGCGTCTTCGGACACGGCGGCGCCGGCGGCTCCGAGGCGCTTGTCGACCGCGACAACGAGCTGATCGTCGCCTTCACCACCAACATCCCCCGTGGCTGCATCGAACTTCGCGACCGCCTCTACGAAGTCGTCGGCCTCCGGTGGCGCTACTGGAACGACAACGTGAGTATCCAGGACCTGCAGATGACAGCGTCGTCCGGCGGCAACTACGGCTCAGGCATAACGTCCGGCGGCACCCCCTAATTTGAGGGGGTGGTTTCCGGAGTCAGGATTTGCTACACTTTCTCCAGGAGGAACAATCGACATGAAGCAGCGCATGATAGTTGGACTTGTCGCGGCGGGATGCGCCTTGGGCGCGTTCGCGGACTTTGAAATAAAGCTCGATCTTTCGGGGAAGCCGATGCGCGACCTCTCGAAGACGACATCGAAGGCCATCGTCGGATACATAAACGCGATGCACGGTCCGGAATACAACGACGACTACTTCTTCGTCTCGAACAGAATGGAGACGGCAAGGGTCATGAAGAAGGCCGGCTGCTACAACTGCGCGACATGGAGCTCGGACGAATGGTTCGCGCGGCGCAACAGCGCGAATCCCAAGAACCGCAGCAACCCCAAGGCGCAGTTCGACTTCTGGAAGGAAAACGGATTCAAGGTGCTGCTCGGATTTGGCGGCATCGGTCCGAAGCAGGCCGCCGACGATGCGCTCATCGCGGCGAACGCCTCCAACAAGCTCGCGTTCGTGCAATGGATCGTAGACAACGGCTACAAGGACGTCGTGCAGGGCTTCGAGCTCGGCTGCGAGACGTACTACCAGCCCTATCCCGTCCAGGATGGTCTGGTCAAGCTTTGGTCGAAGGTCGTGCCGGGCATCCTCAAGATATGGCCGAAGTGCCAGCTGGGCGTGCCGGTCGCGGAGAATTTCGAGCTGAACCCCGACATCAAGCAGGTTCGCAGCCGCATGCTCGAGGCAGGCCAGATCAAGCGCGACACGTACTTCGCGGCCGACATGTTCAACAAGTATTCGGCGCACTTCATCATGGGTCTTGCGACGAACAACATCCTCGACAAGATTTCGCACGTCACCTATCACACCTACGGCGCGGAGACGCCCTACAGCTGCTCCTACTATGGCGTGAAGCGCATCCGCGGCTTTGCCGAGGCCTTCCCCGAGATCAAGGGCAAGCGCACGTGGTGGACGGAGATACGTCCGCGCTCCGACGAGGACAACCGCTGCCAGCGCATCTTCCGCGAGGCGCTTATCATGGGCCACTACTCGCTGATGATGGTGTGCCAGCCGGAAGTCGACGGCTTCTACCACCACAACATGTGCAACCTCGCCGGCGGGCTCTACATTTCGCTCGGGAAGAGCTGGAACGTCCAGTGGGCCGACGAGGGCGGCGAGTATCCAGACTTCGACGCGCCGTTCAACCGTCCGCACATGGAAGTGGGGCCGCAGGGCGCGGTCTATCACATCATCGGCAACGCCTTCCGCTCCAATCCGCTTCTCTGGCACCACGGCACCTCGAAGGACATGGATACCGAAGATTCCTTCTACACCTCTTCGCGCGTCACCGACCAGGTCTACGCCCATCGCCAGGGCCTGAAGAAAGGACTTGGCGAAAAGGCGCCTGCCGTCGCGGGCGAAGTCGAGTGGGTCGCCCTTACCGGCGGCAACAAAAGCCAGCTCTGCCTCGTGATGGTCAACACGCGCGAGACGGCGGAGAAGGTCAAGGTCACGGTTCCCGGCAAGCAGTTTGCCGCGCCGACCTACCGCATCGCCCGCATCAAGGACCCGAAGTACATCGACTGCCGCGAAGTCCCCGGCGAGGCCAAGCTCTGGGAGGAGATCGCCTACGAGGACACGCAGACCGGCTACGCGAACGGCGGAGCCTACGAGGCTCCCGCCGGCGACTATGACGTCCTGAACGTCGA
>CAMORM010000221.1 GCA_946623785.1 uncultured Verrucomicrobiota bacterium
CGAGGAGCGTCCTGTCGTATATCCTGATGTCGTCCAGAAAGGCGAGGCCGGATGTATCGGCATGCGATTGCACCTGTACGTCGAACCGATAGATGTTTCTTTCTCGGAGATTTCAGTCGAGGAGGTGCCGTGCCTTACCTATGAGGCTAACGGCTATTTTGCGAATCCGTACTACAACGGTGCGTTTGGACATACGCGATTGGCGGGAGCAGGTCGTTGGATAAGAGTGCTTACGGATGGCAATGAGCTCGATTGTGTTGATATTGCTGCCTACAAGGACAAGATTCCCTGGTTGACGCCGAACGGCACGGTAACAACAAATGTGGCATACGCATGGACGGACGGAGAAGTCTATATTGACAATCCGTTCGGCTGGAACGTGGCGGAAACGAAAGGCGATACCCTTCCCTACAAGGAATTCGGGCACGATATCCGCGATACGATAAGGATTGACGGGCAGGGAAGAGTTGGTGTGTCCAAACTTGACAACTGGGTGGAGCGCAAGACCAACGATGTCATTCGGCTGTACGGACCCAAGAGTAAAAAGAACGACTGAAGGAGCAACGGAAATGAAAAGAACAGGAAGAATAATTCTACTCGTGCTTTCATGTGTCTTGCTCGGAATACTCGGATGCCGAAAGGAACGAGACGCACAAGGGACGGCGGCAAAGACCGTTGACACTGGCGAGCTTAAGATACAAGAAGCGTTCAGAAGGATATCCGACTGGAGATTTTGTCACGGGGATAATGGCATATACAACGATACCATGTCCATGCTTCACGGCGCGCTGGTCCGTCTCAACGATCCTGTGCGGCGTAGAAATTATATCAAACGCCTTGCGGATATCGTTTTCGCCTATCCCTTGGATGCGACCGATCCCGGCCCTGAGGTTTTCCACTACCCGCTCGATCCGGATGCTCCAGGCACACGGAGTGAACAATGGTACGCATTCTGGAAGACTTCGTCTAGCGTGGCTGCCCGTGCGGAAACGATTCGAGATATTGAGCTTGAATGGGACATCGACCTTCGTCGTCTGAAGCGAATCCAGAACGAGAAGAGAAAAATAGAGGCATATCTGGACGGGAACGATGACAGCGCGGCGTTCAAGGGAGACCGCAACGGTTGGGTAGGGTATCATAAGTGGATATGCGGATATTACAACAGTTTCGTAGAGGAACTGTCGCGATTCATCAACAATATCCTGATGATCCATACGCTTTCGTATGCGAAATGGTCAGACATCCGGTCGCAACTTGAGACGATCATCGGCCATGATGTCGAAATTAGGCCAGCCATACTCAAGCTGTGGGACGAAAAACGGAAAAAGGAACAGGCTGCAAAATCAAAGTGAGTTTTAAATGAAGATTGTACGGGCGACATGCTGGATTTTTGCGCAGGCCATGCTCCTTTGCGGATGCGGGGAGAAGGGCGAAGCGAAGGCGGATGGGCGCGCATCTGCCGATGCCGCCGTGACGGCATCTGCGTCGAACGACGTCGCGAGGGCGATTGCGGAGATCGAAAAGGACTTCGCTTTGATGCCTGTCGCCGCCACCAACTGGTCAGGAGCTGACGCCGTGGCGCATCGGACGGTTGAAAAGATCGCGAAGCTGCCGCCCGAGCTTCGCGAGCCGTATGGGCGGAAGCTGGCCCAGTCGATCTTGTCTACCCCGATTGACCATTTGTCGTACCATGCCCGTTTTCGCTCGCTCGTCACGATGTGGCACATGGTGGGTGAAATCGGATGGCTTGGTGTCAACAGGAAGCGAGGCTGGGATCTGCGCATACTATGCCTCACGCGCCTCCGCGAGGCAATCGAACAGGCCCGGAAGGAAAAAAACGACTGGTCGAACAGATCATATATCGAGTCCGTGTCCAATAACCTCAACGGGTATTCCGAATTCTGGGAGAAGAAACTGGCGTATCGTGTCTCTAATTCCATTCCTCCTCAAGATTATGCCTGGATGGTCAAAGAGATGCCCGATGAAGAATATCTTGCCATCCGAAAGGGATTCGAGGATTTTCTCGGGCGTCCGATCAGATCATACGAGGAGATAATACGCGTGCAGCGTGAACGCGACCGGCAGATGAACCTCGAGGAGGAACGCCGAAAGGCTGGACCAGGCCCCGACCCGAGTGACGTGAAGGTCGACATAGGGGACCTGTGATATTGAAATCCTGGACCATGAAGCTGTTTCATCTGTCAATCTTGATTTGCGCGGCCTGCGTTCTCGCGGCATGTTCGCGCCTGGAGCCGACGCTTGCCGGGCTGTGAAAGGTGGGGCGGCTGCTCCTTCGGCGGCTGGAGTCCGTGGCGACGAACGACTTCGTGGTGTCGCTGGGGCTGCCGTTCGACCGCGATGGGGACGGCCTGGAGACCCCGGCCGACTTCAGCTAAGATCCAGAAATCGGGGCACATCATAGCGTTGTCTGCGAGAAGCGAATGTGGTAGAATGTCTCCATACAAAACGTGGGGAATAGAAGGCCATGAAAAGTTTCATTTGGATTCCGATCGCCTGCGTCGCGGGAGTGATCATCGGCGCGTGGGGTCCACGCGAGGAACTTCGTACGCTGAAGGAGAACGCGGAGGCGGCGCGTCGGCAGCCGCGAAACGCCGCCGAAGGGTTCCAGGCGTTCGCGCGGATGGCGAACATCCCGGAAGAGGCCAAGCGTTCGCGGAGGCGGCGCTCTGACGCCAAGCCGCTCTTCGCCGCCACCAACAGACCTCCCGCGCGGACCGTGGCCGTGACGAACGCGCCGTCGGCGCCGATCGCGACACAGGCGGTGGAGACGGCCGTGGCAGCCACGACCAACGCGCCGCCGCGCGCGCGCGAACGGCTCTCGCCGGAAGACCTGCGCGCGCGCATCGAAGAGGCGCAGGAGCTGTGGCGTACGCGCGTGGAGCTGGCGCGCGCCAACTGGAAGGAGAAGTTGAACCTGGACGCGGCGGCGGGCGAGAAGTTCGACGCGGCGCTGGACAGCATGAACGAGCAGCTGTACGACACGATGCAGGCCATGGCCGACCAGCTCGCGAAGCAGGACAAGATGACGCCCGAGCTGGGGCTGCGCATGATGGGCGACGCGACGACGATTATGGCGGAGACCTACGAGAAGCTGGGCGCGTGCGTGCCGGCCGACCGGCGGGGAGAGGTTTCCGAGATGCAGGTGTTCG
>CAMORM010000222.1 GCA_946623785.1 uncultured Verrucomicrobiota bacterium
CCTGGTTGAAGTAGGCGAGCATCGTGTTGAGCTTCGGCCCCTTCACGACCTTCTGTATCTCGGCATCAAGCGGAAGCTTGAAGAACCCGAGGTCGAAAGCAAGAAGCCCCAGCACAACGCCGAACCACACGGGCGAAAGCGGCGCGAAGAACAGCACCGCGAAAAGCGCCGCCGCGATCCAGCCGGTGAGGAGCGTTGCGCCAAGGAGAAAGTGCCGCCTATCGACGAACCCGGCGATGACCTGCCCCAAGACGATTCCTACCGCCGCTGCGCAGAGGAGAGCGCCCGTTCCCTTCGCGTCGAGGTTGAGGCCAACCTCAGACTTGCCGTACACGAGAAGCCCCATCTGGAGCATCGCCGCGCCCCACCAGAAGACGGAGAGGGTGAAGATGACGGCGTTGAGTCCGTTGTATCGTCCGGCCATGCGGTAGGCGCGGCGGATGTACCGCACCGGGTTGATTGCGTGAAGCGCACGGTTGAGCTCCTCCTTCGCGTGAACGGTGTAGCTCGCGACAAGGCCAAGCGCGGCAAAACCGGCGAGCAAGGCATAGCGAAGCGAAGTTCCTTCCATATCAGCAACAACCGCTCCCGCAACAGTGCCCATCAAGACGCCAAGAAACGACACGCCTTCCATTCCGCCCATGCCTGTCGAGATTCTTTCCGCGCCGCCGATGTCCCTCACAAGCGCATACTTGGCCGGCGAGTATAGCGAGCTCTGGAGTCCCATCAAGAGCACAGCGCCGATTACGAGCCACGGCGACTTCAGCGCGAAACCGGCTATCGCAACCGCCATTATAGGCAATTCCGCCCATTTGGCGAGCCGTACTATGCGCCGCTTCTCCCACACGGCGGTAAGCCTGTCGGCTAGCGGCGAGCAGAGGATGTACGGCAGCACGAGCGCACCGGCGGTCACGCCCATCGCGACCGACTTGACTCGCTCGTCGGATAGCCAGCCAATGACGGTAAAGCTCGCGAGCGTCTTCAGGAAGTTGTCGTTCAGCGTCCCGAAGAAGTTTGTGACGTAAAGAGGCAGAAAGGAATTTCTCATAGATTCTCCTTTATTTAGCCGTGTAGAACATGTAGAACGTGTAGAAGCAGTTTTTACATGTTCTGCATGTTCTACATGGTTCCCCCTGAACTGAAAACGCATTCGCAGATATGCTCTGCGACCTTGGCTGCCCAGGCGCGGTTGGCTACGCCCTTCGGACGGAACGCCTTGTGCCACTTCGCGTCGGCAAGCGCATACACCGAGACCTGCGCCCAGATCGACGAAGTCCAGAGCTCCAGCTTCTCGTCGTCCTTGATCTTCATCGCGAGGAGGTCGCGCAGCCCTTCGTAGACTGGCTTGCCAAAGTCCTGCTTGAACTCCTCGTGGAACTTCGTGGGACGTACGACCTCGTGGCGGAAAAGCCCAGCGCAGAGCTTCTGCGGGCGTTCCGTGGGGATCGTCATGAAGAGCATGTCGTCCACCCACTCACGCACGGCCGCGCGCCATGACGCCTCGTCCTCAACCTTGTCCGCGAGGTGCGCCAGCGGCGCGCCGAGGTCGCCGAAGAGGCGCTTAGCGACGATCCTGTAGAGCGCCTCCTTGGAGCCGAAGTAGCGGTTCATGAGCGCGGAGTTCACCCCTGCGCGGCGGCACATTTCGCGCGCCGACGCAAGTTCGAAACCCTTTTCTGAGAATTCGACTTCCGCGGCGGCGACAATCGCCTCCCTCGTCCTCTGCCCATCTATGCGCTCTTTTCTCTTCATCACCCAGCCCTAGTTTTCGTAATCACGCGCTTACTTTAACATAATTAGCGTTCGCTGTCAATAGGTCCAGGACGGAAAATTTTTGGGGAATACTAGACGGCAACCCACACGTTTCCGGAGCGCGACGACTTGACTACGGCGGAAATGAAGCGCATGCCTCTCACCCCTTCGCGGACGCCGGGGAAATCGAGCTCGAGATCAGTTGGCTTTCGCCCTTCATCGCGGGCGCGAATGGCATCTGCGAAATTGCGGTATATGTTCGCAAAACCCTCAGCGTAGCCTTCCGGATGTCCGGCGGGGATGTTCGAGGCGCGCGCCGCTGCTGGCGAAACGGCTGCCACGTACGGATTGCCGCGCTTCCAGAGCTGTTCAGGCTCGCGCTGTCCCGCGACATGCAGGACATTCGGGTTCTCCTGATGCCAATAGAGACCCTTCTTCGAGCCATAGACGTGGAAACGGAACCCGTTTTCCTCGCCAGTGGCGATCTTAGACGCCACAAGCACGCCTCTCGCCCCCTTGGATAGCCTGAGCAGGCAGTCGCCGTCGTCGTCGAGCTTCCCTATTCCGGGCGTGAAACTGTGAAGGTCGGAGAGGACTTCGCGTATCTCAAGTCCCGTTACGTACTCGAGCATATTCGCAGCATGCACCCCGATGTCGCCCATGCAACAGGAATCGCCCGCCGTCTTCGGGTTCATCTTCCACTTGTTGCGCTTGTCGAGCGGAATGGTGAAGTCCATCTTTCGGAAGGAACCCTGCGGATACTCTATGACGACCTTGTCTATCTTCCCGAGTTCGCCGCTGCGGGCGATGTCGCGCGCAAGCTTGACCATCGGGTATCCGGTGTATGTGTGCATGAGTCCGAACACGCGCTTTGTCCGCTTCACGAGCCGCTCTATCTCCAGCGCCTCGTCGACGGTCATCGTCATCGGCTTCTCGTCCATAACGTGGAAGCCGGCCTCCAATGCGAGCTTTACCTCCTGGTAGTGGAGGTAGTTGGGCGTGCAGATGGAAATGAAGTCGACGCGCTCGCCTGGCGGAAGCGCCCTTTCGCCTTCGATCATGGCCTCAAACGAAGCGTACCTGCGCGAAGGCGCCACGCCCAGCCTGTCGCAGGTCTCGTCGTTCTGGCGCTTGTCTCGGTTGAAGCATCCGGCGGCAACCTCGATGCCGCCGAGCATCCGCGCGCCCATTCGGTGCACCTTGCCAACGAACGCGCCGACTCCGCCTCCAACCATACCCATCTTAAGTGTCTTCATGGCCACAGTCCTTTACCTCTTCGCGAAAACCAAAAAGATTGTACCACAGCCCCACAAGGCCAGGCAAGTCGATTCGGCATAGCGGCAACTAGATGGGTGCACCGAGATATTTATGCAAACACCCCACATTTTCCGATTGCATTTCGCGC
>CAMORM010000223.1 GCA_946623785.1 uncultured Verrucomicrobiota bacterium
AAGGTTGATCCGCTGTGGCTCCAGCTTAGGCCTCCGGGCGAATTCTGGTATCGCCCCGCCGTCGGCGGGAAGCCGGGGATGGAGATCGAGGTGCGCACGGAGACGATCTACGCGCGCGGGAATCCGAGCTATCTCTGCCGCTGGCTGACGAGCCGCAGCTTCGACGTCGAGACGACGGTCGAGTTCTCGCCGCGCACGGCCGACGATCTCGCAGGGCTCGCGCTGGTGCAGAATGAACGCAACAACTACGTGCTCGGAAAGACGCTTAATGCAGACGGGAAGGTCTGCGCGGTGTTGACGCGATGCGACAAGAACGGCAGACGCGTCGTCGCGTCAGTTCCCGTGGCGGACGGTGCGGTTTCGTTCCGCGCAGAGGGACGCGACGAGAAGCTGAGGTTCTTCCTTCGCCAGGGCGACGGCGAGTGGCGTCAGCTCGGCGGCGAGGAGAAGGCGGACGTGCTCACGACCGGCACGGCCGGCGGCTTCATCGGCGCCACCGTTGGACTTTACGCAACCTCGAAAAATTGAGAATGTTTGTCTGCAGTGATGAAACGATTTTTTGCAATAATCAGTGCCGGAGCGGCGTTCGCTGTGTTCGCGGCGGAGGCGACGTACCGAAACCCGGTAATCTGGGCTGACGTGCCTGATACAGCGCTGTGCTCTGACGGCACTAACGTCTATATGGTCTCCACCACGATGCACCTGCAGCCGGGCGCACCCGTCATGAAGTCAAGCGACATGATCCACTGGAAGACCGTATCGTACGTCTTCGACGAGATCGCCGACGGCCCTCGCTACGAGCTGGAGGATGGGCGCACGACGTACGGGCAGGGGCAGTGGGCGGCGTCGCTGCGCTTCCACGCCGGCAAGTTCTGGGTGTGGTTCAACTGCAACGGCGAGCCGAACAAGGGCTTCCTCTACGTCGCCGACAAGGCCGAGGGGTCGTGGCGCCTTCATTCACGACCGGGCGGATGGCATGATTCCTCGCTCTTCTTCGATGACGATGGCCGCGTCTATATGTTCTACGGCACGGGTGAGCTCGTGGAGCTCACCAGCGACCTCACCGGCGAAAAGCCAGACGGCTTCCGCCGCCAAATCCCCGTTCGTGACGATGAGGAGTGCGGACTCCTCGAGGGCTCGTTCGCTTTCAAGAAGGACGGCTGGTACTACCTCATGATGATCTCCATGGTCTATGACGCGCCAGGCCGCATCCGCCGCCAGGTCTGCTACCGCGCGCGCTCTCTTGCCGGCGACTGGGAGAAGAAGGTCGTCCTCGAAGTCCCATTCGAAACGTGGGGCGGCCTAGGCCAGGGACAGATCGTACAGTGCCCCGACGGCAAGTGGAGGGGGCTGATTTTCCAGGACCGCGGAGGCGTCGGCCGCGTCCCTTGCCTAATGGACGTATTCTGGCGCGATGGCTGGCCGATGCTCGGCGCCGAGGATGGGCGCAGCATCCCTAACGACACGGCCAAGCCTTACCCTGACCTCTCCGGGATCGTCGGAAGCGACGACTTCGGCGCGAAGTCCCTCTCGCTCTATTGGCAGTGGAATCACAGACCCATCAAGGACGCATGGTCGCTGCGCAAGCGCCCAGGCTGGCTGCGCCTTTCCACGCGCACCACCGCTCCTAACCTCATGCTCGCCAGGAACACACTCACACAGCGCATGACCGGCCCGGAGTGCGAAGGAGTCGTTAAGCTCGATGTCTCTGGACTGCGCGACGGCGACCGCGCCGGTATCGCCGCTTTCCAGTCCCTAAGCGGCATCCTGATGGTCGAGAAGCATGCGCGCTCCAAGCGCCTCGTCATGTGCACGGAGGACATGATCCTTGCAGACGACCGCGTCATCGAGCGTGTCGATTCGATCGAGAAGCAAGGCGTAGAAATCAAGGGCAACATCGTCTATTTGCGTGTGCAGGCCGATTTCCGCGCTGGCCGCGATGTAGCGAAGTTTTCGTGGAGCACGAACGGCAAGGACTGGCGAGAGATCGGCGAGGAGGTGCCGCTCTACTTCGACTGGACGCGCTTCTTCATGGGCACCAAGTTCGCACTCTTCTGCTATTCGACGAAGACCCCCGGCGGCCACGCCGACTTCGACTTCTTCAAATATTCTTCAACCGGACACGAAAAGGACAAGAGATAATCTAAAACAATGAAACACCTGATATTCGCGGCGTGCGCCGCCACCGCCGGTGCGACGGTTGTCACGGCCTGCCCCGGCGGAAACACCCACGGCAGCATCTGCGAAATCAACGGCCAGTGGTACGTGTTCTACCACCGCCAGTCGGGAGCGGATGAATTCTCGCGCCAGGCGATGGTGGCTCCCATCACCGTAGAAGTCGAGGAGGGACCCGGCGGCAAGGTCGTCATTTCCGAGGGCGAATACAATTCCGAGGGATTCGAGCTGGGCGGGCTCGACCCGTTCGAGCGCCACGCCGCCGGCATCGCCTGCCACTACACCGGACCCGCGCCGGCAATTCAGACATACCCCACGGTCCAGTACTCCGGACCCTGGATGAAGCCGTTCTACGCCGACTGCTACGACGAAAGCGACCCTTACGCCGCCAAGGTCAACCGCTCCAGCGTCGTGCACGTCACGGCCGGCTCGGTCGTCGGCTACAAGTATTTCAACTTCTCCAAGTCACGCGGCAGGAAGAACCTGAAGCTCGTCATAAATATGATTCCGCAGGGCGTCGATGCCTCGCTCGAGGTCTGGGTGAAGAGTCCGAACGCCGCCGGGGGCGGCCTGAAGGTCGGCGAGACCGCCATCTCCGCATCTCTCCCCGAACGCCCGTGCAGCACCGCAATCGACGTCGCGCCACTCGCGGAGCTCGACGGCAAGGCCGCGCTGTATTTCGTGTTCAACTCCGGTCTCAGGGAGCAGTCGATCTGCGAAATCGAGGAATTCCGCTTCACGGCGGAGTGAAAAGGGAAAATGGAAGAGGTTAGAGTGAAGAGGGAAGAGAGGGGGGCGGCGGTTCGGCGGTGCGCGGCGCTCGCAATCGCCGCCACCCTGGCTGGGGCGGCGGCGAATGCCGCCGTTAAAATCCCGCGCGGCAGGGCGCGGCTCAACGACGCGCACACGACGTTCGTCGCCGACAACGGCGCATTGCTGCGCGGTTGCGTTGCGTCCCACGAGCGCGAGAGCC
>CAMORM010000224.1 GCA_946623785.1 uncultured Verrucomicrobiota bacterium
GATGCGGAAATCGCCAAAGCGATTTAGCCTATTGACATTCGTTCTCATAGGAGATACACCCTTTTGGGGAAAGGGGCTTGCGCCTAGGGACGTGAGACATGAGTCAACAGACGCCGCCGTTACATCGCAAACGCCAACAAACGGCAATTCAACAGCCGATGATTGCGGCGCGCTCGGCGATCGCGCCCTACCAAGGCCTCGACACAGATTGCGGACGCGTCGTGGACGCGTCCCTACCGTTCTACAACCGGCGGAGGGAGCGGGACGAGGCGAGCCCGGCGGCGCGGAGCTCGATCAAGTTCTCGCCGGGCTTGAGGGGGACGTCGCGCCATTCGACCACCTTCACCGAATCTGGCGACTTCGTCCCGATCTCCACGCCGTTCACGAAGAGCGTCACGTCGCCTACGTTCGAGAAGCCGACTACCGTGGCGGCTGCGGACGAAGTCTCCTCCATCCGCTGCGAGCACACGTGGAGCACGCGATCCCCTGTCCAGTTCGCCCTGTAGAACTCGAACGTGTCCTTGCGCGTCGCGCGGTCGCGCGTGACCATGCCCTTGTCGTTGATGCCGTTCTTCCCGCCCTCGCGCCGCGCGTCGGCCGCGAAGTCGAACATCGCCCAGACGAACGCGCCCCATATCCTGTCGTCGGACGCTATCGCGCGGTAGTCCGCCGCGTGCAGCATCACCTGCTTCTCCTCGGGATGCACCGGCCCGCCAGGGTCCAGCCGCCCCGGCGGAAGCGGGTCAAGATGCTCGAACGGATTTCCGCCCGCGCCGTATTCCGCTATGCCGAGCTTCTTCCGCCCCGATGCAGCAAACCAGTTGGCGAAGTCCTGCTCCATCGTCGTGTCTCCGTACCAGCCGGGATACGCGTTGAACGCAAGCTCGTCGGGGATGTCGTTCAGGCGCCGCTTCGCCGGACGGTCCGACGCCGCCACCACGGGACGCGACGGGTCTCGCCTCTTCAGCTCGCCTTTCACCTCCTCGAGGATGTCCTCCATCCACCCTTCCTCCGAGCGATCTTCGGGGACGTCGTTGTATATCTCGTTGAAGAGGCTCCACGCGAACACGCACGGGTGGTTGCGGTGCTGCGCCACCATCTCGCGCGCCTGCTGCAGAAGGTTGGCCTTGAACTCCGGCGAGCGCGAAAGCCAGTTTATCGCAGGCGTCTCACTCCATACTAGGATGCCCTTCTCGTCGCAGATGTCGTACACATGCTGACTCTGCGGATAGTGCGCGAGCCGCACCGCGTCCGCGCCCATCTCCGCGACCATCGCAAAGTCGCGGTCTTCGTCCTCCGCAGTCGCCGCCCATCCGCATAGTCCTGCGTCCTGGTGTCGGTTCACTCCGCGCAGCCTGCGCCTCACGCCGTTCAGGTAGAAGCCATCCTCGCGGAACTCCGCCGTCCTGAACCCGAAGCGCACCTTGACCGAGTCTCCGCTGGCGATGGATATCTCGCGCTCGTAGAGCTTCGGATTCTCCGGCGACCACAGCTCCGGGTTCTCCACAACGAACACGCGCTCTTCGTCCGGCCCGCCCAGCACGCGTATCTTCGCACGGACCGTCCCGTTCGTGTTGACGTCGAGATCAACTCCCAGCGCGCCGTCCGTGACTGGATCTATGCACACCTGCGGCGTCTCGATCCACTCGACTCCGCGGTATATCCCGCCGAAGAGCGTGTAGTCGGCGGAAAGCGGCGCAACGTCCGGATCCCACCTGTTGTCCGCCACGACCTCAAGCACGTTGTCGGCCGGTGCGAGCAGCGCGGTCACCTCGAACGCGAACGCCGTGAACGCGCCTACGTGCCTTCCGGCGAGTCGTCCGTTCACGTAGACCTCCGCCTTGCGCGACACGCCCTCGAATCTCACGAACTGCCGCATGCCGGGAGTCGGGTCGGGAAGCCGGCGCGAATAGCGCGCGGCCTTGCGCACGTATGAATCAGGCGCGACCGACATCCCGTGCTTCGGCGGCGGATCCCCTTCGGGCGAACCATCTGCGCCGTCGAGCGCGTTCCACGTGTGCGGCACGCACACCTCCTCGCCGTCGCACAGCCAGCCCGGCCCCGATAGCGACGCCGTTTTCCTGGACGCCGCCGATGATGCCGTCACGCACATGGCAGCCGTGGCAGCTAGCAAAACATTCCTCATTTGTCTCCTGCAGGACGCCTTACCAGACGCCCTTCTTGCGCTTTTCGTACATCGTCTCGCCGACCTCGCGCGCGGCCCGCACAAGCTCGGGATACGGACGGTCGCACACGTCCACGAACCCGATCTGGTACGCCTCGCCGTCGCCGCGTCCGAGAAGCGGCTGGTCGCGGTACTGGAACCAGTGGCAGCCGACGAAGAGCGGATGCTGCAGGCAGCCCTCCACGAACCTCGTGTAGCTGCGTCCGCGCTCCGCCTGGCTCCACACTGGCGCGAGACCCGGCTTGAACATCCCGCGGTCGAGGCAGCCGAAGTGGAACTCGCCAACAAGAATCGGCTTCTCCGCGCCGTTCGCGAACATCTTCTCCGAGAGGTTGTACACCGAGTTCGCGTATGCGTTCACCGTTATGACGTCGCAGTACTTCGCTGCGGTGCGCCACAGTAGTCCCGGCTGGCGGAAGCCGACGAACCTGCTTCCGAGGTAGAGCTTGCCCGGCGCGAGACGGTTGAGCTCCTCGCGGCATACCCTGAAGTAGAGCTCCGTGCCGCGCGCGGCGCGCCCTTCGCCAACCGCAGGGATCCAGCGGTGGAACTGGAGCTCGTTGTCCACGAAGAAGCCGATGCACATCGGGTCCTTCGCCGCGTGCGCGAGCGCAGCGTCCTCCGCGAAGCGCTCGCGTATCGCCTGGCGCATGCGCTCCTCGAAGTCGGGCGCCGAGAAGTCGTAGAGCTGGAACTTGGGATGGCGCTTCACCCCCTTCGCGCGCTCCAGCACGCTCATCACGTACGGCTTGCGCGACTTGAGCGAGAGCTCGCGTGCACTCCAGTTGCCTATCGTGTTGAGCCCCCACGAGTCGAAGCGGTCGAGCGTGAAGTCGTAGTACTCGTTGTCAAAGTCCTTCTTGCCGAACTTCTTCTCGAGGTTCCATATCGTGAACGCCATCTTGCCGTCCTCCGG
>CAMORM010000225.1 GCA_946623785.1 uncultured Verrucomicrobiota bacterium
GAGGCGGCGAAGCGCGCGGCGTTCCAGAACAAGATCCATGCCAGCGGGCACGACATCGCATGGGGAATGCTGGCCATGACGGTTTCATGCGCCGCCATCTACTCGCTCATGTTCGCGGTAGGCGGCTGGATCTATGGCCGCATCGCGTTTGCCGCAGCGCTGACGAGCGTGTCCGTTGCCGCGGGCCTCCTGCTGATTCCCGTCTTGCGCCGTCTCAACCCCAAGTCCACATGCGATTGTCAACTTTAAACTTTTAACTTCAAACTTCAAACTTCAAACTTTTTATTATGTCCTACGAAAAAGAACTGACAGCGACAGAGGTCAAGGCCAAGGCGCTCGAATGCGGCGCCGACATCGTCGGCATTGCGCCAATGAGCCGATGGGAGGGCGTAGCCGACAAGCAGCATGACCCGCGCTACATCTTCCCGGACGCAAAGTCGATGATCGTCTTCGGCTTCCGCATCCCGCGCGGCTCGCTGCGCGGCGTAGAGGAAGGCACGCACTATCTCAACTACGCGACGATGGGCTACGCCGCGCTCAACTCCATCTACGGGCCGATGGTCCTGTGGGAGATGAACCGCTTCATGGAGGACCACGGCTACGAGGCCGTGCCCATGGCGAACGTCGGCGGCGGCGAAGCCGTCAACCCCCTCACGGGGAATTTCCGCAAGGGCTGGAGCCGTCCCGTCAGGCCGGGGCTCCCCGCGCCCGACGTCTCCGTCGATTTCCGCATGGCGGCGTTTCTCGCCGGGCTTGGCGAGTTCGGCTACTCCCGCGCCTTCCTCACGCCGGAATTCGGCCCCCGCCAGCGTTTTGCGATAATGCTTACGGACGCGGAGCTGGATCCCGACCCGATATACACCGGCAAGATCTGCGACCGCTGCATGGAGTGCGTCAAGAACTGCCACGGCAAGTGCATTTCGCCTACGGAGACCGTGAAGAAGACGATATGTGGGGTGGAGGTCGAATGGGCGAAGCGCGACGAAATGGCCTGCTCCAAGGCCTTCCGCGAGGGCGGGCTCAACCGCGAGCTTTCGCCTTTCGACGGCAACTATCCGCGCAAGTACGGCTACGGCCTCGCGCACGAAGGTAGCTGCGGATGCATCCGCGCCTGCATGGTCCACCTGGAGCGTCGCGCCAAGATGACTCACGGATTTCGCAATCCCTTCCGCAAGGAGGGCTGGCAGCAGTGGGAGATAGACCACTCGAAGCCGTACGAGATCCCCGCGGATATCGCCAAGGAATACGAGGGCAACATCGAGTCGCATGACGCCTACACGAACTACAACATCAAGTCCAACTACGGTACGAAGGCCGCGGCCGGGCTTGTCCAGGACAACGCCTCAAGCGGCGGGGTCGCTTGAGGCGAGTTGAGAGTTGGGAGTTGAGAGTTTGAAGCTGAGATTTTATGAGTGATAAATTTCAAGATGTCACGAGCGCCGAGATAAAGGCGCTGTCGAAGCGCCTCGGCGCGGACTGCGTCGGCATAGCGCCGATGAGCCGCTGGGAGGGTGCGCCGAAGCAAAACGACCCGCGCTACATTTTCCCGGGAGCGAAATCGATGATAGTCTTCGGATTTCGCATCCCGCGCGGACTACTGCGTGGCATCGAGGAGGGAACGAGGTTTCTCGACTATCCCGGCATGGGCTACGCGTCGCTCAACCAGGTGCACGGCCCCATGGTGCTCTGGAAGCTGAATCGCTATTTAGAGGAGCGCGGCTACGAGGTGTTCCCGCTCCAGAACGCGAACGGCGGCGATGCGGTGAACCCGGTGACGGGCAAGTTCCGCGCCGGCCTCAGTCGCCATGTCGCGGAGGGTCGCCCTGCGCCCGACGTGCTGGTGCACTTCCGCATGGCGGCGTATCTCGCGGGGCTCGGAGAGTTCGGCTGGTCGAAGATGTTCCTCACGCCGGAGTTCGGGCCGCGCGTCCGCTTCGCGATGCTGTTCACCGATGCGGAATTTGACGAATACGACCCAATTTACGAAGGTCACATCTGCGACCGCTGCAAGCTTTGCGTCAGAAACTGCGCGGGGCACGCGATATCGATGACGGAGTCCGTCAAGGTCACGGTATGCGGCCACGAGATCGAGTGGGGCAAGCTGGACGAACTTGCCTGCGAGGAGGGAATACACGGCGGAGCCGACAAGTCGCTTTCCCCGTTCGATGGCGACTTCCCGAGGCAGTACGGATACGGCCGCGCCGTGGAGGGCGCGTGTGGATGCATCCGTGCCTGCATGGTTCACCTCGAGCAGCGCAACAAGCTCACCAAGACATTCCGCAATCCGTTCCGCAAGCCGGGATGGAAGCAGTGGAAGATCGATCACACCAAGCCATATGAGATTCCGGCTGACATCGCCAAGGAATACATAGGCCGCATGGAGGACAGGGAGGGACGCGTCGAAACCGACGAAGACCCGTTCAGCCCTCTCAACGACTGAGGAGAGACTGTCATGATTCCGCTTGCTGCCGGATACCAGCATTTCGCGGACGGCGCGCCGTTCGCGGAGATCGCGTTGCGCCATCCGTCCGTGAAGGAGGTGTATTTTCCGTGGGTCGACGAGCCATCTGGCCGCCCGGTGCTGGGCTTTGAGGAGGAGAACGATCCCGAAGAGCTTGCGGCGGCGCTGAAGCGCGACCTTACGCGGCTACGCGCGGCCGGCGTGCGACTCGACCTTCTTCTCAACGCCAACTGCTACGGCGCGGAGGCGATGAGCGTCGCGCTGGAGAAGCGCATCGCGGCCATCGTGGGAAAACTCGACTCGTGGGGATGCAGGCCGGAAGTCTGCACGACGGCATCGCCGTTCGTCGCGCGCACGCTTAAGGCGACCGCTCCCGACATCGAGGTGCGCGCTTCGGTGAACATGCGGCTCACGACGATCCAGGCGTTCCGCTACCTCGCGCCGCTGTTCGATTCGTACTATCTCGGACGCGACGTACAGCGCAATCTCGAGACAGTGAAGAGGTTTTCGGACTGGTGCCGCGCTAACGGAAAGAAGCTCTGCATCCTTGCGAACTCTGGCTGCCTTCGGAACTGCCCGTGGCAGACGTTCCACGACAACA
>CAMORM010000226.1 GCA_946623785.1 uncultured Verrucomicrobiota bacterium
ATGCCGGTCCTGAACCCCAGCCATATCCAAACTTCTCCGTGCAGGGAAGAATGCACGGAACCTGCCCGTCCGGCTTCTGCGCATCAAGCATCATCCGAAGGAAATGGACATATCCCGCCTTCGCGTCGAAGTTCCATAGCCCGGTCTCCATCGCGAGCTGTGCGTCTCCCGTCCAGCCGTTCTTCTCGCGGTGCGGACAGTCAGTGGGAATCCCTGTGAAATTCGAAAGATAGCTGCGGCACGTCGCATCCTGGAGTTTCCCGAAAACCAGATCGGATATCTTGAAAGAACCGACGGAGTCGAAGTCGGAATGCACGAACACGCTCTTGATTGATTTAAGCTCCACTTTCCCTTCCGTTCGCACTTGCGCATAGCGGAAGCCGTGGTAGGTAAAGCGCGGATGCCACCTCTCCCCTCCTTCCTTTCCGGCAAGCGTGTATTCGTCATGCTGGGCCGGGCGGGGATCGTTGTTGCGCCTGATGAAGATGCCGATGTCGCCGAGAAGCGTATTTGTCGGCGACAGGCACTCGTCGTAGTCGATCATAACCTTCGCCCCAGCCTCGCCCATGACTTCTATTTCGCACCATCCCGCGCGGTTGGAGCCAAAGTCGTAGATCGTGCCGCCATTCCCGGCGGGGAACGAACGCACCGGAAAAATCGGGTCGAAAGCCCGGCAGGGCGCTGCGTCTTCCGGCGAAACGGCCACGGCCGGAGCGTCCTCGACCTTGACGGCGCGGACATTCGCACGGCTGCCCTCCCGCCTTGCATCGTAGTATTCGCCGTTTCTGAGCGCATTGAACACGATCGCCGAATCGCGGGCCATCCATCTGCCGTCCGTCGCAAAAAGCCGCTTGCCGTCCGCGACGAATTCGCCGCAGAGCTTCGGTGCACCGAGCCACGACGCCGAGGAAAAGCCCCACACGTCCTTCGTGAAGCAGTTGAACCAGCCGTTGCCGAGCAGAACCTCCACGACATTCTCACCCTTCTTCAAGAACGGCGCGACATCGTGCGCAACGGACGACAGGCGCTTGTCCGGCAGGCATGTGACGGGCGAAAGGACGTCCCGACCAACTTTCTCGCCGTTCACGTAGACCTCGCACCATCCCGCGACGGCGACGGAGAACACGGCCTTCTTCGGTTTTGCATCAAGCGCAAACTCCTTCAGCAGCATCGGCGCGGGCTTCGCGGGATCTGCCGAGTCGCCGGAAATCCACTGCGGTGCTGGCAGTGCCGCAACGGCCATATCCGCCGCGCAGACGGTGCAAAGGAGTGCCGCAAAAAACGCAATCAATGAAGATTTCATATTTCTTTTGTTCCTTTCATACTCACTGTTCCGCATTTTCAAACGCCTTTACAAGTCCTTCCGCGTCGCGCGAGACGATAAAGAGCGGCGCGGGAGTGAGGGGAACGAACGTCGTGCCGTCGGCGTTTGCTGTCGGCGCGGCACGGCGGTTGCCCATCAAGTCGACAAAGCGAACGTCTTTCGGAAGCGCGAGCTTAAGCATTCTCCCCTTCTTGCGCCCCAGCTCCGCCTGGCGCTCGTTTGTCCACACCGCCGCGACGCCGTAGTCGCCCTGGCGGAATACGTACGCGCGCCATCCGTCGCGCTTCACGTCGCCGACGAACTTGGGCGACGGCAGAATATGCCCCAGGGTGTTCGGCACCATGTTCCACATGTACGGCGACATCTGCGCATCGGCGACAAGACGGCTCTGCCATGTGTGGCTCGTCATGGCGCGCGGCCAGTACTTGAGGTCCATGACGTAGAGCCGCGCCATCGAGCCCACCTGGAGGAACTCGCGCCAGCCAAGGTCAAGCGAGACGCCGACGCCGTTGTTGTAGTTGTCGGCGCTGCCCTCGGCATACCAGCGCTGAATCGTGAACGGCAGGAAATTGAAGCCCTCGGAGAACATGACAGGCGTCGTCTCGGGATAGCCGTAGTGCGCCATCCGGCTAAGGAGAAGCGCGGCGTCTTCGTCGCGGTCGGAGTAGCCCATAAACGACTTGTCGAGCCCCCAGTAGGTATGGACGGCGATGAAGTCGTAGTGGAAGCCCCGCTTCGCCGCGACTTCCATGAAGAAGTCGATCATCTCGCGGCGCTCGGTGTTGATGTAGTTGCACGAGCCGTGCGTCGGCGCGTACATGAGCTTCAGCCCCCGCTCGTCAAACGCTTTCTTAAGTCCTTTCCAACAGGCGTACTGGTACTCGAACCAGCTCTCGCACGCCGCATACCGCGCCTCCGAGCTCTTCGCGTTCCTGAGCGTCGGGAGCTGCCCGTCCTCCTCGTTCCAGAGCGCCCACCAGTTGTCGTCCGGCGCGGCGCCGAGGCCCGCGAGATAGGCCTCCTTCTCGATGAAGGCAATCTGCTCCGGAACGGCGTTCGTGAAGGCCTTGAGTCCTTCCTTGCCGGGGCCAAAGCGGTCCGGGTACTTCTGCGCGAGTTCAGAAGACACACAGTGGAGCCGCGCCGTGATGCCGTACTTGCGCCTCAACCGCGCCGTCGGCGCGTTTGTGTCGGCGAAAGCCGAGTTCCGCTCCCAGGTCGTCGTCGTGATGCCGATCGCCTTGGCGTACCGTGCGAGCTTCTCGCCGTTGGAGCCCCGCTCGTAGTACGGAAACTGCACGTAGAAGTTCGCCGTCTCGTGAGTCCCGTCAAGCGGTTTCAGTATTGCAAACCGCTGATAGGGCGAGCGGTAATTGTTAATTTGAAAACAACATGAACAACTTGAAAACAACTCATTTGTGGACGACGCGCAACCGCGCGTCGATTCATCTTCAAGACTATTTCCTCGGCGGGCGGTTGCCCGCCGACCTTCAGAAAGTTGTTTTATGTTGTTTAAGTTGTTTTCAATTATAAAATCCGTACCAAGCACGAATACTCCTGTTCCCAACTTTTCGGGATCGAAGTCGAGCGGAAGAACCTTGTCTTTAGGCAACGCAAACGGCAGCGTCTTGTCATACACAGTTTCGTTATAGAAGTTCCGTACCGTGACGCGCACCGAGCCCTCAACTCCATCTGGTCCCGAGAGCACAAGCCGCGCATTTATCG
>CAMORM010000227.1 GCA_946623785.1 uncultured Verrucomicrobiota bacterium
CCGCAGCTGCAGGCTCGACCTCTCCGACCCTCTGGACGAAGTGTTCTGCGCGCTTTGGAACACCCCCGGCAACCGCGGCAAGTGCCGCGCCGTGCTCGAGGCTGTCTTCGAGAGCATGGAGTCCGACTGCTCGGACGGCTCGCGCGACATGATAGCGCGCAGGTTCGCAGAGCTCAAGCGCGTCCTTAAGCTGAACGACCTCGAGATGGAAATCCTCGTCTTCGCGTACGTCCGCGACCAGACGTGCTTCGCGTGGCCGGTCCGCATCGAGGACCGCGAGAAGCCCCTCCACTACGCGATGGCGCTCGACCGCTCGTACGCGGAAGTCGTCAAGGCGCTCTCGCCCGACGGCGCGATACTGAAGTTCAACCTCCTCGACTGCGACTACGACTTCAGCCGCCGCACGCTCGGCGGATACCTCGACGGCACGACGGACGAGGCCATCGAGCGGCGCTTCTACACGAAGACCGACTTCGCCGACGTCCTTCCGTGGGACTACTACGGCGAACTCTCGAAGGGCGATGGGGAGGTCCTCAAGAAGATGCTCTCGGGCAAGGTTGGCAAGTGCAATATCCTCCTCTACGGAGCCCCAGGGACCGGCAAGACGAGCTTTGCGCGGAGCCTCGCGAAGGAGCTCGGGCGCACCGCGTTCGAGGTGAAGCAGGGCGACGAAGACGGGAAGAACATGAAGGCCGAGGCGCGCATGGTCGGCATCAAGGTGTGCAACACCCAGGAGGACGCGTCCGACAGCATGATGATCGTCGACGAGGCGGACGAGCTGCTGCGCGGGAGCTCCTGCGGCTTCAGCCTCTTCGGCTTCGACTTCGGCGGCGGCAAGTCGACCGAGAAGGGCGTGATGAACACCCTCCTCGACGAGATGAAGCTCCCGGCGGTCTGGATTTCCAACGCCCCCGCCTCGGCGATGGACGAGTCCGTGCGCCGCCGCTTCGACTACTCCATCTGCTTCGAGCGCCTCAACGGCGCGCAGCGCGCGGCCATCTGGCGCAACCAGGTCGCGAAGCACGGGCTCGGCGAACTCATCCCCGAGGGGAAGATCGCCGAGTACTCCGCGAAGTACGAGACGAGCGCGGGCGGAATCTCCACTGTCCTCTCGAATGTGAAGCGCATGGCTCCCGCCGCCGACAAGGTTGACGAGCTCGTCGCGACGCTCATGAAACCCCACTGCAGGCTCATGGGCGTGAAGGACTCGAACCGCTTCCTCCCCGCGAAGGACTACTCGCTCGAGGGGCTGAACATCAAGGGGAAGGTCAAGCTCGAGAAGGTCGTGAAGGCCGCGCGCAACTACCTCGACACCGCCTTCGGCGAGACGTCCGTCGACAGGCCGCGCATGAACGTCCTCCTCTTCGGGCCTCCCGGAACCGGCAAGACCGAGTTCGTCAAGTACCTCGGCAGGGAGCTCGACCGCAAGGTCATGGTGGTGAAGGGGAGCGACCTCCTCTCCAAGTGGGTCGGCGAGAGCGAGCAGAACATTGCGAAGGCCTTCCGCCGCGCCGAGGCGGAGCACGCCATCCTGTTCTTCGACGAGGTCGACGGACTTCTCCACGACCGCGCGAACGCGCGCCAGAGCTGGCAGGTGACTCAGGTGAACGAGCTCCTTCAGCAGATGGAGAACTTCGACGGCATCATGATTGCCGCGACGAACTTCTCGAAGAACCTCGACCCGGCGACGATGCGCCGCTTCACGTTCAAGCTCGAGTTCGGCTACCTCGACGAGACGGGCTCGCGCCTCTTCTTCGAGCGCATGTTCGGGACGAAACTTTCGAAGGCAGAGGCCGCCGAGCTCAAGGAGCTCCGCAACCTCGCGCCAGGAGACTTCCGCACCGTGCGCCAGGAACTTTTCTATCTTGGCGAGGAGGCGACTAACGAGGACCGCCTCGCGGCGCTGAAGGAGGAGTGCGCGGTCAAGAAGGACGGCGTCGAGCGCAGCCATCCCATCGGCTTCGCCGCATGAGGCGGCGAGGCTGCAGGCGGCGGTGGATCTCACCGCCTTACCGACGCGGCGCATCTGCCGCGCAACTGAAAACACAAAAAAGGAGATTTAAAAAAGGAAAAACAGAGAATGAAATATGCGATAATATCGGACATACATGCGAATCCGCCGGCACTCGAGAGGGTGCTGGCGGACGCCGAGCGCTGCGGTGCGGAGAAGGTGGTCTGCGCAGGTGACGTCGTGGGCTACGGACCTGACCCCGCAGGCGCGATACGCATCCTGCGCGAGCGCGGGATCGAGTGCGCGATGGGAAACCACGACGCGGCCGTGGCGGGCTGGCGCAACACGGACGGAATGATCGACACCGCGCGGGAGGGCACGGAGCGCCACCGCCGCGAGCTGGGCGAATCGGACCTCAACTGGCTTCGTTCGCTTCCCGCAGTGTGCGAGTGCGACGGCTTCGCGGTCGCGCACGCTAACTTCGCCGCACCGCACCTCATGCGCTACATCCACACCAGGTTCGACGCACGCGACTCCATTACATGCCGCGAGGAGCGGATGCTGTTCGTGGGGCATACCCATATACCGGCGGTCTTCACGCTCGGATTCTTCTCCGATCCGCATTTCCCCGACTGCCGCCGCGAGGAGGACGAGCGGGACTTCCGCATGGAGGAGGGATGTCAGTATCTCGTGAACGTAGGGGCGGTCGGCTATCCGCGCGTGCGGCCGTATTCCAACTATGTCCTCTTCGATCCGGAGAGCGGCGAGGTGCGCTTCCGCGAGGTCGACTTCGACTTCAGGGGCTATGCGGAGGCAATGCGGGCGAAGTCGATTCCTGTTCCGCCCTGGGTGGAGGAGCGCATCTACTTCTGAGAAGGAAACTACTGCCGTCGGCTGGCGTTCGCCGCCGAGGATGGAGGCGATTGACGGGAGCGTCGCGCGTTCGCGCGGTTCACTCTTGACGCCGCAGGAGATGGCGTGGTAGAATGCCTAAGGAAAACATGAAGAGGGGGATAATCCAGCCCATGAGAAATGTATTTGCGAGAACGCTTGCGCTGCTGCCGCTTGCGGCGGCGGCCATGACGT
>CAMORM010000228.1 GCA_946623785.1 uncultured Verrucomicrobiota bacterium
ATGGTTGGCAACAAGGGCGTATTCGCGCCCGGGCTCGTCGGCTACGACGGCGGCCGTCGTGGTTTGATCCGTGTCCCCTACAATGAAACGGCGGCTGACACCCCTGTTATGCGCGCGTTCCTGATGCAGGAGGGCGGAACGTTTATGACGTCCATCAATTCCGACGGCACATGCGGTTGCCTCGATGCCTCGGAAACCAAGGTCGAGGGCAAATACCTCTCCGTCTCGCTCGCGGGCACGCTTTCCGTCACGGCGGCGGGCAAGATCGCGTTTGGCGCTCCGTATCCGATCATCAAGTATCACGAGGGGATGCGCACCGGAAAGTTCGCGAGCGTCACGAAGGGCTTTCGAGTGCAATATGACGTCCGGCAAGACGACGGCTCCTACGCCGTTGTCGTCTCGCGGAAGAACGTCGGGACGGTGATCAAGCTCCGTTAAGGTCAACCGCTTCGCGGACTAAACGCCATGAAAAGCTCCCGTCTCCTTTTTGCCTCTATCGCGCCGTTCGTCTTCGCAATGCCGGCAGCGCTTGCGGCCACGGACGTCACAAGTTCTCTAGAATACCTTTTCACGCCGCTGGAGTCCCGATACGGCACATCGACGGACTACCAGTCCTCGCGCGGCTGCCATTGCCTCGAATACATCGACGGTCGCATCTACATCGGCGGCGGCGACTGGGGCAACAACACTGGTCCCGTGCCGATCATCTCGATCCTCCCCGGCGCGACGCCGACGTGGACGAACGAGTACAGCGCGGGCACGGAGCAGATCGAGGCCTTCAAGAAGTTCTCCGACGGCAGGATCTGGACACGCGCGACCGACCCGCGCGAACACGATTCCAACTACGGCAGCTTCTTCGCCAAGTATCCGGGGGGCGACTGGGTGTCGTGTCCGCTCGGTTCCATCGACTGGAATCCCGCGCACCAGCTCAACGGCGCGGAGCTCTACACCCACTCGTGGGACTTCTGCGAGTACAACGGGAACTTCTACTTCACCGGCTACGGCGTCGGCGGCAGCCAGTACTGGCTCAACGGAGACGATACGTTCTCGCATCAGATGGGATCGGTCACGACGGGCCAGACCAACGGCTACTACCGCTACACGGTCAAGAAAAACCAGACCGGCCAGGACTACGAGCGATTCCTGACGCTGATGCCGTTCACGAACGGCTGCATCGCCGTGACGTACCACTACTACGTGGCGAGCAACCCGAACCTCAACCAATGCTACTACTGGAAGCTCGACGATCCGCCCGGATGGCAGTTCCGGCGCGTGAACTGCTCGTGGGACACTTTTCTCAATGGGTACCAGAGCGTCGACCGCGAGCTCTCCTCCTCGTCCGCAGGTTGGATCCACTTCCGCGAGGCGACGCCGTTCAAGGGTCGCGTCTACTACATCGTGAATCCGGGCTGGTCCCAGGGCTACCCGATCGGGTTCTTCTCGGCCGCGATGGACGCCTCGGGGAACATCACTTCCCGGCGCCACGCCTTCGATAGCGGGAATTCCCACCCCATCGACATCGCGGTCGTGGGCGGATCGATGTACGTGATGACGGTGAATTCGTCGAAGAAACACGGTGTCTGGAAGACGACCGACGGGCAGAACTTCACGCAACTCGCGACCTTCACGTCGGACCAGTACGCCCAGTCGTTCACCTACGCGAAAGGCCACTTCTACATCGGCTATGGCGTCTTGTCCACGACCAAGGCCGGCCAGATCTGGCGCTTCGCGCTGCCGCAGGCGGACGACGACGGTTCGAACGACAACGAAGTGGTCGTGCCGCGCGCGCCGAGCCTGAGCGGCGTCTGGATGGACTCGACGAAGATCACGAACGACCAGGCCGTCGCGCAGATCAACCTGAAGGCGCGCGGCATTCCCGTCGGACCCGTGACGATCCATTTCGAGGTGTATTCCGACTCCGCCCTCACGAAACTCGTGTCCACCGGGGATGTCACGGCCACGACGCAGGGATCCAAGACGGCAACCGTCGCGGGGCTCCGGAAGAAGACGAAGTACTACATCCGCGCGATCGCGACAACGCAGGGCGGGCTGTCCGCGACGAGCTCGACCGCCAGTTTCACGACGACGGACAGCGACGAGCCGGAGCGCGTCTGGGACTTCACGAATGCGCCGTGGTACTGGGGCGAGCTGGGTGTGACCAACGCGTTCGTCCAGGGCTTCACCGGCAAGGGCGTCAAGGTCGGCATGGTCGACACGGGAATTCGCCCGATTGTAAACGGCTCGGTCACGAACATGGCGATTGACGTCTTAGGTGGCGATACGTCGCAGACTGCGTCACACGGACTCGGCGTCGCCTCGATCATCAAGTCCGACAAGTTCGGCATCGCGCCAGAGTGCACGCTCTACGCCTACAACGGTAGCGGATTCGTCGACGACATCAACGGCATCTGGTGGTGCTTCACGAACGGCTGCCGCGTCGTAAACTTCAGCGGCGGATACACGCCGTTCGACTACACGGAGCAGCAACTCGCGTGGGCGACTGAGCAGATCCGCACGATGCTCGCGCAAGGACTTATTCTTGTGGCGGCCGGCGGCAATGCGCCGAATGAGACGCTTTCGTTTCCGCAGGACATTGACGGCGTGATCAACATCGCGGGGATCAAGCGAGACCGCACGTCTGCCGGGCTCAACGACAACTGGGCGAAGGACTTTGCGGCGTTTGGCAACAACGTTCCGCTCTACACAAGCGCCACGGGCGCGACGGGCACGAATGGCGGCTCGTCCTTTGCCGCGCCGATGGCGACGGCGATCTGCGCGCTTTACCTGCAGCAGAAGCCAGACCTCACGCGCGACGAGCTTTACGAGATTCTCAAGGCGAACTGTGAAAAGCTTTCCGACGGGCCCTCGAAGGTTTGGGGCCACGGACTCATCCAGGCAGGGCCGATCCCTGCGAACTACAAGACGCAGGCCCAGATCGACGCGGAGAAGGCAAGTTATGTCAAGGCGACTTCCGCGACGCTCTCGAACAAGGGGCT
>CAMORM010000229.1 GCA_946623785.1 uncultured Verrucomicrobiota bacterium
GAGCATACACCGTGGCGAACGTGGAGGGATCGCCGTCCGTCACGAACGGCAACCTGACCGTGACCGGGGAATGGCGAGTTGACGCGGCGACTGTCGCCAGCGGAACGGCGAAGGTCTCCGGTGCGCTGTCGTTCGGCAACGATGCCACGATGGTTGTTTCCGGCGACATCAACTCTGTTCATCAGATCAGCTTCCTCGTTGCGAAGGCGGCGAGCATTTCCGGCGCTCCCCGCCTTGTCGGCTGCGAGGGCTGGAAGGTCATGGTGAGCGGCGGAGAGCTTCGCCTCGTGAAGCCCGGCCTAAGCATCATCGTCCGCTGACGCGGCACATCTGCCGCGTTCAGCTATGGGTCAGCCTTTTCACGAGAAGTTGACATGTTATTTGGTTTTACCGACTGATGGTGTGGTGTGATGCATAGAAAATGAAAGGAATATTGAAATGAAGCACCAAAGGATCAACATCAAGCTCGCGGTTGGGCTGCTTGCGGCGGCTGCGGTGGCGTCGTCTGCGGCGCAGGCGGACGCTCCGGCGGAGTCGTCCTTCGAGGCGTCCCTGATGGACTTGTCCAACGCCACGTGCGGATGGGGGAAGGTGCGGATCGGAAAGTCCGTCTCCGGACAGCTCATGAAGGTCGGGGGGAAGACGATGTGGCGCGGAATCGGCACGCATGCGCCGTCGAAGATCGTGGTCCCGCTGGGCGAAGGCGCGCTTCGCGTGGAGACCCGCGTAGGCGTCGACGACGCGGGGAAGTCCGGCAGCGTCGTGTTCAGGATCTGGGCGGACGACAAGGTCGTCGCGGAGTCGCCGCTCATGAAGGGCGGCGAGGCGCCGCGTGAGTTGAAGGCCGACCTGAGGGGCGCGAAGACCTGCACGCTTGAGGTTACCGACGGCGGAGACGGCAATGACTGCGACCATGCCGACTGGATCGACACGCGGTTCTGGTACGAGGCCGGGAAGTATCCGTCCAACGACGTGCGCAGCCATTCGCGGCAGCTGGGGATACTCACCCCGCCGCCAGGACCGGCGCCGCGCATCAACGGCGCGCGCGTGCTCGGCGTCCGTCCGGGGCATCCCGTGCTGTGGCGCCTTCCCGTCACCGGCGAGAGGCCGATGAAGCTTTCCGCGGCGAACCTGCCCGAGGGGCTTTCGTTCGACGCGGCCACGCAGGTCCTTTCGGGCTCGGTCGCGCGTCCCGGCGAGTACCTTGTCGCCTTCGCGGCCGAAAACAGGAGCGGACGCGCGGAGTCAACGCTTGCCTTGCGCGTGGGCGACGCATTTTCGCTTACGCCCGCCATGGGCTGGAACAGCTGGAACTGCTTCACGGGCAGCGTGACGGCCGAGAAGGTCAAGGCGGCGGCGGACGCGATCGTCTCGTCCGGGCTTGCCGACCACGGCTGGAGCTACGTCAACATCGACGACTACTGGCAGAACAAGCCCGGCTCGCCCGACGCCACGCTGCAGGGGCCGGAGCGCGACGAGAACGGCCGCATCGTCAGCAACAAGCGGTTCCCCGACATGAAGGCGCTTGCCGACTACATCCACGCGAAGGGGCTCAAGGCGGGGCTCTACAGTTCGCCTGGAAAGCTGACCTGCGGCGGCTGCGTCGGCAGCTTCGGGCATGAGGCCCTCGATGCCGAGACGTACGCGGAATGGGGATTCGACTTCCTCAAGTACGACTGGTGCAGCTACGACCAGGAGGCGTACGGCTCCGGCTTGTGGCGCTGGTCGTACCCCTACTGGGTGATGGGACGCGCGCTCTGGGCGCAGAACCGCGACATCGTGTTCTCGCTCTGCGAGTACGGATGCGAGAACGTCTCGTCGTGGGGCGACCTCGTGTATGGACATAGCTGGCGCACGACGGGCGACGTCTTCGACACGTGGCCGTCCATATCCGGGGCCATCGAAAAGCAGAAGCGCCTGTTCGTTTATTCGAAGCCGGGCTCGTTCAACGACCCCGACATGCTGTGCGTCGGCAAGATGGCGTGGAACGGATTCAAGGGGTCGCGCCTCGCGCCGAACGAGCAGTACACGCACATATCGCTCTGGGCGCTCGTCGCCTCCCCGATGATGATCGGCTGCGACTTGACGCAGCTCGACGACTTCACGTTCTCGCTCCTGTCCAACGACGAGGTCATCGCGGTCGACCAGGATCCGCTCGGCGCCGGCGCAGGTGTGGTTGACGAAGGCGACGGCTGGGAGATCTGGGCGCGTCCTCTCGCGGACGGCTCGATCGCGGCCGGTCTCTACAACAAGGAGCTTGAGGAGCGGACGATCGTCCTCGACATGGAGAAGCTCGGCATCGAGTGCAAGTGGATCGTGCGCGACCTGTGGTGCCAGGAGGACATCGGGGTGTTCCTCGGAAAGTACGAGGCGCCTGTGCCAGGCCATGCCACGCACCTCATTAAGCTGACACCGAAGGCCTGCGGAAAACTTCGCAAGGGCATGGTCGAAATCCGCGACAACGCCTGGCAGCTCCTGATGAAGCACGACCGCAAGGCGAAGTGAACCGAGTGCGCTGAGATATTTATGCGGAGGCAAACGTCTCCGCATAGCCTATGCTGGTGTGGTCGCGCGTAGCGCCAAACATGGATGTTTTTACAAGTTGCACTAGTTGTTTCCATTTGAACTATCCATTTGAACTTAAACAGACCTGGAGGAACGAAATGAAGGCGATGTGCATAGACGAGAACAGGAACTTCATCTGGCGGGACGTGCCGGATCCAGTGTGCCACGGCGAGTTCGACGTGAATCTGCGCGTGAAGGCGTGCGCGCTCAACCGCGCGGACCTGATGCAGCGCGCCATGGCCTCCGGCCTTCTGGGCGACTTCGGCGGCGAGCCTGTCGATTCGACCTATGGCGCCGTTGCCTCCGGCGCCAATGCATTGAAATGAGGTGGTCGGGCATTTGGCGGCAAAGGTGCACGATGTGATATTCGTGCACCTTTCCTTTGCGCATTTATGCACCCACGGCCGGGCCGTAAGTGCTA
>CAMORM010000230.1 GCA_946623785.1 uncultured Verrucomicrobiota bacterium
ATCAACTGCGCGATTCTCTATGCAGTGCTCATGGCATAGCGCTCATGGCAGCATTGCCAGCAGCTTGGCGATATCCTTCGCGTCGCGGGTGGTGCAGGAAGTGACGCGAAGGCCGAGGCAGTTGATGGACGAGCCAAGGCCGTGCAGCTCGATGTTGCCAAGAATTGCAACTGCCACTGTCAGCTGCGAATGGTGTCTATGGTCCAGCTTCTCTCACGCCATCGATGCCTGAAGCTTCTTGACCTGCGCAAGCGAAAGGCCAGAAAATTTCGCGATGTCCTTCAGCGCAAGCATCCCGCTCTCCAGCATCCGCTTCGCCGTCGCAAGCATTGTCTCGCGCCTGCCGCGCGCTTCGCGACGATTTCCGAATTCTTCCATTGCTTTGCACATAACGCGCCTCCCTTCTTCTGAATTCTTGAATTGACTGACTTGCCTCTTGAGAACGTCAAATTACATCTTCGCCGCATCACGACACAGCAGGTCGTGTACCAACTTGCCGATCTCCGTTGTGCTTTGCGTCGCACCATTCACATAGATGATGTATGTTCCGTCACAAAGACAATCGCCCGTATCATCCTCTCGCCGCTGATACGAATATATATCTTTCCCCCGCTTCATCACATCATTCTCTGTAATGAAGATGACATACGTGTCGCGCAGCTTGCCGAAGTCGCTCCAGCAGGGGGATTCGTGTCCACTTCCACCTTGATCAACAGTTTCCCCGGAGTTCCAAGGCTTCCTTTCCTGCCGGCAAAACGCAACTCGAGAATCCTCACCAGCGAATCGTTCTTCAAGAACCCCTTCTTCACGGCCAAAGACGCCTTGGACCTGTCCTTCACTTCGATTTCCACACCGAGGGCGCGCATTTCGTCGGCCACCTTCTCCATGTGCGGAAGAAGCTTCATCTTCGGCTAGTCCGCCGCCTCGGAGAGCATCTCAAGGCTTTCCGCCGCGCGGATCATGCAGTTCACCCAGTCGCTGCCCTTGCGCGAGTCGAAGTATGTCGGAATCGTGCCGTCCTCGCGCTGGTTGCGCGTGATGTTGTCGGCGAGCGCCTTCGCCTTTTCGAGATAGAGCGGGTCTCCCGTCGCCTTGTACGCCGCAGAAAACGCGCAGATCATGTCGCCCATCGACGCGTCGATCGGCGTGTAGTATTCGTACTGCTCCAGCGCGGTCGGCGTCTTCCAGTTCCTCCAGTCCATGTTGTGGACGGGATCGCTCCAGACGACGAACTGGTCTTCGCACCAGTCCACGATTTCGCAGGCCTCGGCGCGACGGCCAAGCTCGAACAGCCTGAGCGCGGCATCGACGGCATCGCCCTTCTGGAGGTTCTCGTATGGCGGCCTCGGGTCGACGTCCTCGAACTGGCCGTCCCAGTTCCAGGTCGCCGCAGGCCCCTTCAGCACGTAGGCGAACGCGCGTTCGCGCGCATCCCTGAACGCGGCGTCGCCGGTCGCGGCAAACGCCTTGTCGAACATGCACAACACGGCCTGGTCCGGCACAAGCCTGTTGGCCCTGACGGGCGAGCCGTCGCGCTCAAACACCTTCAGCGGCCACGTACCGTCCGCACCCTGAAGCCGCACGTACGTTCTTGCGATGGAGAGCGCGGCCTTGCGGTACTTCTCGTCGCCAGCCGCCGCCGCAAGCTCCCAGTATGCGAGCGCGACAAACGCCGGATACCGAAGCATGTTCTGTCCTGCGTACTCCACCGACACGCGACGCCTGTCGCCCCAATACGTCGGCGGGAAGTGCGCGAGCGGCGCGTCCGCCGGCTGGCTGTGCGCGACAAGCCAGTCCGCCATCTTGCGCGAAATCGCGAGCGCGGACTCCGCGTCCCCAGGATTCGCCTTCGCATGGCGGCACAGGGCGCGTATCATGGAGCCGAGAATCTTCGCCGGATAGCAGTAGAGGTCGTAGCCTTCGGGCGGATCGTCGCCCGTCTTCCATCCCTGCACCTGCGGCATGTTATAGACGGCCGCATACACATTCTGCGCCGCCTCGCGGTAGCCGCGCACGCGACGGGGATACGGTCCCTGGAACACGGCTGCGCGGTAGAACCTGCGCTCGCCGGAGCCTTCGACCTTGAGCGTGTAGTAGCCGGGGGCGAGCGAGTCCCAGATGTCGGAAGGAATCGGCATCCACGGCTTCGCCGCCGTCCACGTTTGGTAGGGCGCGCACCCCGAACGCACCGACGACGGGAGCGGGGCGCCCGCCCTACCAGGCTCTGCCATCTCTAGCAAGAATCGATATTGACCGGATCCATCGGTCTCCTTGAACTCGAAGGCGGGTGGATGGATGAACGCCTTCGCATGGGCGTTCCAGAACGGGCGCACGCCCGGCTTTCCCGCCCGCACAGGCGTCTTGGCCTGCTCTCGCGCGGCGGCATTCAGCTTCGGCCAGTCAACATCGCCGGCGCCTGCCGCGTGCGCCGCGTCAATCGCCTTCTGCACCGCAGCCGTGTCCTTCGAATCTCCGTCGCCCTTCGCGCCGAAGTCGCGCACGTTGAAAACTGCGGCGTCAACCGCAGCGACGGCCATCATGGCCGTCATGATCATCGCTCCTCTTTTCATGACCTGACCTGCCTCCATCTGTGTTCAGCGGCTTATCGTCACCAATCCGTTCACGCGGCGGCCGTCGGAGAGCGCGACATTCTCGAACGAGACGTCGCGCCACTCATCTGGGCAGCCGCGGAAATAGCGGATCTCGCCGTTGATCTCGTGCACCATCAGCTCAAGGACTGCCGTTGCGGCCGCGCGCGGTCCTTCTCCTCGTCGTCAAGGAAGAACGCACGGTGCGCAAGCCGGCTGACAAGGTGATAGCACCTGTTCTGCTCGATAACCCTGTTCTTTCTCATGTGGGCATTATATCAAAAGCTCGGCTACTGTATCAATTCTAGTAGAGTAGAGCGGAGCGCCCCTCGCCGGGTACGCCGCGCAGCGGCGGCGCGAGATCCCGGCCGCACGAGTGTGAATTGAAAAGTCAG
>CAMORM010000231.1 GCA_946623785.1 uncultured Verrucomicrobiota bacterium
TCGTTCATCATCGGAAGGACGTATTCGATGACGTGGCACGTCAGCAGGTAGGCGGTTCCGGCGGGATATGTCGCGGAATAGGGAATGTAGCGCTTGCCGCCGTAGGAGTGGCTCAGGTCGGCGTCGATCGCGAATATCTCGCCGACAAGCCCCCTGCGTCCTTCGTTCACGATGAACTGGATCGCGTCGTTCGCGCGGAACATGTATCCGGTCTGAAGCGGAATGTTCCGCGCGCGGCAGATGTCCGACACCTCCTTGAAGCCCTCAAGCGTGAAGCCGAGTGGCTTGTCCATGTGCATCGCGATGCCGGCCTTCGCGCACTTGAGCGCCACGTCGATGAGCTCCTGGTTGGAAACCTCGATGACGGCGATGTCCGGCTTCACCTCGTTTAAGACCTGCTCGGGCGTGAAGCGCGGAAGCCCCTCGTAGTGCTTCATGTCCGGCTCGCACATGCGCATGACCTTCGACGACGAGTTGTCCACGATTCCTACGACCTCGTAGTCGTTCTTCAGCTTCTTCATCGCCTCGAACTTTCCGAGCGCGTGGTTGTGCGTGACGCCCCACAGCACCGCCCTAACGCGCCGCGACGGCTTCGGGCCGGACGTGTATTCCTCGGCGCGCGGACGCCGCATGTCAAACGTCTTCGAAGTCTCGACGTCAACCTTCGCCCCGGCCTCCGCACCGGCCGTCAGCGCGATAAGCACGCACGCAAGAAGCACACTGCGATGGAACATATCTTTTCCTCTTTGTTTTGACAACACCTTGTCTCTCCTTCGTCACGCCGTCACCGCCGGCTGGTGCCCTTTCGCCAGCGTGCGCGGAAGAATCCGCCGCCGCCCGTTCCGAGCACTACCGTCTCCGGGTCGAACGGATCGAACGCAATGCACGTCGCGCGCCGCACCGGCAATCCGCCGTCGGCTTTTCGCCACGTCTTCCCGCCGTCTTCGCTCGCGAACACGCCGTTCCCGCCGGCCATGTCGTGATAGGGCGCGTCATAGGTGCAGAGGAGGATTCTGTCGGAGTCGGACGGATCCGCCGCGCACGCATACGCGAGCGGCTCGTCGCGGAGAAGCGTCCATCCCCGTTCCGGCGCCGACGGATCGTACCGCCAGAGGCCTCTCCTGTCTCCTGTTCTTCCGCGGCACACCAGCACGCGTCCCAATGCGTCGCACGCAATGCGCCCGTCCGTCTTTTTCCCGCCCAGTCCGAGGTCGTCGAACTGAAGCCAATCGCGCGTCGAGAGCACGCCGTCATCCGTCTTCAGATACCACCGCCCCGCATCGGTCGGATCGCGCGCCACCGAACGGGGCGCGAAATCAAGCCGCCGCTCCTTCCAGTTCGCCCCGCCGTCTTCCGTCCGGAACATCCGCTCGCCCATCAAGACGAAGGCCCTGCGCGAATCGTTCGCATCCGCGAAGACGGCGCCGAACGCACCGCCTTCCGGAGGGGGGAGGCCGCATGCGGGCCCGGAGGCCGTAGTCCAGGACGCTCCGCCGTCACGGCTGACGAGCATGCCGGCGTTTTTGCCGCCCTGTCCGGTGGCGACGTATATCATCCCACCCTCTCCAAATGCGATTCCGGTGCCGCCGCTCCACGGCGAGACCGTTCCTTTCGCGTAGTGCCAGGTGCGCAGTCCGTCGTCGCTTATCCACGCGTGGCACGCATCCATCGCCTGGACGGCGCACCGCCCTTTGCTATAGGGATCGAAGGCGATGTTCCTGCTGCACCACCCGGTCCAGCCGCGCCCGCGCCAGGCGTGCGGTTTTTCCGAGGGATCCGGACGAAGCGACGAAACGTCCGCCCACGTCCTTCCGCCGTCGAGCGTACGCAGGATGGACTCCGTGTTCCAGAAGTAGGCGACGTCCGGATCTCCCGGCGCGACGCAGACGGAGCCCGACAGCCCGGCGAAGCCTGCGGTTGCGACTGATCGGCCCTTCGCGGAAACCTCCCACGTCGAGCCGCCGTCATCGCTCTTCCATATCGCCGGAGAGTTCCACGATGCATCGCCTACATACAGACGGTCGGGGTCCGAGGCGGATACCGCGATCCGGCTGATGTGCGTGGCGAGCTTGACGCGCGCGCCGCCGCGTCTCGTGATTCCCACGTCGCATGGCGAAAACGAACGACCCTCGTCGACTGTTTTGTATATTCGGCCCGGAGGGACTTTCCCGTCCGCACCTTTTTCTCCCGGCGCGGTAGCGACCCAGAAGATGCGGCTGTCGGAAGGATGCGCCGTCACGGAAGCGATAGTGCCGCCGATTCCCGGCGCCTTTCTGCGCCGCCAAGTTCTGCCGCCGTCCAACGACGAAAACCAGCCGCCTCCTTCTGCCACCAGGTGCACCTGACGCGGTTCAGAGTCGCTGGCAGGCTTCGCCCCCCAGAACGCCTGCACGATGTTGGCGCCTTCAACGGATTCCGACGTCCATTCGTTTGTCGTGATTGTCCCGATCCTGGACCACGACTCGCCGCCGTCCGCACTCTCCCATACGGCGCCGAAACCGACGCACTTCCCCCAGTGCCGCGACGATCCGGAGAACGCCAGCATGCGGGAAGAATCGCAGGGATCGAAAAGCACTTTCTCGATCATCATGGTGTAGCGGTTCCGCGCAGGCTCCGGCATCCCCCTGCGCTTTATTTCCCAGGTGCGGCCGCCGTCGATGCTCTTGTAGGGTCCCGAGCAGGAGCCCATCCACACTTCATTCGTCCTTGAGGGATGGAACGTGGCGGTCGCCATTTCGTATGTCGCAAGCCCCAGGCCGGGGCTCCACGTCTCCCCTCCGTCGAAAGACACGCCCGTTCCCAGCATGTCCCCTCCCGCAAGAACGTGTCTGACATCGTGGGGCGACACCTGCACGGACACTATCGCGCCGCCGACGCCAGGCTCGTACAGCGGCTCCCACCTGATCTCGCCCGCGGCAGCATCCCCGGAACCGGCGAGAGCGA
>CAMORM010000232.1 GCA_946623785.1 uncultured Verrucomicrobiota bacterium
AAATTTCAATGTTCATTATCTGTTTGTAATCAAAGAAGATATTCGCGAGAATTCGAGTATGTTGTTTGTCAAGCGGTCTTCGCGACTTTCGTCTCTGCTTTCCATGGTTGTGGAGGCAAATGTGCGTAAAGTGAATCGGCGACGGTGTTGACGTAGTCGCTCGTCCCGGAAAAGCCCATCGCCCTGATGCGAGCCTTGCCGACATGGCCCGCGAGCAGTGCCAGTTTGCGGCGGAAGCAGTCCTCGGCCTCGCGCGACGGGGTCGGATGCCCCATCAAGGCATGCCACAGCGCCACGAGCATCTTCCGCGCCAGCGCGCAAACCACCAGGTTGCGAGGCTTGCCGGACGCGGCCTTGCGCCGCGCCCAGCGGTGGATGGGTCCTTTTCCGTACTTCATGGCGCTGTTGGCGGCCTCCACCAGGAGCGCGCGCAGATCCCTACGTCCGAACCCGGCAAGCCCGTGCCGCCCGTCCGACTTGCCGCTGGAGCACACCGACGGGTTCAGCCCGACGTATCGGACAAGCTTCTTGGGATTCCCGAAGCGCTCGGCCTTCTCGACGAACGCCACGAGCGCGAAGGCGTTGACGTGGCCTATGCCCAGCACGGACATCGCGCGGCGCATCTGCGCGTCTCCAGCCACGATCTGCTCGATACGGCCGGCGCACCGCTCCTTCATCGACTCGGCGAATTCAAGCTGCCGGAGCATGGTTTCGAGCTGGAAGGCCTGCTCCTCGCTCCAACCCAGCTCCTCGACGCGCCTGCGGATCCTGTCGGGACGGCGGGTCCTCGACCTTCCAAGGCCGTCCAGCCCGTGCCGGTTGCAGAAACCCCAGATTCGGTTCCTCAGCCGCGTCACGTCCTTCGTCGCGTTTCGGTACGCGAACCAGATTTCCCGGTATTCGTGGAACTGCGGCGAGGGGATGAACACATCCGTCCCGGCGCCCCGCCGCGCGTAGGCGACGGCGATGTTATATGCGTCGATGCGGTCGTTCACGCGATCTTTCGCGGACATGGACGCGGCGATGTCGGAACGCAGGACCTTGGTGTCGTATTTCAGGGCCAGAAGCCGGCGAGCCACGGAGAAGGAGTTGCTCGAGGCCTCCAGGACCGTCAGCGCCCCGGCCGGCACCTGCCGGCGGTAGGTGCGTTCCAGCGCCCCCACCGTGGTGACGATCGAGCGAAGGGGCACCGGATCGGAGCCGTGCCGCCACGTGGTGATGCTGAGCTGTACCTTCTCGCTGTGCAGGTCCATGCCTACAAGCGTCATCGCGTCTTCGTCTTTGGTTTGTGTTTCTTCTTTCATTGCTGTATCCTTTGAGGGCGCTGCCGCGCGTCCGGATAGACGGGTCTGCATGACGCAAACAAGTATGCGGGGTCTTTCGCCCCAAGCAGGTGGTTTCCGTCGGTGTTCGAACAGTGGAACGGGCATTTGGCCCACGAATTCTCTCGAACATCTCCCATGCTGGCAGCGGGTGTTTACCATGCACCTGCTGTTTCGCATCATACCCGGACGCGCGGCAGACTTGCAAGACCCCGTAGCGTCGTGTACGCAAACAACATTATCAACAGTGAGGGGCGGGAGGAGAAAGAGGGCGAGCCGGAGACCGCCACCCCGCTCGCAATCCACCCCTTTGACTCCTTTCGCGTCGGCGGAAAAACAAGCGACCGTGCCGGGGGCACGGTCGCGGGGGTTGGTGATTTTGGCGTTGCTGCCGATCTTAGGCGCGACGACGCTTGATCATCATCCCGAGGCCGAGGAGGGCCATGCAGGCGATGCCAGGCTCCGGGACGGCCGCGACCCAGCCGCCACCGGCGGTGAGGGTACCGTCCGTGCCCTTGCCGTAGGAGAAGGATGCCGTCGTATTGTTCGCATTGGCAGGCGGATCGAGCGCCATGCCTGACATCGTCACAAGGCCGCTGGAGAGGTTCCAGTAAGTCTTGCCGTCGGAAGCACCCGTGTACTTCAGGAGAACGGCGAACGTGTCGCCGTTGCCGTAGTTGTCCGTGTCGATCTCCCAGTAGTTCTGGAGTTTTCCAACCGCAGAGGTCTTCTCTTTCGAGTCGAGTACCGTTCCGATGGTAGCGGCGGAGAAGGAATCGTCGACCGTATAGCTTGCGGCAAACTGGTCAAGGGCGATCAGGTAACCGGTAAGACCAGTTGACGTTGTGGCATTGAAGCGTGTTCCATCAAAGGAGACACTATTGGCGGCCCATTGCATCGTGACGGCGGAGGCCATCCCGGCAAGGCCGAGGGCGAGCGCAAGTGCGAGAGTCTTTTTCATGTTCTTGCTGTGTTGATTTTCGAGTTTTGGTCAAACCCGGCTTATTCGGCCGAGAAGGTGATGGTGCCGGCGCTCGCGGCCTTGATCCAGACGCCGTGTCCGAAGTCGATGGTGTCGTTGGTTTCTTCAAGGTCGCCATTCAGCCATTTGTTATCGAGCGAGGGATCTTCAAGAATGTCCGTTCCCGACGAGCCGGACCAGCCGAACGTCGTGTAGGTGCCGTTCTTCCAGACCATGAGTTCTGTTGCGTACGTGCCTTCCTCGTCGAAGCCGGCCATATCCGAGGAAAGGACGCCGAAATCGGCGACTTTGACGGTCTTCGGATACGGATTGGCGACCATGTTGTAGCCAGCAGCGAGCGGGATGGTGACCGTGCTTTCGGAAGGCACCTGACCGCAAACCGTCACGGTCCCGGCCTTTTCAGCCTTGATCCAGACGGCGTCCTCCGCTGCGAGTTCATCAGCGGTTTCTTCGAGATCGCCGTTCAACCATTTATTGTCGAACGTAGAATCATCCAAAACATCCGTGCCCGACGTGCCCGACCAACCGAAGGTCGTGTAGGTGCCGTTTTTCCAGACCATGAGTTCAGTCGCGTACGTGCCTTCTTCGTCGAAGCCGGCCATGGAGGAATCGAGCGTGGCGGCGTCGGCGAGGGCCT
>CAMORM010000233.1 GCA_946623785.1 uncultured Verrucomicrobiota bacterium
ACGAAGGGCAGCTGGCGGCGCTTGCCGCGCCGCTGTACTTCAAGGGACTCTGCGCCGACGGCGAGGAGGAAAAGGTCGCGAAGCGCCTTGTCGAGGCGGTGCGGGCGAAAGACCACGAGGCGCATTTCGGCATCCTTGGCGCGAAATGGACGCCGCGCGTCCTCGCGGAATACGGCTATGCGGACGACGCTTATCTGATGTTTGTCCAGCCGGAGATGCCCGGCTGGGCGCACTGGCTCCAGTTCGGCGATGGTACGCTCCGCGAGTCCTGGGCGAGCAACAGCTCGCACAACCACATCATGTTTGGCGACCTCTCGGCCTGGGCCTACGAATACGCGGCGGGGATCGTCCCGCTTGAACCGGGCTTCAGGAAGATAGCTTTCCGTCCACACGTCCTCCAGGGCGTCGATTCCTTCATCGCGACGCACAAGACGCCGTTCGGCGAGATCAAGGCCGGCTGGCGGCGCGTTGGCGGAAAGATTGAATTCATCTGCGAAACGCCCAATGAGATTAAAGTGTTGAGAGAATCGAATGCAGGGGAAGAGGCGACCGATGTCGAAGTGCCTGTTCCTTCCGAACTCCCTCCGCATGCCTTTGTCTTGCTGTCATGTACCGATGGTCGTTCGGAGGAGCGTCGCGGGCAGGTGCGGGGAGTTCTACGCGGTCGTCCGCATTGCCCGATTGAGTTGTTTTATTTTGCACAATCGGGTATGTTGCGAGAGAAAAGGTATGGTACAATACAAGTATCGTAAAGTGCAAAAAGAAATCCGCTTGCCTATGAATACGAGAAACACCTATATGTGCGCGTACATGTCTAAGCAGACAAAGAGCGGAACGCGAAGAGCGATCAAGACCGTCGCCCGAAAGGCGAGGTGCGAGTGAAACCCTTTCATTCATTGCTGACGGTTGTCGTTTCGCTCGGTGCGATGCCGCTTCTCGCAGGCGAGCGGTCCGACGCGTTCGTCGCGGCGGCGCGCAAGGCGTATGCCGCCGACCCGATGTGCCGCACGACGGTCGTGACCAACTTCGTTGTCAAGGGAACTCCTGACGACAAGGCACCGGGCCTGGTTCGGTGGTATGACGTCGAAGGCGCGCGGAACGTCCGCGACATCGGCGGCTGGACCGGCCTTCGGGCGGGCAGGGTGTTTCGCGGCACGGAGCTTAATTCGAAGCCCAATCACAAGCAATACGAGTTGACTGAGCGTGGCAGGGCGGTCATGCGCGGCGAGATGGGCATCGTGTCCGATCTCGACCTTCGTGGGGAGATAGCGGAATACGGCGAAGACGCCAAGACGAAAAGCCCGATTGGCGAGGAATCGCAACTCTTGAGCCGTCCTGTCAGTTCGTATGTCGAAACCTGCACCTCGCCACGTTCCGCCAAGGCATTTGCGGAAACCCTCCGCATTTTTGCCGACGAAAAGAACTTCCCCGTCTACGTGCATTGTGCGGGCGGCGCGGACCGCACGGGGACGGTGTGCTTCCTTTTGGAGGCGCTGTGCGGCGTGTCGCTCGAAGATGCGGAAATCGAATACGAGCTTACGAGCTTCTCGCCGGTCGGCATGCGCCGCCGGAACAGCGAGACGGGGCTTCCGTTCGCGCTCATGGTGCGGCTCATTTCTACCTTCCCCGGCGAGGCGTTCGCCGATAAGGTTGCCTATTGGGCCGAGAACGTCGCCGGACTTACCAAAGACGAGATCGCGCGCATCCGTGCCAATCTCGCGAATGCGCCCGGCGCGGCGAAAGCGGCCGACTTGTGAGCAAGTAAGGAGAACAAGATGAAGGCATTGTTGATCGCGGCGCTTTTTGCGTCGCAAGCGGCGTTCGCCGACAGTATTGCGGAGCTTTGTCCCGTCGCGGAGAACGTGCGCGGGCACGAGAACACGGAGTGGTCCATCAGCTACGCCTACCACCTCACGGACGCGAACAGGAATCTGCCGCGCATCCTTCTCGTGGGCGACTCGATCTGCCAAGGCTACCAAGGTAAAGTCCGCGCAAAGCTGGAAGGCAAGGCCAACGTCACCTATTGGGCATCGTCCTATTGCGTGACGAGTCCGGGCTATCTGCGGCTTCTCGCGTTCTATCTCGACGAGGCGAAGTACGACGTCATCCACTTCAACAACGGACTCCACTCCTGCGAAACGCCCGTCGCGGATTACGAGAAGTCCTATCGCGCCGCGCTGCAACTCATCAAGAAGAAACAGCCTAAGGCCAAGATCGTCTGGGCGTCTTCGACGCCGATCAATGCGAAGGACGCAAGAGCCGGAAAGGTTGCCGCACTCAACGCGGCGGCTCGCCGTGCCGCAGAGTCCGTAGGGGATGTTGCCGAGAATGACCTTTACGCTCTCGCCAATCCGCTTGACCGCAAGGCATACTGGGTTGATACGCACCATTATACGTCCGACGGCTACGAACTCCTTGCGTCGCAGGTGGTCGAAAAAGTCGTTGCGGCTTGCGCCAAGTAGTCGCAACTTAAGGTGGGGACCGGGAAAATGAAACGCATACAAGCAACGGCGCTTTGTGCTTTTGCGGCGGCGGTCGCTCTTGCGGCAGGGGCAAGGCCTGTGCCGCGCCCCGCGATGGCGGCGCGGATCGCGGCGGAGGAGGATGTGTACGGCATCGTCCACTGGGGGCTCAACACCTACACCGACCGCGAGTGGGGTTATGGCGACGAAGACCCGGCGATGTTGAATCCTTCAAAATTCGACGCGGACCAGATTGTTGGCGCGTGCAAGGCCGCCGGAATGTGCGGGCTGGTAGTCGTCGCCAAGCACCACGACGGTTTCTGCCTGTGGCCGACGAAGACCACGGAGCACAATATAACCAAAACTCCGTTTTGGAAGGGAACAGGGAACGGGGAACAGGGAAGAGATTACGTGAAGGAGATGGAGCAGGCGTGCAGAAGGGCGGGGCTCAAGTTCGGCGTCTATTGCT
>CAMORM010000234.1 GCA_946623785.1 uncultured Verrucomicrobiota bacterium
TATCCATTCATGGGGGATATTATACCAAAAAATGCCGCGGCATATGCGCCGCGCCGTCACGCCTCTTTCATGCAATGCGCTGCAAGCATGACCGGGAGGCCGAATACGATCGGCACGGCGAACGCGCCGAACGTAGAGGAGCCGACGCAGGGAAACGCCACCGCCGCGCAGAGGACGAGCGCAAGCGCCGCGCAGAATGCGACGGACGCCTTGGCGACCGGACGCACGGCAAGCCCCGCCGGGAATGCCAGGAGGAACATGAGCGCAAGCTGCGCGAGGATCGTGAATTCGTGTCCGCAGATCCACACGCCGAAAATGCCTCCCGCGACGGCGGGAATCGACGAAAGCATCAAGGCGAACGGCCTCGTCCAGCTTTCCGTCGCGCCGACAAGCACCAGGTACATCAGCAGGACGCCGATGGCGACAATCCGCTCGAACTTGCCGCGGCTCTCGACCTCCTCGCGCGTCATGGTCGAATAGAACACGAGGTACTTCTTCGGATCGGGCGGATCCTCCTCTATGCGCCTTACAAGCTCGAGCGTGGAGACGCCCTCGTCCGGGCGTATCACGACGCCCGCGGCGACGCGCTTCTCGATGCGCGGTATGACGCGCGCGCCGAGAACGTGGCGGAACGTCCCGACCGAGGACAGCGGAACCATCGCTCCGCCCGCGCCCGGAAAGCGCAGATCCATCGCGTCCTCCAGGGCGTCGCGCCCTTCGTAGTCGTTCTGCACAATCACCTGTCGCGAGCATCCGTCGATGTTGAAGTCGTTGACGTAGAAGCTCGCGAGCTTTGACTGGAGGGTTGAGAATACGGACGGCACCGACACGCCGAGGGCCTGCGCCTTGTCGCGATCCACCGAAAAGAAGAGCTGCGGCGTGTCCGCGGAAAAGGTCGTGACGACGGTCTTCACGTCGCCCATCGCCCTGAACTTCGCCGCATACGCCTCCGCGTCGGCCGACTGCTCGGCCGGGTCGATGTCGCCGAGGGCGCAGAGCGACGCCTTGCATCCGCCCGTACCGCCCATGCCCCTCAGGGGAGTGAGCATCATCACGAAGAACTTTGCCTCCGCTATGGACTTGAGGCGACGTTCGACGTCCGCGCACACGTCGGCGATGGAAAGCCCCCGGCGCTCCTTCCAGGGCTTGAGAAGTATGCTGACGGCGGCATGGTTCTCGCCTACCTTCGACGCGGCGGAATTCCCCGCCGCCGTGTAGACGAGCTCAACGCCCGGCGTGCCGGAGAGCGCCTCGTTCATGCGCGCGACGACCGCGCGCGTCCGCGCAAGCGAAGACCCTTCCGAAAGCTCCACCTCGATCTTTATGATGCCCTTGTCCTCGTCCGGGACGAATCCCTTCGGGATCAGCGGCGCAACGAGCGCGAGAAGTCCCGAGGCGGCAAGGAGAATGCAGCGAAGAGCCCTTGCGCGGCGCGACGGACGACGAGGTTTCTCGCGCTCGGGCGCGACGTTGAGCACGACAGAGAACAAGGCGGCGGATGCAGAGACCGTGGCCGCCACGCCCGCGAAGCGGACGAACATCGCGCCGGTCGTGCCGCCGTAGAGCGCAAGCGGCGCGAAGGCCGCGACCGTCAGCGCGGTCATGACGCCTGACGCCCCGCCCGCCGCCGCGACAAGCGAAAGCGCAAACCCCGCGAGAAACGCGAAGGCCGTCATTGCATCGAACGTCCAGCCAGCCGCCCACAGCAGGATTACGCCGCAGAGTTCGGAAACGCACACGACAGCCGCCGCTACGGCCGCTCTGCGGAGTCCGGCGAGAACCGCAAACGCCGCGAGCGCGACAATCCCCGACAGTGCAAGCAGGAAGAGGAAATGCCCAGCGATGGCGTCGATGAAATCGGCCTGGTCGTGCAGGACATGGAAGGCAACGCCCTTCGGCGCACGCTTCATCCAGTCCTCGACGGCCCTGCGGCACGCCCTGGACACCTCCCTCGTGTTGGCCTCGGAATCAGCGTAGGCGCTTGCAAGGAAACAGAGCTTCCCGTCAAGACGCGGCTCCTGCGTGTAGCTCTTGAAGCCGAGTTCGCAGCGGGCGATGTCGCCAAGAGTCACGCGCGCGCCCGTCGCGGGGTCAGTGCGGACGACTATCGCCTCGAATTCCGCAGCCGTCGCAAGGCGGCCCGGCGCGTTGACCTTGTAGGAGAGATACGGCGAGCTCATCGCGTTGCCGACGAACCCGGCCGCCGGCTGGATGTTCTGTCCGGCGACAGCCGCGCGGACATCCGCGACGGAGATGCCGAGCGCGTCCATCTTCATCGTGTCGAGCCACACGCGCATCGCGTATTCGTTGTTGCTGCATGAGACCGACGAAACGCCGCGGACGCGCTGGAGCGCGTCCTTTATCTCGTGGTTCACGAAGTTCCCGAGCGAGACGAGGTCCATCTCGCTCCCGTCGGTCGTGAAGAGAAACTGCACCGCATAGTCCGACGAGCATTTTTCTACCGCAAGTCCGACCTGGAGGACTTCGCTCGGAAGCTTAGGCTCGGCGCGCTTGACGGCGTTCTGCACCTTGACAAGGTTCATGTCTGGATCGGTGCCGGGAAGGAACGTCACATACAGCTCGTACGTCCCCGAGTCGCTGCAGCGCGAATCGAAGAAATATACGTTTTCCACCGAATTGATCTGATCCTCGATCGGCGTCGCCACGGTGTCGGCGATGACAGACGGGCTCGCGCCCGAATACGTGGTGGACACCTCGACAATCGTCGGCGCGAGCTCGGGGTAGTCCGAAACCGCCACGAACCTCGCCGCGTAGATGCCGACAAGCGCCGTCGCCAGCGCGATTACCGCCGCGAGACGGGGCCTTGCCGCAAAAAACCCGCGCACCGACATTCTACTTCTCCGGCGTCACTATGTCGCCTTCCGCGACGCGATGCACCCCGTCCGCGACGACTCTC
>CAMORM010000235.1 GCA_946623785.1 uncultured Verrucomicrobiota bacterium
GCGTCGAGCATCTTCGGCTTCCGCTTGACCGCAAGAATCCATTCACGCTGCGCAGATGCGCGAAGAAGCTTGCCGAATACTGCACTGCGAACGATGTCACGCTCATGCATGTAAGAAGCCGCGCGCCCGCGTGGGCGGTCAAGTGGGCGTCGAAGCGCTGCGGTGTGAAGTGGATTGCGACGTTTCACGGCGTCTACGGCACCGATCCGAAGATCTTCAAGATTCCGTACAACAGCGTGATGCTCAAGGGCGAGAGGACGATCGCCGTCTCGAAGTACGTCCGCGACCACATCCTCTCGACATATCGTGTCGCTGACCCGGAGAAGGTCGTGCTGATATACCGTGGCGCGGAGACGGACGTGTTCAATCCCGAAGCCGTTCCGCGCGAAGACGCGGAGGAGAAGAAGACGAAGCAGTATCACTTCGAAGGCTCCCTTCCCGTCATAACGATCCCAGGGCGTCTTTCGCGCCTCAAGGGGCAGGAGGTGTTCCTCGAGGCGCTGTCGCTGATGCGGAACCACAGGTACGGTGTGCTTGTGCTCGGATCCGACCAGGGGCGTACGGAATATTCCGACCACCTCAGGACGATGGCCGGGAGGCTTCCGGACGAGACGCGCGTGGTGTTCCGTGACCACACGTCCGAGATGCCGGTCGTGTACGCGCTAAGCGACATCGTGGTGAGCGCGACGGCGTCGCATCCGGAGTCGTTCGGGCGGACAATCGCCGAGGCGCAGGCGATGGGACGTCTTGTCGTGGCAACGGCGCACGGCGGAGCCTGCGAGCTTATCGAAGACGGCGTCACAGGCTTTCTCGTGCCCCCAGGCGACGCGAAGGCGTTGGCGGAGAAACTCGACGACGTGTTGGAGATGTCCGAGGACGCAAAGGAACGCATTCGCCGTGCCGCCGCCGAGTCGATCCGCGCGAACTTCTCCACCGCGAAGATGTGCGAAAAGACCCTCGCCCTCTACCGCGAAGTCTTGTCGAGTTGATATTGACTCTTGTTTGTGGCGCGTGCGTGGATGGCGTGTTTCGGCTTAGGTAGTCGGGGGCTTGGCCCGACCTGCTCTCACGACCCGCAGCTTGCGGGCACCCCGCCGACATGATTTCGACGCGCGCGCACCGCTCTAGCGACTTGCTTCGCAAGCGGGCTTCGCCCGGCGGATATTTCACGCGCGCCCTTTACCGTGGCTGTCGAAATAACGTCGGGCCCGCAAACGTGCTCTCGTTCGACAGTCGGCTCCAATCCCCCGACTTGTCGCTGATGTACAGAACTTTCTACGCTGATTGTATTGCGCCGAAACACCCCCTCCGCTCCCGCGCCGATACGCCGACTCTGCTCCGATTCTAATTGACTCTACATGCCACTAATCCGACCCTGATGCTTCACCGCGGTAAATCTGCCGCGACCCTAACTGACGCTATTTGCCCCTAAGCCGACTCTCCCTGCGCGGCAACCGCGCGAAGGGCAATCGTTGATGCGAAGAATTATGGTAAAATATGCGCATGAAGTTTAGTGCGGCAATTCTGGTAGTGGCAATTCTCTCCTTCTCCGCTCTGGCGGCGGAGAGGATTGATGTCTTGACGCTGCCGCCGAGCTTGTTCGCGGACAGCGAGGTCTCGACGAATATCGTCGTCAACAGGCGGCGCAACGACGTGACGGCGTTCTGCGCGTCCATCGATTTGGTGAGTTCCGTTTCCAACAGCGTGCAGATCGCGTTTGGCCGCGACGCGGACGGCAACGGGGACCTTGCCCCCCGCGAGACTGCGCTTGTCCTCGGGTGGCGCACGGGCCGCTGGTTTGTCGAGGACGTGAGGATGGGCGTGCGGCACTTCGAGCCGGCGTCGGCCTCGGCCGCGCAGCGCTTTCTGCGCATGTCCGTGCGGACGGACGGCAAGTTCTCCCCGGTGCGCGCCGCGTTCACGAACGAGGCCGGCGCGTGCTTCGCCGCGCTTTCGCATCCCGCGCCGGCGTTTCTCTTCGACCGCGAGTGGAATCTCGCCAAGGTGACGCGGCGCGGCGTCGCCCCTCCCGGCGAATGGTGTCGCGTAGACAGCGACTACTGCAGGCTATCCATAAGTCTGAGATGACGCCATGCTGACGAGAATCTGGACAGGTTTTCTTCTCTCGGGGCTTTGCGCTTCCCTTGTCGCGTTTGTAGTTGTACACATGCACAAGAAGGGTGTGTATCCGTTCAGGGATGCATGGGGTAGGCTTAGCCGCCAGCCGTGGGGGATGAGGATCGCGATTGCGGCGTTTGTCGTGTCGATGTGGGTCTACGCGAGCGTCAAGCCGGGTGACGGAGGCGGCGATGGCGGCGGAGACGGCGGCACGAACAACGTTCAGAACGCGATTGGGCCTGGAGGTGGGCTTCAGCAGATGGGGTTCCCCGGTGCCGTCACGAACTCCACTGGGTCAGGCCTGGCCGGAGGGGTTTTGCCGATGGCGGGCGGCGTCCTCGGCGATCCCGCGCTGGTCGTGGACGAATGGTCGGACTTCACGCCCATCGCCTCGACGAACACGACTCGGACGCTGACCGGCGACGACTTCCGGCGCGGCGTTGTGATGACGCGCGTCGGCACGGACGAGGAGTTCGACTTCGCGCCGTCTTCAAATGCGACCATCGTGTCCGACTGGCGCGGCCACGGCGCGGCGACGGACTGGATCTACGTAGCCATCACCAATTGGGCGTTCCAGGTCGCCACCAACGACGTCGGGCGGCTTCGCGTCTATGCCTTCGGCAAGATTGAGCCGTTGATACGCGAGATGGACAGCTCAATCGCCGCCAACTACTGGTTCGCGCCGTTCATGGCCTCGCTCGGTGTCGTGCCGGAGGCGAACTGGGACTGGCTCGCCGAATCCGACAGGCCGAGCCAGGTGTGGTATGCGATCACGCCCGATAACTCGC
>CAMORM010000236.1 GCA_946623785.1 uncultured Verrucomicrobiota bacterium
TGTTGTTCTCAAGCTTCTCGAAGATCACGTCCGATCCGAGCGCCCTGAGTGCCGTGACGATGCCCTCGGTCTGCTCGACGGGAATGGTCGGGTCGCCGCGGTTGTGGACGGCCAGGACAGGGACGTGAGCGATGTCGGCCGCGCAGGCGGGATCGCCGCCGCCGCAGCACGGCATCGCCGCGGCGAAGAAGTCGGGACGGCGGCAGATCGCGTCCCACGTTCCGTGCCCGCCCATCGAGAGCCCGGTGACATAGATGCGGTTGGCGTCGACATCCGCCATCGCGGCGTAGGAGTCGAGAAGATCGAAAACAGCCACGAGAGCCGAGGACGGCTTGTCCACGAACGTGCAGGTTGTAGAATTCATGGAGAAATCCGCCCACTTGACGTCGTTCGGACACTGCGGGACGAGAAGCTTGTAGCCGCTGGGAGCGCCCGCACCGTCGAGATAGCTCTTGATGTTCGTCATCTCGTTGATCGTGAACGAATTGTCGACGCCGCACTGACCGTATCCGTGAAGGAACACGACGACGGGAACCTTACCGCCGTTCGGATCGGCCTTCGCCGCGACGCGGTAGGGGAGGTGAAGCTTGTTGGACGCGATGAATGTCTTCTTGACGAATTCGCCCGTCAGCTCTTCGCCACCGCCGGTCTCACCGCCGCCACTTTCTCCGCCACCGGTCTCGCCACCACCGGTCTCACCGCCGCCACTTTCACCGCCGCCAGACTCTCCGCCACCGCCTTCTCCTCCGCCCTCTCCGAGCTCGCGGAGCTGGATGGCCTTGATAAGGCACTTGCTGCCAGAGGTTGAGAAATTAATTGTTATGTCTTCCTGCGTGCCCGTTGCCTCAAAGATGCGCGAGATAACAGCGCCGCACTTATAGTCGTTCTGCTTGGTGGCCTCGAGCGGGACAAGATCACCAGCGGAAATTGTCGTCGAGGAATTGTTCCAGTGGTTTGCGGCGAGAATCTGGACGAGGTACTTCTTTCCAGCCGTGAGTCCCTTGACTGTGAAGACGATGTTCTGCGAAGTAGTGCTCTTCTCCCAGACCCAGCCGCCGTTAAACACGGGATTGTTCTCCGTCCAACCTGACCCGGTATACGACGAAGGCGAGACAGTCGCCTGGTCAGCGCTTGGAAATCCCGACGAGAACGAAACTCCGTTGACGGTATGTCCGGTAAAGCCCCGCGCGAAAACCAGCGTGCCGTCGCTGCGGAACGCCGACCCCGTCGCGTCCATCGGCGCAACCTTCCAGCCAACTGCATCGGCCTGGGAATCGACAAGGAACTTGACGCGCTTGACGTACGACTTCACGACGCCGTCCGGCGAAACCCAGACCGCACAGGTGTGCCACCCGTCAGCGAGTTCATTAAACTGGATCGAGGACGAGGCACCGGACTCCGCCGCGGAAAGCGCCACTTCCGCATCCGCGTCGAGTTTGTAGGAAACCGTGTAGGAAGATGCGGTATGTCCGTCCTTGTCCGTTCCCTTCGAGACATTCGAAAGCGCTACCGTCGCGGACGTGCCGTTCACCTGCGCGGCGACAGAGCCGATTGTCGGGAGCACAACAGACGAGGCGCCGGCAGTAGTCATCGCGTTCGCGATCGCGGGCGCGAGAATCTCCTCGTATGCCTTGGTTGTCAGGTGCAGGAACATGTCGGGATAGTCGCCATTCCCCTGGAGATACATTTCGCCCTTATAGGTTCCGTCGGCGTTCATGAACTGGCTGCGGACGTCGACGAGGATGACGCGCTGGCCGTCTGCGAAAGTACGGATAATCTCATTCGCCGCCTGGTTGTTGGCGTACTGCGCCGCGCCCTTCGCGCTGTTCTGCGCGTTCGTGTAGCCGTAGGGGATGATCGGCATCAAGAGGACCTTCGACTCGGGATGCTTCTCGAGAACGAGGTCCAGGACGGCCCTAACGCCCGCCGCGATGTCCTCAGGATCCTCGCTCGGGCTCTTCTGGATGGTGTTGTTCGTGCCAATCAGCAGATTGAAGAACTTCGTCGTGTAGCCGTCGATGCAGCCGCCTTTGAGGCGCCACAGCAGGTTCTCCACGAAGTCGCCGGTCCGCCCGAGGTTGAGGACGTTGGCGGCAAGTCCGTTCATGGACGCGGCGCTGTTCCCCTCCATCCACTTCTGCGTGAGGGAGTCGCCAAGAAGGACGAGGTCGAGGCTCCTGCCATTTTCGCCGATGAGTTTCACGTCGTCCTCAAACTTCCTCCAGTACGCGTCCTGCATAACGGCGTTGGTAGCAGTCGGAAATGCCGCGATGCAGTCGATTACGGGACGCGCTGTTGCCACGAGGTCGGCGGACATTGCAGAGCCGCTCGCCGCAGCATTGACATAAGGCGCAACCGCCTGTGCCCAGACTTCATAGCCAGACGCATTAAGGGTGACGTGATCGTCATTGAAAAGCGAGGTCTTAAGCGTGTGGTGGTCCGACTCGAGGAAGAGGTCCGACATGTCGACCCAGCTGCACCCATTCTTCTGGGCATATGCGCGGACATCGACATTCAACCGGTCGTTGCGCGGCCGGACAGGATCGGACTCATCGAGTCCGCGAGGGAGCACTGCCTGCACGACGATTTTCGATGAGCTGTAATTGGCAACAAGGTAGTCGATGATCGCGCGAACACCAAGGTATGTCTTCCCGACGGGCTCCTCCTTCTCGGTGTAGATCGCGGCGTTGTTTCCGCCAACCATCAGGAATATTGCCTTGGGGCTGCCGAGTTCGCCGTTCTGGATGCGCCAGAGGACATTCTCGGTGCAGTCGCCGTTGAAGCCGAGGTTGAACATCGTCTTGTCGCCGGCGAAGTGCGACGCAAGCGAAGCAACGCCCGTCGTCTCCCACCCCTGAGTAAGCTCGTCGCCTATGAAGACGATATCCTTCTTGACGGA
>CAMORM010000237.1 GCA_946623785.1 uncultured Verrucomicrobiota bacterium
CGGCACCGGATTCGGGTCGAAGTCCATCGCCGAGCGCGACGAGCCATATTCCCTCGACGAGTACTTCAGGATGTACGACAACGTTGCGTGGACGGACGAGTTCTCGCGCGGCTCGAACACGGCGGCCGCGATCAACACAAGCTACTGGAAGTACGACACCGAGGACCGCGGGCAGCTTTCCTACGAGACGTCCGGCGAAAACCAGGTGGAGTCGAACGGCTGCCTGACGATCACCATCCGCCGCGAGAGCACTCCGCGGAAAAGGTTCAGCTGGGCGACTTGGTCGAACGTCGAATACGACTTCACGGCCGGAGGCATCAGAAGCGACAACAAGGTCGCGTTCAAGCTCGGGCGCTGCGAGATCCGCGCCAAGCTCTCGCGCCAGCGCGGCGCGTGGCCGGCCTTCTGGATGATGGGCAACAGCGGACAGTGGCCCGCCTGCGGCGAGCTGGACATCCTCGAGCAGCCGAGCGGCGGAGACTGGATATCAGGGGGACTGCACATCTCCCCCAAGGACAACAGGGACAGGTCGATCCAGAACGGCGCCACCGCGACGCCAGAGGACGGCGTGCACTTCGGAGATGGGTTCCACCGCTTCGGCACGATCATGAACGAGCGCGAGATAGTCTGGTATGTCGACGACCACATCTTCAAGAGGATGGACGTGCGCGACTCGCGCTACAACATGGTCCGGGACCGTCCGTGGCTCATAATCATCGGCATGGGCCTGCAGACGAACACGTGGGTGCACGCCCCCGACGCCCCGATCGACAAGTACGATGTCCCAGAGCTCGTGGACCACGTCGACTATCTCGTGGACTACTGCCGCATCTACACGAATACCAACGCGAACAACACGCTGCCATACGTCCCGTCTGCGCCGGGTGCGAAGCTCTCCGCGCCTGTCTCGGCCGTGGTCTGGCGCGGCTGGGACATGAACTGGGGGATGCCGGGCGCCGGCTCGTACCAGAACAACATCGGCAAGGGATACGGGGAACGCCACTACACCAAGACGGCTCTGTCGGAGTACATGCGGCGCGAGAAGACGGACTTTCTTGCGTTCCTCACGAACCCGACAACCGCCATGTCCGAGAATCTCGGACAGTTTGACATTCCTGGCTATACAATAATGTCGATCAGCGCCAACGCGAACAACTGGAACAATGCGGAGAACGAGAACAACGGAACCGGACGGCTCCAGCTCTTCTGCAGCGCGATGTTCAACACGGACCGTTTCTCCGTCTCCGACTCCGGCGTGGATCTCATGAAGCTATCCGACGACGCCAATTTCACCAACTGCTACGCGGTCTGCGGCGATCTCGTCGAGAAGGCGACGGGCGCGCGCGTCAAGGTCGTCGCCGTGAACGTGACGACAACGAACGGCGTCGAGAACGCCGGCGGAACCGTCGCGCAGGGCTTCGACACGCTTTTCTCAAGGCTAAACGCCATTAGGGACGAGCGGGTCGTCGTGTTTTTCCAGGGCATGTCCAAGGCGCTCTACAACTACATCAAGGCTCGTGCCGGCTCGTCGCTCGAGTCCCCGTACGCCTTCGCCGGGAACTATACGTCGACGTATGCCAACCAGTGTGTGTATGCGACGGCGAATGTCTCTGCCGCGGCCGCGCACCCCTCGGTCGTTCCGGTCCCCACGAAGAATCTTCGCCTCAGCTATGCGCACAACCCTCAGGCGTTGCAGACGACCGTGACCTTCGACGAGCTTCCGGGCGACGGTCTCACCGACGCATTCGTCGCGTCCGACTACGCGAAGTCGATGGACGTGACGTTCTCCGGCTATTCCGGTGAGGCGCTTGCGAACTTTCCCGTCCTGGTTAAGCTCTCTACGGCCATAGACGGTTTCAGCTACTCCGACTTCCAGCTTCCGGACGGCGGAGACCTCCGGTTCTCCGACTCCGACGGAAACCTCCTCCCGCATGAGATCGACACCTGGAATCCGAACGGCGTCTCGACTGTGTGGGTGAAGGTCCCGTCGCTCGCGGAGAACGCGAAGATAACGGCGCACTACGGGTGTCAAAGTCCGGCGCGGGTCGATTCCTCCAAGGTGTGGGACGACGACTATGTGGGTGTGTGGCACCTCGGCGAAGAGGGGCTCCCGCTCAGGGAGTCCAGTCGAACGTCCTCGGACTTCACGCACTCGTCGGGCGACAGCGTCGAGTTCGCGTCGCAGGGCGTGGTCGGGGGCGCGGTGAACTTCAAGTCCGAGAACCGCACGAACGCCGTCGTCGCCGTGGATCATGCCGCGCTCGACGGATTCCAGAAGGGGACCTTCGAGGCCTGGACAAAGCAGAGCGAGCGGGTTTCCAACCGCGGCATCCTCTCCAAGTCTGCAAACAAGGCGTATTCTTACCGTATCTACGACGGATCGTCGTCCGCCGCCCTCTACTTGCCGCTGGACTCCGAGGGTACGAACCTTGTTTGGAGCGTCGCGGCGACACCGGTCTTCGACGTCTGGAACCACCTAGCCTACACATTCGATGCGACGACTGAGTCCTCCAACGTGAAGAGCTACCTCGACGGTGCGAGGAAAAGCACCGGCTCAAAGACGATCGGCGCCCATGCCGGCAACGCGAACCTCTGCCTCGGCACTATGCAAGGCGGTAACGCAGCCAACTTCGTCGGACAGATCGACGAGGTGCGCATCTCGAAGTGCGTGCGCTCCGCAGCCTGGATCAAGGCGACGCACGACACCGTCGCGAAGGCCGACTTCGCGACGTACGCTGTCCAGGGCGTTGAACCGCCGGAACCGGATCCGGGTCCGGCCGTATACGGACCGCTCGCCACGAGCCAGTACGCGAAGTCGATGAACGTCCTCTTCGCCGGCGCGCCGAACAACGCCACG
>CAMORM010000238.1 GCA_946623785.1 uncultured Verrucomicrobiota bacterium
TGCAGGTACCTTTCCGCGCCAGGTGCCCACGCGATCGCCGAGAACTCGCCGACGAGAATCTTCGCGTCGTGTCGCTTGGCGAAGGCCGCGACAGGCGCAAGCTTCGCTCGCAGCATTTCCTTGTTCCATCCGCGCGATTCGTCCGGCCACCTGCGCGACGGACTCCACCCGTGCACGCCCTGATGCGTGAATCCGGACGGTATGTACATGTGAACCTCGTAGATGACGTTGTCCATGTCGAGCGGCGACATGTATTCGTAGGCGGGCGCGCTGGACGACCAGTTCGCCTCCATCACGATCGTCGTTTCCAGATCGATGCGGCGTATCGCCTCGGCGGCGAGACGCTGCGCGTCCCAGTAGGAATACGGAACCTCGTGCCGGTTCTGGTGCGGCTCGTTCAGGAGGTCATAGCCGTATATTACGTCCGTGTTGCCCCTTAACCGCCGCGCTGTCCTCTCCCAGCAGGCGACATACAGGTCGAGGCACGCCTTGTCGGAAAACATCCGCATCTCGGCGTTGTCGCGCACGCTCCCCGGCGGAACATGCAGGTCGACGCAGATCATCATGCCGTACCGCCGCGCCCAGACGAGGACTTTTTCCAGCAGGTCGAGCCGTCCGTCGAGCCACTTCACGTATTCGTCGAAGTCGAGGTTCGCGTCGATCTTCTGGAAGTTGCGCGACATCTGGAACCGCCCGATCGTCCCGCCCCATTCCGCGAGCGTCTTTATGTCGTCTTCCGTCGGGTCTTGAGGAAGCATCGCTCCGCGCAGCTGTGGACGAGCGGCGACGCTAGCCGGATAGCGCACTTTGTAGCTTTGGTTCGTGCGTGGGAACTCGTAGAGCGCAAACGGCTCTACCTTGAACGACGAGACGTCGAACTCCACGCGCCCCGCCACGTTCTGCAGCCCGAGCGTAACGCCGACCTCGCCGACAGGCGTTCCTCCGAGGTCTGTCGTCAGCTCCAGCGTCGTCCAGTCGAAGTCGCCGCCTTTGTGGTCCGCCTGCGGCCAGCGGTCGGCGCCGGACGCAGGATCGCGGTAGTGGAACATGAACTTGAGCCCGAAGTAGGACTTGTCAGGTCTCCCGATTCCCCTTCCTCGCGCTCGAATCGTCGCGCGTACGCCGCCTGTCGCTCCTCCAAGGTCGAGCTTCGCGTGCGCCGCGCCGCCCGAGCGCGTTCCGCGCGTGTCGACGACGACGACATCGCCCTCGCGCGCCGCGTTGCGGCCAAGCGACCATTCCACATCGGCGGCGCAAAGCCGGAAGGCCGCCGATGCGAATGCCAACGCGAAGAAACGCCAGAGGCTCATCTCAGGATAATCACCAAGCCGTCGCGAATCGCCTCTCCGTCCGCGCCGACGGAGGTAAACGTCGTATAGGTGCCGGGCGAGGAGACAAGCTGCGGACGATACGCTTTCTTCTCCACGAAGTCCCACAGCACGACGACATCGTTCGAGAGCCGCACCGGCTTCAGGTTGCGCACGAGTTTCATGTTGCTTCCGTCCGAGTCCCCTTGATAGAGCTTCAGGTAGTAGAGGCGGGCCTTGCCGGCGTATGTCGGCGAGCCGTCCTGGTTCATGGCGAAGAGGTAGAGATTGTAGCCGGTATTGATATTGTCGCTTGGATTGATATGCGTGGTGTCTTGCCCGGTCGTCCATTTTGAAACGCCATCCACCGTCACTTCCTGTCTGCCGACGGACAGTTCGGACTGGACTGTATAGTCGGTGTTGATGGCGCAGGGGCTGAACGACTGGGCCTTTCCGTATCCGATGTAGAAAACGTTGTCGTTGGCTCCGTTGTGTATCAGGTAGAATCGTGAATCCCCGGTGCGCGAATCCAGAAATCCTTTGTCGGCCTTCTCCTTGAACTGCAACTTCAAGTCCGCCTTGGTGCCGGACTTGCCGGTGATGCCGGTATCGACGAAGATCGTGCCGTCGGACTCGACATAATCGACGAAACAGACCGGCTTTTCCTCACCGGTGAAGACGACCGGGCCGGCCTTTGACTCGGGGATGTCGGGCGACGGGCGGTAGAGGGTCTTGGAGATTGTGTCGTAGAGCATGGCCTTGCCGTCATAGACGCAGGGCTTGAAATCGCGGACTTGCTCGCCGTCCTGCCAGATTTCGAGTCCGTAGCAGCGGGCGGCGGAGCGGTAGCGCGAGCCGGAGGAGAAGATGTGGAGGTTCTTGCCAGTGTCGAAGTCGGCGTCGTTCGAGAGCGACCAGACCTGCGCCCCGTCTAGTACGATCGTCTGTGCGCCCTTCATGAACGAGGCCTCGAAGGAATGCTTCGCCTCCGCGGCCGCCTGGATCTTCGTCGAGCCGTCGGTGGTGGCGTATGCGTTGTGCGCGCTCGAATCGCTGCCGTAGTCGCCGAAGAACCACCGGTTGTTGTCGGACTCGCTCTGCGACTTGATGCTGACCGGGAAGAAAAACGTCGGCCACTCGTCCGGATTGTCCGCGCCGAGATACACCCGGAGCTCCGTGGGGTTGACCGGCTCCCGCAGGTAGCGGTATTTGTCGTATCGCATGCCCTGGATGTCGGTGTAGGCGAAATCGCCTTTGGCTCGCGTTCCGGCGCGGGCGCGGACGCCCGTGTCGAGCGTCTCCCAACCGGAAGATTCGATGTATTCCACAAACTTTATCTTGGCGTTGCGGCCTACCACAATCGTGTTGAGCGGGCCGTTGAGGAAGCCGCGCTTCGCGTGGAAAATGCGTTTCGAGACATCGTCGAAGAGGCAGAACTCGCCGTCCTTGAGGCACGGCTTGAAGTCGCGCACGAGAACGCCGTCCTGCCAAATCTTGCAGCCGTAGAGGCGGTATTGCCCGACATCGGCCGGCGCGCCGTCCTTGTTG
>CAMORM010000239.1 GCA_946623785.1 uncultured Verrucomicrobiota bacterium
GATTCGGCATTGGCAAGGCCAATGGCCCTGTTCCAATGTCGCTCAATGATATTATCTACAAGCGCAAACTCTTTCTCAACTATAGCGTTGCGAGCCAGATGCCGACGGCGACTTCGTGCGCGGGGCGGACGAGCTGGCGGCGGGCGTCCATCGTGCCGGTATAGACGACGCGGCGGAACTCTCGCGCCACGGCGGGGGCGAGCTCCGGCGTGACCTTGAGCGGCTTTTCGAGCTTGAAGCGCCGCGCCGACTTCTTGTCCGCCACACCGTCCGCCTCAATCAGCTCCGTGAAATGCCGCTCGAGCGCCGCGACTTTCCCCGGTCGCACTACGTCGGCAAGCCGCTTGCCCTTGCGCGGGTCGCGGCTTCGCGCCGCATTCTGCGCATCGCCGATGAAGACACGGTCCGGGAGCATATAGCCGTTGTAAAGCCCGCCCGGCTCTCGCAGACCCCGCCCTGGCACCACGACATAGCTCATCGCCTCAAGCGCGGCGGCGGCGTCCTCTTTCCTCGCCACGAGAAGCGCGTCCTTCCGCACCGCCTCCAGCGCGGAATCCGCCGGGGACGCGGGATCGAACGCGACGCGCGGCCTCGCGCGTTCGTCGGGGTAGGCGTCAAGATAGGCGGCAAGCGAGCGGACACCCCATTTGCGGTTGTCGCGCCGGACTGTCGGGTTGACCACGAAGGTGAGCCGGACGGACGCTTTTTCGTCCGACGCCCTTGGCGCGGCGGATGTGCCGCCATGCTCTATCTTCGGCACGGTTGTGGAAAATGTGCACGGCGCGGCATTCGTCGGCAGATACGCCGCGTCCGCCCATCGCCTGTCCTTGCCGAAGTCCAGCGCATAGAGCATCATGCGGCCGTCGCGCGCCATGCGTGAGACCTTCTGCCAGTCAAACGTCTCCACGACAAGCACCACCGATTCGCGCGATCTCTCACCCTTAGAAGAACGGAAAGAATAGGCCGAGACCGGCACGGACTTCCTCTTCCCGCCAGTCTCGTACGCGAGGTCGCGGTCGTAGCGGAACGCACCGGCCTGCCGCGGAACGGCGAGAAGGTAGTACCGCCCGTCTTCTCGCAGGATTCGCGGCGAGTGCTTCGGCGAGACTTCAAGCGGCATGTCCTCCCGCCCGCGCATGGGCTTCCACATCCTTGTCGCCGACGCGACGACCGCGACCGCATGGCGCATCGAGCCGGGCGTCTCGTCGAGAGGCCTTACGCGCGTCGCCTGGACGAGCGGCGCGGACGATTCGCCGCGCGACCCGTCGAGCCCGAGCCGCAGCTCGAACGCGAAGGCGAGCGAGAGATCGGGCAGCTTGAGGGAACCAGCCCCCGGTTTCGGCGTGAAGAGCGCGAGCGCGTTGCCATCCATCATCCCAAGCCGCTCCGCGGCGGCGGCGAGGGTTGTGCGGCCTCCAGCCGACTCTATGCGCCGAAGCGCGTCTCCCCTGTCGAGGCCGTTCCTCGCGGCGAGCGCACCTGCGGCGCGGGCGAGAAGCGTGTCTACGACGAGTTGCCGCCGCGCGTCGGCGCGCGCCTTCCCCATTTCGCGGACGCGTTCGACGATCTGGGCGGCGTTGTCGCCTCTAAGCCCCTTGCCAACGTTGCGCACCATGCGCCCGGGCAGCTGGTAGCCGCGCAGGAGCCCGCCGATTTCGTCTGGCCGCCGGTCAGGGAATGTGACGAAAAAGAGCGCCCTCATCACGGCGTGGCGAAGTTCGTCCGACGCGTCGTTCGGCAGGAGGGCGCAGCCGTTGGCGAGGACCACTTCGCGGGCGGCCTTTTCCGCGTCTGCGCAGTCGTAGACCTCTATCGGCCTCTTCGCCCACGGTTTCCCGCGCTCACGGGCGATGTCGAGTGTCAGGATTGTGTTCTTGTCAACATTCTCGTAGCGCGTACGCCCCGGATTGTAGGTGACGCCCCAGCGGAGGGCGAAGGTGAAGGCACCCTTGCACGGGTAGGCGCAGAATACGAAGTCCGTGGAGATGTGGGCGTACTGCTCGCGTGGGTTGAGTCCGGGGTCGGTCACTGCGTCGAACACGGGGTCTGGCGCAAGCTCAAAAAGGCAGAGCTTCTTGTCGGCGACGAGTTCCGTCACGAGCGCCGCGTCGAGCTCCGTCCAGCGGCATTCCCCGCGCGGATCGATGACGAGACGCTTGTAGCATTCTCTGCCCGCGAGCCGGTTGCTATTTTCGATCAGCAGCCACGAGGCCCAGGCGGGGTCTGACGCGGGTACGGCCATAACTGCGACGAAGTTCCGCCCGTCGGCGTTTCTGAGGAAGAACGCGCGTCCAGCGTGGAGGTTTCGCTCGTTGCAGTTGAGCCCCGCCGTCGCGAAGCCGAAGGACATCCGCACGTAGTCCTGGCGCGGCGCGGTCTGGATGCCGTCGATCCACCTAGCAAAGCGGCTCCAGGCACGGAACCAGCGCGGAGCGGAGAGCCATTCGCGTTCGCCCGCCTCGTCCACGACTTCGCCGAGGTACTGCGCCGCGTATTCGCGGAGCCGCCGCGACGCGGACTTCTTCCATCCCTTGGCGTCCATCGCGGCCTTCATCTCGTCGTATGTCTCCCAGCGCGAGATGTCCTCGGCGAGGGTGTGCCCGAGCGTCTTGAGGGTGTTCCCTACGGGGTTAAGCGGCGTCATGTAGGAAGCGCGGTGCGACCACAGCCCAACGGCGTCCTTTGGGTCTGCGATTTCGAGGTATTTCGTGGTCGTCTGCTTCGGTCTTCTCGCGTACATCGCCGCCTACTGCACTTCACTGCACTTCAACTGCACCACGCGACGCCCCCGACCGCGCGAGAGCGCGTCGGGAGAGGGGTGTCGCCGCAGTTCAGAAGAAAGTCGCGT
>CAMORM010000240.1 GCA_946623785.1 uncultured Verrucomicrobiota bacterium
CGTGCCGAGGCCGGAAATCGGGGCTGTCCGTGAAACTTTTTTCGCAAATCAGTGCAAGTCGGCGGGGCATGAGGTCGTCTCGCCTTCGCAGGGCGATTTCGTCGTGGACGGCAAATGGGTCTTTGAAGTCGGCGGCAAGGGCAAGACGTTCAAGCAGATAGCGGATATGCCCGACAGTTTCGTCGTCAACGACGATGTCGAAGTCGGGCGCGGCAACAAGATACCGCTCTGGATGTTTGGTTTCCTGTACTGAGGAATCCGCGCGCGGCAAGGTCAAGGACGGAGTCAAGGACAAGATCTTTGCAGCGCCGACGTACCGCACGTTGAGCTGCCCCGAGAAGTTCCTCGACTGCCGCGCCGTGCCGGGCGAGGGCCATCCCTGGACGCAGATGAGCTGGGAGGAGACGCAGTCCGTGACCGTCCTTCTGCGCAACGCGCCCGACGGCAAGTAAGTAATGCGATTGGCGTGGACGCTGCCGCGGTACAAGACGGGCGGCGAGACGGGAAATGTCGGCTATTTGGCAGTCTTGGAAATAGCCGACATTCTGCAGCTCGTAAATAAATGTCGGCTATTCTGTAATTTGCGGAATAGCCGACATTTTGTCATTGCGCGCCGAGGCGAAATATGATATAGTGCGCGTATGAAATTCATTGGAAGAAACGAGTATCTTGATAAACTCTCCGCCTTGTGGGAAAAGAAGCGGAGCTCCTTCGCCGTCGTGTCCGGGCGCCGTCGAATCGGGAAGTCGACTCTGGTCGAGGAGTTCGCACGACGCTCGGCCTGTGATTTCATAGAGATTGTCGGGTTGCCGCCGGACAAGACCATGACCAACCAGCGTCAGATAGACAACTTCTGCGAGCGGCTTGCAAGGGCGGCAAAGAAGCCGGAAGCCAAGGCCGACTGCTGGCCAAAGGCGTTCGATGCGCTTCATGAGGCGATTCATCCCCGGCGCAGAACCATCGTGTTCCTCGATGAAATATCATGGATGGGGCGCTACGACGGAGCCTTTGCCGGATTCCTCAAGACGGCGTGGGATACGCAGCTGTCGCAGCACGACAATCTGATACTTGTCGTCGCCGGAAGTGTCTCGGCCTGGATTCAGGCAAACGTCCAGCGTTCAAAGGCGTATGTCGGAAGGATATCCCTTGATATAACGCTGCCTGAGCTTTCCCTGTCCGAGTGCCGCGCGTTTTGGGGCAGGAAGGCGGACCGGACCGCGACACGCGAGATGCTTGACGTGTTGTCGGTGACTGGAGGTGTTCCGAAATACCTTGCCGAAGTCAATCCGTCGCTGTCTGCCGACGAGAACATCCGGCGGCTATGCTTCGATCCGGATGGATATCTGTTCAAAGACTTCAATCGCATATTCGACGACGTGTTCGATGAGAGCGTCGCCGCCAAGAAGCGAATCGTCACGGCGCTTGCCGACGGCCCGGCGAGCATTGCGGAGCTTGCGGAGCGGATCGGCGTGCAGTCAAGCGGACATATCTCATCTGATGTTGCGGATCTCGTGCAGGCGGGTTTTGTCGCCGGTGCGCGGGGGAAGAACCCTAACACAGGACGCGATGTAAGAGAGGTAAGATACAGGTTAAGGGACAATTACACGCGTTTTTACCTTAAATACATCCAGCCGAAATCCGAAGCCATCAGAGAAGGCATGTTCCGCTACGTGTCGCTGGAGCGTCTTCCGAACTGGAACTCCATAATGGGTCTCCAGTTCGAGAACCTTGTCCTGAACAATTTCCATACACTCGCCAGACGCATCGGACTCGTAGGCAAGAGCGTGGAATCCGTTGCGCCATACTTCAGGCGTGGACGCAAGGCCGGCGACGGAGTGCAGATAGACATGCTTGTCCAGCTCCCGAAAAGCGTTTATTTGGTGGAAGTGAAGCGAATGAACACCATCCCCGTTGCCGTGGAGCAGGAGGTGCAAAGGAAAATCGACCGCCTCCCGTTGAAAAAAGGGATGTCCGTAAGAACGGTGTTGGTCTACGACGGGGAACTTGCGCCCGAACTCGAGGAGGACGGTTTTTTCGATCATCTCGTCGGTATGGACGAACTCCTTCGTCAGAGCTGATCCCCTAATTTGATGGGATATGAAATCAACATGTCAACTGATATAATAACAATATGAAAATGAAATTCGCTATGTCTGCTGCGGCGTTTGTTGCCGTGTTCGTTTCCTGCGCGGGGGCGATTCCGCTCCCCGAGCATCCGCGTCCCGACTGGGAGCGCGCCGAGTGGGTGAACCTGAACGGCGAATGGGACTTCGCCTTCGAGCCGAAGGGCACGCCCGTCGACGCGCCGGCGCGTCCGGCGCAGTTCGACCAGAAGATCGTCGTGCCGTTCGGATGGGCCGCGCCGCTTTCGGGAGTGAAGGGCGAGGGGGACAGCGCGTGGTACAGGCGCGAGGTTGAGATTCCGGCGGAATGGAAGTCGCCGCGCTTCTTCCTCGTTGTCGGCGCGTGCGACTGGCAGACAGACGTCTTCGTGAACGGGAAGTTCGTCGACAGGCATCAGGGCGGCTACGTTCCGTTCGAGGTCGAGCTGACTCCATTCGCGAAGAAGGGCGGGAAGGCGACGGTCGAACTGCGCGTGTGGGACGCGCCTGCGCCCGTGGCCAACAAGGACTGGCGGCTCTACGGCAAGCAGGGCTACGGCAACGCGCGCGGCATCTGGCAGACGGTCTATCTCGAAGGACGCGGCGACAGCTATATCGAGTCCGTGCGCTTCACGCCTTATTTCGCGACGAGCCTCTGCGAAGACCACGTCCTTGTCAGCGTCACGCTGGGCGCGCCTGCGAAAGCGCCCCTCGATGTCACGATCGCCTTCAAA
>CAMORM010000241.1 GCA_946623785.1 uncultured Verrucomicrobiota bacterium
GCCTCTGTGTCGACGAGGTACGAGCAGCCCTCGAAGTCGAGGATGGACGAGCCAGTGTTGATGGCGCGCTGCACAACGGCATGCGGGATCTTGACGCCTTTTGCCTCGAAGCTCATCCCGACGTCGAACGACCCTCGGTCCGCGTCGCTCACTGTTACCACGGGCACTATGTGCGGATTGGACTCCACGATCTTGTCGAGTGTGCTGCTTAGCTCGATCTTCCATCCGAGGCGGTTGAGGTACGGGACGCCGCTGCCTAGGAATCCGAACACTCGTCTCTGGTCGGAGATCACGAGCGACTGGCTGTCGGGGTTCGCGCTGTGCGTGAAGCCGTATCCCTGCACAAGGGCGAGGGCCTTCCGCTCTACGTCCATGTTGCGCGTGCGGTAGCGCATCACGTCCTCGGGATCGGGCTCGCATACGTCTTTCGCGGACTGGTCCGCGCAGCGCACCTCGATGTCGCCGTAGCGCGCGAAGAGGTCGAGTCGCAGCGAAGCCTTGGAGCCGTTGAGGATGGCCCTGATGGACGGCTGCCCGGGGACGAACTCGAAGAGGTCCTCCGAAGGATAGAGTTCGATGTCGCAGAGCTTGCGCAGCTGCGGGTACTGCTGCCTCAGGAAGCTGGGCATGTCCCTGCGCTCGATGCGCACGTAGTCGCGGTACACGAACTGGAACGGCCCGGGAAGCACCTTGTCGAGCTTGTACCACCTGCGGTTTGAATACACGAACCCTATGTTGCCGTCCACCAGGAACTTGTCGGCTGATGCGATGTGCTGGCCGGGTATGTCCGCGTATGGATAGAGCGTGAAGCAGCCGCTCTCCTCCTCGAAGTCGGCGCGCAGCGTGCAGTGGACCTTTCCCTCGCAGGCCTTAAGCTCTATGAGATTGAGGAAGTCGGCCGGAAGGGCGTCGACAGTGTCGCCAAGCACTCCGCCCGCTATGTCCTCGAGAACGGAGAGGATGTCGTCGTCGGTTTCCGAAAGCGCGAGCGGCATTCCCTGCGGGAACTGGGTTGGCGCGAGCCTGCGTCCCTCCGGGAGGTCGAACGCAACATGTATCTTCACCTTGCCGGCGGCGAACTCTTCCACGAAGTGCGAGCCCCACGCGAACTGGAGCTTTGCTGGAACGCCGTCAGGTGCGCGCTGGATGCACTTCGATGGGTCAGTGACGGCGCGCATTGTCGCGCGCTTCTCGCTCTGGTAGCGTGCCTCGCGAGCGGGGTCGGTGCGGCGCAGCATGATCATGCATCCGAGCGCTATCACGTGCTTGCATATTGTCCCATACTCCCGGTTCTGCTGGCATGGGCAGAGCGAGTGAATGTAGCCGTCGTCCAGGAGCTTGAACGAGCTCTTCTGCGTGTGTGCGGCGCCGGTTATTATTTCGCCGGATACGGTTTTTGTGGCGGGATCCCAGTCCGCGCGGAGGACGCGTCCGCTCTTCGCGATCTCCATCGCCTCCTCGAATACGCGTTCGCCCCCCCAGGAGGCGAGCTTCATCGCGGTGATATCAGCCGGACCCATGGCGTCAGTCGAAGAGCGTTCCCTGCTGCGCTAGGGGCTTGAGGCCGAGCCGCTTGTACGCGAGCTCGGTGGCCACGCGCCCCTTCGGCGTGCGCTCGAGATACCCCTCCATGATGAGGAATGGCTCGTAGGCCTCCTCGATGGTGTCAGGCTCTTCGCCCACGGAAACGGCGATCGTGGAAAGCCCCACTGGACCTCCGCCGAACTTGCCTACTATCGTCTCGAGGATCTTGAGGTCCATCTCGTCAAGGCCGTGCGGGTCGATCTCCAGGAGCGAGAGCGAAGCCACGGCCACCTCTCCGGTGATGACGTTGCCGGCGTTGACCTGCGCGTAGTCGCGCACGCGGCGGAGGAGGTTGTTCGCGATTCGCGGCGTTCCGCGCGCGCGGCGCGCTATCTCCATGGCGCCGTCCGGCTCTATGCCCACGCCGAGCTTCGCCGCCGACCTGGTGACGATCTCGGCGAGCTCCTTCGGCTCGTAGAACGAAAGCCTGTTGACGAGCCCGAAGCGCGCGCGCAGCGGCGCGGCGATCAGGCCGATGCGCGTAGTGGCGCCGACGAGCGTGAAGCGCGGAAGCTCCAGCCGGACGGACCTCGCGTTGGGCCCCTGGTCGATCATTATGTCGATCGCGAAGTCCTCCATCGCGGAGTAGAGGTACTCCTCCACGGTCTTCGCCATGCGGTGGATCTCGTCGATGAACACGAAGTCGCCCGGCTCCAGCGAAGTGAGGAGCCCGGCAAGGTCGCCCGGTTTCGTGATCACGGGGCCGGAGGTGGTCTTCACATGGGAGCCCATGGCCTCGCCTAGGATGTATGAAAGCGTGGTCTTGCCGAGTCCGGGCGGGCCGGAGAGAAGCACGTGGTCGAGCGTTTCGCCGCGGTCCTTCGCCGCCTTCACCGCGAGGAGCAGGCGGTCCCGCACCTTGGCCTGCCCGACGAAGTCGTCGAAGCGCGAAGGGCGCAACTTGTTGTCGAAGGCGGTATTGCGCCTGTTGAGCTCGTCGCTTTGGCGTTCGTTGTTCATTCTCAGCGCGTCAGGCCTTCGGCCAGAACTCGTCGGTGAGTTTCGACGGTATGCCTACCTCGTCCTTGTTGAAGCATTTTGCGAGTATCTTCCAGCCGAGGTCGAGCGCGTCGATAAGGTCGATGTTCACCGACAGGTCCATCATCTCCTTCTCGAACATCGCGCCGTAGTTGAGGAGCTTTTCGTCCCACTCGCTCATCCTGAAGCCCATGGACTGCTTCTCTACGGTCTCCTTGTACTGGGCGTAGAGCTTGATCATGGCGTCCATGATCGTGCGGTGGT
>CAMORM010000242.1 GCA_946623785.1 uncultured Verrucomicrobiota bacterium
AATGGTGAAGTACACGTTCAACGCGCCGGTCGAGCTGACGGCCACGCAGACGTGGTTCGCCAACACGAACGCCACGTTCGAGTTCAACAGGCCGCTTTCCTTCGCCAACGCCAGCGACACGCTCACGCTCTCTGGCGCGGGGAAGTGGAGCTTCCACGCCACCAGCACTTTCCCCAACGACGTCTTCGCAACGGGCGACGGGATGACGGTAAAAGGCCAGGCCCGCGTCAACGTCTATGCGGACAACGCGCTTGGCGGACCGGACGGAACCTTTGTGATGAACATTACGCATGGCGCGCTGCAGTTCTATGGCGTCACCAACTCGCGTCCCATCGTGACGTATTGTCCAAATAGCGCGAACGACCAGGGCCCGGGGCTTTGCGCACTCGGCAACGCCGGCTCGACGAACGTGTTCGACGCCACATTCACGCACACGAACAAGAATATGAACCTCCACATTGGACGCGGCACCACTTTTATCTGCAACAAGCAGTTCTGGACAAAGTCCGCCTGTTATTCCTTTGTGGACGGCAGCGGGAGCGCGGACGCGCACTGGATCATGAACGCCAAGCTCCACGTCGGCGACCGCTTCAACCTCCCGGCGGGAATGGTCCTGGACCTCAACACTCCGACCAACCGCCTCAACGGCAACAAGGGTGCCATCGGCGGACGGATCAACCTCAACGTGCCGTACGCGCTGTCTTACGAAAACGGCAATGGTCAAGGCACGCAGTTCGTGCCCAACGGCGGCACGCTCGACCTGCGCGGAAACGACAACGCGCTGGGCATCATCTACACGTATAGGGCGACTGATTTCGGCACAATCACGTCCGAGACGCCGGCCACCATGCACCTTGTGGACAACTACATCATGCCCAACTACGACTCCGGCCAGACGGACGCGGCAGGCAACAAGATCAGCGTGCCCGGCTACACGAACCGCGTGGAGTTCACGGGGTGCGTAAGCTTCTCGAAGGAGGGCAAGTACACGAACCGCCTTATGAAGGTGAGCAGCACGTACGGCGACCTGACCGTAACCAAGGGACGGCTGGAGATGGACCAAGGCGCCACGTGGGCGAACGCCTCAAATCTGGTCGTGAAGGGCACGGGTCTGTTTACGCTCGAGGAGCATCCGGCGTCCGCCCCCGCGTTCGGCAAGCAGCTGACCGTGCACGTCGAGCCTGGATGCGATGCCAACGGGCAGAATCCGAAGGCCCGGATCGAGCTCTTGAACGCCACGCCGCAGCCATGCGCGGAGCTTTACGTCGACGGCGTTCGCCAGAGCGCTGGCTACTGGGGGTCCGCTGCTGCTGCGGCGGCGAATCCCGGCCTGAACGTGTGCACGTCGTCGTTCTTCTCTGGTACCGGCCTGCTGCGAGTCTCGGGCCGCAAGTTGTACATAATAGTTCGGTGATCCCCCGTTGGCGGCGGCTCATGATGTAGCGGCGTCTCGCCGTCGCCGCAAGGGAGGGATGCCCTTGCTACGTCCGCGGCGATTGGGTGCGGCGGCGCATGATGAGCTTCGACAGCGCGACATAGCCTGCGGCGAGGACAAGTCCGCCGAGGATTATCCAGACGAGATACGCGTCCACAAGGTCCTTCCCCTTGTGGACGAGCTCTTTCCAGGTCATGTCTGTCCCGGCGGAAACGGCGAGCCAGTAGCCTATGCCGGCGAGGATGGCCGACCAGATTCCGGCGCCGAGGGAGGTGAAGAGGGCGAACGACTTCAGCGGCATGCGCGAGAGACCGGCGGGGATGGAGATCAGCTGGCGTATGACGGGGACGAGTCGGCACACGAAAGTAGTTGCGCCGCCGTACTTGTTGAAGACCTCCTCCGCGCGGTCGAGCGCCTCGGGCTTCACGAAGAACCACTTGCCGTACCTGCGGAGGAACGGCTCGCCGAGCCTTGCGGAGAGGAAGTAGTTGAAGTACGCCCCGGCGAGGCTTCCCGCAACGCCGACCGCGACGGCTATGACGCAGTCGAGCCAGGGGACGCCTGTGGAGAGCTCGCCGCGAGCGGCGAGGAAGCCGGCGGGGATCATCACGATTTCGCTCGGAAAGGGGATGAAGGAGCTTTCGATTGCCATGAAAAGAAACACAAGGGCGAAGCCCCAGGCCGGGGCGTGCGCGGCGATTGTGTCGAGATGTGCTGCAAGTTGGTCGAGCATGGTTTCGGATTTTTTGGTATAATTCTGGTGCGATGCGCAGATTGTATAATATACGGGCGTGCTTTGCAATCGGTTTGATTGCCGCTGCGGGCGTTTTGTCCGCCGCCGGACTTGCCTTGCCAAATGTTGCCGGCGACGATTCGCCGCTGGAGCCTTCGATCCAGAACGAGGTGGACCATGCGATCTACCTTGGCGAGAAATGGCTCGAAAACTTCGTGACGACAAACGAAACGTTCGCATTGCGCTGCATGGCGGCTACGAACAGCGTCACGACGAACTGCATTCCCGCCAGGTGCCGCTCGACCAACTGCGTAGGCAAGGCGGCCTGCAGGAGGTTCGCCTGCGGCACGGCGGACCTTTTCGCCACGAACTCGCTTGACCGCGAGCAGATCGCGCTCAAGCTGGTGCGCTCGCAGCGCGGCGGCGGGTTCTGGCTCGATCCGCGCGACGCGTCCATCACGAACCGCGTGCCCGAGTTTTTCGCCACCCGTCTTGCCGTTTCCATCCTCAACTCGCTCTGACCTCCGCAAAATCGCGCTGTTGGGGGGCGAGCAAAATGAGACACTATGAGCGAGCAAAATGAGACAGCCC
>CAMORM010000243.1 GCA_946623785.1 uncultured Verrucomicrobiota bacterium
CGAATCCGAAGGACGTGGCGTCGCGGGGCGGATTCTTCGTCCACGGAATCTCGACGCCCCAGGCCTCCTTGCCAAGCGAGAAGAAAGACATGTTGGCGTTCAGCGAACGCCCCGTATAGATTTCCGCAAAAAGAGCGCCGCCGCCTAGCACATAGTCCGAAAGCATCTTTCTGAACTCCGGCTTGCCAAAGAGCGCCTGCCAGTAGTCAAGCGAGTTTCCTTCCGTCACGACAACTGCCGCGTATTTGGAGAGGAGTTCCGGCGTCCAGGCCATTGGATGAACTGCATCCACCTCCGCGCCCAGCGTGCGCACCGCCTCGACCTCGTGCGGGAAAAGCTCCACGCCCGTGTACGGATGGCGGGCGTAGGGATTTACGACACCGCCCAGCTCCGGACCGTCCAGCGCAAAGAGGACGCGTTTCTTCCCCGGTGCGGGATGATTGAACTGCATGAGATTCTGGACGTAGCGAATCTTCTTTTTCTCCGCGTCGGACAGTTTGAAGTCCGGAACTTCCGCCCCCGGAGCGGAAAGAACACAGACGGCGACGCCCTGCGACCCTTCGACCGTCGTCTCAATCCCCTCCGCCGTGCGGACAAAGTCACCTTCGAGCCGCGTCATCTTCCAGCCGCGCATCTCTTCGGGCAGCGCAACGCGGCACGTCTGGTCGAGTCCGCCCCAGTTCTGCAGATACAGCACCTTGCGCTTCGAGTCGCCTGCAAGCAGCCGCTCGACGCAGGGGAACTCGCCGGACGGTGCGATCTCCACCTTAAGCTCCGATGCCGGCAGAAACGGCGCAAGCCGTCCTGCAAGCGTTTCCATGCCCAACCCCTTATCAAGTACGATGACACGACCTTTGCCCGTATCGCCCGACGCGAACGAGGCAAAACCGCTGTCTCGGTAGCGTGAAAAGGTCTTCCCCAGACTGCCCGGCGTGACGACGAGCGTGCCGCCGCGCCGCACGTATTCTTTCGCGGCCTCTATCGTCTCGTCGAAGACGCACCAGATGTCAGGCGCAACGATGACGGAATAGTCTGCCGCGATCTTGCGGAATCGCTCTTCGCCCAGGACGTCGAAGCGGTGCCCTGTGAACTCAAGCGCACCGGCCCAATCCATCAATTCATGGTGGCGGCTCTCCTGCGACGCCGGAAGCCCCGCGCCTGCGACATAGCTGTAGAGAAACGCGACCTTCTCTTTTTTGAAGCGGACGGCGGGCAGGACGATTTCCGCGGCGGCCTCCAACTTTTTCACGAGTGCGGCCTGATACAGGCGGAGACGCTCCGACTTGTTCCAATGCCAGACGATGGCGGCGGACTGTCCGCCCGTCAGATAGCTCCAGTATTGCGACGTGTAGTGCTTCTTCCCGTAGACGCCCGACTGGCCCAGCGTGTCCTGTGTCAAGATGCGGCAGCCTGGGTCTGCCGGAGGATCTTCGCCCTTTTCGAACGAAAGGGTAAGGACATTCTTCTCTGCGTCGCCGAACTTGATCGTATTCGTGACATCATACTTGAAGAACGCGCCCTTTGCAGCGGCCCTTCCAATATACTTTCCATTCAGCACGATATAGAACGACGCGGCGGCGCGTCCTGCCACATAGAACCGCTTGGAGCCGTCAGACCGGTCGTTTTCCAGTATCGCCGCAAGGTTGAAATTGCAGGAAAGCACCTTCTTGCCGTCGGGACGCTCCCAGATGTCGTACCGCCGCTCGCACAGCTTCGCAAGGTCGTTCGCCCTCATCGCCTCTTCGGACGGCGCGGCCGAGATCACGTCTTCGACGATGTCCTCGGAATTGACGATGGGCTTTGTCGTGTTGCACCTGAAATAGCGGCACGTGAAAAGCGGCCAGCATATCGCGTCGTGCAGCGTATTCGGCTCGAACGGACGCCTGCCGTAGTCGTAGCACTTGAAGCCGGAGGAATGGATGTAGAATATGTCCGCCATAGCGTCAATGGCAATGGGATCATAGGCCGCGTAGTTGTCGCGCGCACTCTGGTGTCCGCGCACGTCCGTACCGAAGAGCGCGCCGGGCGCGAACCTGCGCGCATGTTCGAATTCCCTGCGCGTGGCGGCGGTGGTGTCTTCCTGCACGTAGAGCATCCAGTCCCAGTACATCTCCGGCGTTTCGCGCTTCTCCTTCGCGCGCATCGCGGCGCGCTTGTTGCGGATGTCGCGGACGATTGGCAGATTGGCCTGCCAGCCGGGCTTTGCATAGGAGGATGCATCCGTCACGCATTCTCCAACTGTATGCGGCATGACGACGTCGTCCCACGAGGCGAAGGACGTCTTCCAAACTTCGTTCGCCGCGTCCAGCGTACCGTATTTCGCCCTGGCCCATTTGCGGAAACCCGCTTTCACGCGGCTGTTATAGGGATCGGGCCCCGGTTCGCGATTGAGTTCAGGCATAAAAAAGCCTATCCGGCCGCCGTACGTGAAAAGCGGGCTACGCTTCGCGTCCAGCAGCTTCAGTCCAAGATCGCTGCCGGGATCGGCGCCCATGTAGTGTCCGTGATCGTATATCGTTTCCAGAAGCTGAGGATGCCTCGTCAGAAGCTGGGGAAGCGAACCGCTCTGGGCCGGATGGAACGCACCTTCTGGCGCCTGGACCAGGAATCCGAGTCGGATCGCTTCGCGCAGCCAGCTGAAATACGACTCGTCGAGCGTCGCCGAGAGATGTATTCCATCAGTCCGCTCCGCTCCCCTGACAACGCAGGAGGAATGCGGCATGCTCACGAGCGTCGTCCCGTGCAGCTT
>CAMORM010000244.1 GCA_946623785.1 uncultured Verrucomicrobiota bacterium
CGCGACGTCAAGGCGTCGAACATCTTGCTCAACGCGAAGAACGATGCCGTGCTTGTCGACTTCGGAATATCGCGCTACGAACATGGACGCATCAAGCGCGAGATCGGAGTCGAGAAGACCGTCGTCGCAGGTGATGAAGAATCGGCGCGTCGGCTCGTCATGGGGACAGGCGGCTATCTCGCGCCGGAAATCAGGAAGGGCGGAGAGGCGAGCGCGGCATCAGATGTATATTCGCTCGGTGTCGTTTTCTTCCGACTTTTGACCGGGCTCTGGTACGAGCCCGGTACAGACGCCTTGCGGCTTCTCGAACCGCTCGAAGGCCCGTGGAGCAAGATTCTCCCCCCGATGCTCGCCGCCGACCCTGTGAAACGGCCGATAAGGTTGGCAGAGTTTCTGCGGGAGGTGCGGACGAACACAGTTCGTCCACGCAGGGCTGTTTTGACTCGCCTCGCAATTATCGGCAGCCTTCTGGCTGTAATAGCGTCGACCTTGCTGTTCTTCTCTACACGGTCAAACAAAACTCCCCCACTCTCTCACTCCTCCACTCCCCCACTCCCTCACTCCTCCACTACTCAACTCATCTTCGACCTTGGCGATGGCGTCAGCATCGAGATGGTCGAATGCCGCGGCACGTCTGCCGCGCCATTCTGGATCGGCGCAAGCCACGTCACGAACGGCGAGTGGTTGCGCGTCACGGGCAACAAGCGTGATGGCGCGGATGACGAACCTGCCGTTGCTATGTCGCTGACGGAGATGTCGAAGTTCATATCCGAGCTCAACCGCCGATTCGCGGCACATCTGCCGCGCGGCACGCGCTTCAGGCTTCCGTCGACAAATGAACTTGCCATTGCGTCTACGGCCGGCGGCGCGAACGCGGCGGACGCGTCTGCGCTCGGCGTGGCGGGTCCGTCTGTCGCCGACAAGAAAGCACACGCCGCCGAGAAGGGCGTAAAGTGGGAAGGCATTATGGCGAAGATGCCGTGTCGGGTGCGGACGAAGAACCCAAACGCGTGGGGCGTCTACGATATCGTCGGGCAGGGGCGGACGATCTGCCGCGAGACGGAAGGGGCTGATGAAAAGGGCAGGCCGAAGCACGTTCAGCTTGGACCTGACGATATTGCCGAACGCTCGCTTGTCGGAGAGTGGGGATGGAACACCACGCTGAGGCTCGCGCTGGGGGAGGAGTAATGGCGAACTTCCCCGATACTCCAGTTTCGCTGCTTGTCCGTCTCGCATCGGACAGGACCGGCATTCGCGACGAAGCCGGTTGGACGCGGCTCTTCGAGCTGTATGCACCGGCGATCAGGGCGTTTGCCGAGGAACGCGGAAGCGAAGACGAGAGCGAAGACGTCGTGCAGGAAATTTTCATGCGGCTCGTGGAAGTGCTGCGCGACGGCCGCGTGAAAGTCGGCGGTGATGCGGGGAAGTTCCGCCGGTATCTCGCTACGCTTGTCCGTAATGAACTCGTCAGCCGCTGGCGCAAGCGCATGGCGCGAGGAGAGGGGACGAGAGTTTCGCTTGACGATCCCAGTGCGGGTGTGGAGGCGTCTGTGGATTCCGATGCCGCGGCGATTGTGGACGTGAAATGGCGGCTTGCGCGGCGCAGGGCGGCGGTTGAATGGGCGCTTACCAAGACGGCGCTTTCGGCGCAGTCGAAGGCTGTTTACCAGGCTTACGTCATAGACGAGCGCCCGATAGACGAAGTCGCAGCCGAATTCAAAATCCCGCGCAACTCCGTCTCGCAGATAAAGACACGCGTCGAGCGCATGATCGCCGCGATTGAGTCTGAGTTCTGATATTTTTAATTTCTTCTGTCATTCTCTCGCGTCTCCCGCGTGTAACATTACGGTGACTGGTTGTCCGAAGGGGACGACTGGCGGCGAAAAGCGAACTTTCTCCGCGCACAAGCGGCGAATTTTGCTATAATACCGTCAGTTGCCGATCCGCAGGAAGACTGGTAATCATCTTGAAAGGAAGGCACAACGCAAAGACAGATTGTCTTGGTGCGTTCTCTGGGCGCACTATGTCGATTTCGTCCCCGCGTCGCGTTTCCTTTCGGGCATACCAGTCGCCTCTGCGGTACGCGCGCGGGGGCGTCTTTCTTTTGGACGCCGTCGCGGTCAAACTGTAGAAGGTAAAGAAAGGAAAGAATCTGATGAAGAAGATAGGTTTCGCGGCGTTCGCTTCACTCATCACCGGGGTTGCCATTGCATATCCCACCAAACAGGAACTTGCCGAGGCAAGACCGCTTGTTGCAGAACTAATGAATCCTGTCCTGACGGAATACAAGAACAAGACAAAAACTGCTGCAGAAGTCGCCGAAGCGTCGATTCAATTTTCGGAATCTGCAAAAGGCGAGGCGGTGAAATATCTCTTTCTTCGCGGAGCCGTGGGCTACTACATCAAGGATGGCAACTTCGGCAAGGCTGCTGACACGATCGAGCAGATAAAAACAAATATCAAGGGCGTTCCTCCGTCCGACATCGCCGATATTATTTCATCGGCGCTGAGTAAGGAAAACGCGCGCAAGGCACCGCGTCTCAACTCCCAACTTCAGCTTGCGCAGGCGCAGGTAAGGGCCACCAAGGATTCTCGCAGGCTTTTGTCCCAACTCAGACAGGTAAAGACAGATCCTGTTCTGCGTCAGTATGCTGAGACGCTGGCGCTTCTTGGGGACTGGAAGGGTGCTCTCGCCGAGTTCTCGAAGGTGAGCGG
>CAMORM010000245.1 GCA_946623785.1 uncultured Verrucomicrobiota bacterium
TCAACCAGGTGCTTCTCCACCAGTCCATCATCGGACTCGAGGCGCACAAGGCGTTCAAGAAGCTCGGCGTGAAGCCGGACGTGATCATCGGCTGCGCCGGCGGCGGGTCGAACCTCGGCGGACTCATCGCCCCGTTCATGGGCGAGAAGCTGCGCGGCGAGGCGGACTACCGCTTTGTCGCAGTCGAGCCGGCGAGCTGCCCGTCGTTCACGCGCGGCCGCTACGCGTACGACTACTGCGACACTGGCAGGATATGCCCGCTCGCGAAGATGTATACGCTGGGATCCGACTTCATCCCGTCGGCGAGCCACGCGGGCGGACTGCGCTACCATGGCATGAGCTCCACCCTTTCGGAGCTCTACGACCAGAAGACGATGGAGGCGGTGAGCGTGAAGCAGACGGACGTCTTCGAGGCTGCGCAGTACTTCGCGCGCACCGAGGGAATCCTGCCCGCGCCGGAGTCGAGCCACGCAATCCGCGCGGCGATCGACGAGGCGGTGCGCTGCCGCGAGAGCGGAAAGACTGAGACGATCCTCTTCGGCCTCACTGGGACAGGCTACTTCGACATGACCGCCTACCAGGCGTTCAACGACCACACGATGGGAGACTACATTCCGACCGACGACGACATCGCCAAGGGCCTCGCCAAGCTGCCCGAAGTCTGAGTTAGACGCATCCGCGAAATTCACCGCTCTGCATTTCTGTGCTGGTATTGGTCAACTCCGATGCCTTGCAAAGTTGGCTTCGCTACCGCTACGCCTTATGCTCCGCGAGATTGAGGCGATTAACATGTTGCACAGAATACGAATCTTAAATGTGGGGCTCCGCCCCACGCCCCGAACACTGGGAAAATCGCAGTATGTTTGCTCCGCATTCGGGGTTTGGGGCAGAGCCCCAACTCAAAATCGCCTTGTCATGAGCTAGTTGATCGTGCTTGTGTTTTGCGAAGCAAAGGCGAAACGGTAGTGGAGCCTCCTTTGTGAAGCGTCGGAGTTGGAGACACAATGGAGCGAAATGATTGGGGCATCCCGCACATCGGCGGGATGTTCCCATAGTCGTTGCCTACGACAGGAGCTGGCGGACGTCGTCGTACGTCAGCTTCTCGAGCGTTGCGGAATCGGTGTCGCCTACTGTTGCGTCTATCACTAGCTGCTTCTTCTTCTGAAGCGCCAAGACGCGCTCTTCCACCGATCCCTGCGCGATCATCTTGACCACGAACACGGTCTTCTTCTGTCCGATTCGGTGCGCGCGGTCTGTTGCCTGGTCTTCCACCGCCGGATTCCACCACGGGTCGAAATGGACGACCATGTCTGCGCCTGTGAGCGTGAGGCCCGTGCCGCCCGCGTGAAGCGAAATGAGGAACACAGGTATTGAACGATCCGTGTTGAACTTTGCGCAGATGTCGAGACGGTTCTTCGTAGAGCCGTCGAGATAGCAGTACGGTATCCCGCGCGCGTCGAGCTCCTCCTTGAGCACGGCGAGCATGGAGGTGAACTGCGAGAACACGAGCATGCGGTGGCCTTCGCCCCGCGCTTCGTCAAGAAGCTCGAGAAACGCGTCCACCTTGCCGCTCATCTCCTCCTTGTCCGCCGTCAGCTTTCCTTCGCGGAACTCCTTGAGGAGCGACAGGTGGCAGGAGCACTGCCTGAGCTTCGTGAGAAGGGCGAGTATCTCGAACTTCGACTTCGCGAATCCCTTCTGCTTGACCATGTCGCCGATCTTGCCCTTGGCCTGCGCGAGTATCGCCGCGTAGACGCGCTGCTGCTCGGGAGTCATGGTGCAGAACTGCGTGCGGACGATCTTGTCTGGAAGGTCCTTCGCAACGTCCTTCTTCACGCGGCGCATGATGAAGGGGTGGAGCTTGCGCTTGAGCTTCGCCTGCACCTCCGCAGCGTTCTTTCCGCCTTCGGCAATCGGGTCCTCGGTGTTCATCTTGAACGACTCGTAGTCCCCGAGGTAGTCCGGCATCAGGAAGTCGAAGATGCTCCAAACGTCTGAAACGGAATTCTCCACCGGCGTTCCGGTGAGCGCGAGCTTGCAGTCCGCCTTAAGGCGCTTCACGGACTTCGCGTTGCGCGTCTGGCGGTTCTTCACGTGCTGCGCCTCGTCGAGCACCGCAACGGAGAACTCCACGCCCATGTATGCATCCTCGAGGTCGCGCTGGAGAAGGGCGTAGGATGTTATCACAAGGTCTGCGTCCTTGATCTTGTCGAAGGACTCCGCGCGGTCTGGTCCGCTCACGACAAGGCGCTTGAGATGCGGCACGAACTTCTCTGCTTCGCGGTTCCAGTTTTCGACAAGCGACGTTGGGCAAACTACTATGGCGGGCTTGCCTCGGCTGTCGGGGTTGCAGCGCTCGAGCGAAATCCAGGTGAGCGTCTGAAGCGTCTTGCCGAGGCCCATCTCGTCCGCAAGGAGGCCGCACAGGGCGCTCTTCTCGAGGAAACGCATCCAGTAGACGCCTTCCTTCTGGTACGGACGGAGAGTGCCTTCGAGATCGCCGAGCGGAACGGGCTCGAGCTTCGCGCTTTCGTCGCGGTTGCGTCGTGCGGCGGACTCGCGCCACGCCTCGGCCTGTTCGTCGTCAAGGGCAACGCCGTCAAGCGAGTCGAGCGACGCCTTCACGAAGGGCGCGTACACCCCGCCTACGCGGAACGTCCCGGCGCGCGCGCCCTGTCCGGTGGAGCAGTCCTCGAACACCTTGCGCATCGCC
>CAMORM010000246.1 GCA_946623785.1 uncultured Verrucomicrobiota bacterium
GCCGTCGGTCAGTCCGCTGAAGCTCTTCCTGTTCAACGGCAGGTTGTTCCAGTTGAGCTGCGCCGTGCCAAGCGCGCCCGCGATGTCCCAGCCACGCATCACGGAAGCGTCGTCCTTGCCGCTCGTGAAGTTGAGGCCTACCGTGCCCTTTACGCCGACGGGCGGAACTTCGCCGAAGTCCTTCGGGAGTTCTTTGCCGCAATAGACGCGAACCCAGTCGACCCACATGTCGCTCTCGTTGCCATAGCGCTCGAGGTCGTAGGGCCAGCCGCTGATCCCCGCGATCGCGTAGTTGATGAGGAACCACGTGTCCTGCGACTTCGAGACGGGTCCTGTGGGATGGCGAAGGACCTCGACGTCGTCGAAGTAGTAGACGGTGTCTGTCTCGGTTATCGCGAGTCCGTAGGTGTGGAAGGTCCAGCTCCACGACGATCCGCCCGCCATCTTCATGGCGTCCGGGAACGCATGCGGCGCCTTGCCCATCTGCGGCTGGCCCCACCAGTGGGAGGTCACGCCATACTTGCCGCCGTGGTTGGGATTGCGCGGACCGTATCCGCCGTAGCACTCTATGACGTCTAGCTCGTCGCATCCAGCCTTCTTCGTCTCCTCGAACCTGGGGTCGTCCTTCGACATCCCGATCGTCCCCTTGGAGAGCGTCCAGAACGCACCCCAGCTGCCGGGCGCGGAATGGCACATGAGGCGGCACTCGAAGTAGGACGGAACCGGCACTGCCACGCCCGTGCCGTCGGGGCGGATCGACGAGAGGATTCCGGTGCGGCCGTTCGTTCCGAATGGCTTGGAGGCATGTATGCGCAGGAAGGAACCCTGCTGGCCGAACGGCAATGAGTCGCCCTCCTGGTCGCTGAAGGGCCAGCCGCTGAAATCTCCGCCACCGGTCTTGTGCGCGGCATACTTCGCGCCGCGACCGTCGGGCGAGATCGAAAGCGGGCCGTCGAAGTCGTCGGAGTAGACGAGCTTCATGCCTGCCGCCCCCGGAGGATCGGATGCGGGAATGCCCTGCTTCCACTTCACGCCTCCGAGGTTGTATATCTGAAGCTCGCAGTAGTCCTGGTGGCCTGACTTGTCCATCGCCTGGATGCGGACGGTCAGCGGTCCGTTGGGGAATGCGTCCGCCCTGAGTACGAACTCTCCGCGAGCGTCAGCCCCGAGCTCGCCCTCGAAGAGCAGCGCGTCTTCGCCCCAGCCGTCGCCCGACTCCGGCTGCCGCCAGCACTTCGCCTTGGCGCGCGTCATGCCCTTAGCCTCGAAGACTACGGTAGTGTCGCCTTTCACGTTCGAGCAGTAGCGCGGCGCGAGCACCTTGATCGCCTGCACGAAGTCGATTCCCTTCGCCGAGTCGCCGCTGTAGAACTCGGGATACTCGTCCGACGCCTTGACATCGTCCGCGGACGCGACTGACGCGCCAATCGCCGCTGCTGCCGCAAAAAGGTAGTTTCTGAGAGACATGCTTGACCTCCATCTGCCTATGTGGGTGCGCGGGGATTATAGCATCATTCCGCCGTGCTCGACAAGAAGTCGGCACGACCTATTCAACAACAATAACAAGGTTTTTTGGGCAAATACACACCAGCGCAGTGAAATGCGTCCATCGGCCATCAAGCGGCGGCGTTCCATTTGCTATCATGCCGTCAGAACAGCGTGAGCTTCTGGAGGGCTTCGATGCGGTCTTCCAGCGAGGGGTGCGTGGCGAAGAGAGAGGACATCCTGCCGGAAATGCCAAACGCCTTGAGAGAGTCGGGAAGGACGCCTGGCTGGAGGTTCCCGAGACGGCGCAGCGCCGCGATCATCGGCCCGGGCGTGCCCAGCAGCTTCGCGCTCCCGGCGTCCGCGGCGTATTCGCGGTGGCGCGAGAACCACATGGCGATTATCGACGCGAGGAAGGAAAGCGCGATCTGGCAGACGTAGTACACCGGGACGTAGAGGGCACCGCTCCCGCGGCGGCTGCCGCGGCCGCGGCCGGAAAGCATGCCGGACACCAGCCGGCTCACGAAGATGACGAATGTGTTTAGGATGCCCTGCAGGAGGCACATCGTGACCATGTCGCCGTTCGCCACGTGCGACATCTCGTGCCCGAGAACGGCCTTCAGCTCCTCGCGCGTCATCTGCTCCATGATGCCGTCCGACACGGCCACGAGCGCGCTGTTCCTGAACGCGCCGGTGGCGAACGCGTTCGCGGAGCCGTGGTATATGGCGACTTCTGGCGTCTTGAGCCCGGCCTTCTGCGCAAGGTCCTCCACGGTGCGCACCAGCCACGCCTCGGCCTCGCCCTCGGTTCCCTTGATGGTCTGCGCGCGGACGCTTGCCTTCGCCATAGTCTTGCTCATGAGAAGCGATATGACCGACCCGACCATGCCGAACGCAAGCGCCCCCAGAAGCAGCTGCACGTAGAAGTCGCGGTTGCCCTGGATCTCCCGCGAAAGGTCTATGCCAAGGAACGCGCATACGATGTTCACGAGCACGGCCAGCACGAAAAGCACGGCGACGTTCGTGACGAGGAACAGGAATATGCGCTTCATGTCTATACACCCTTTCTTTCGGCCCGGATCTCAGCATCGGACGAATGCCTTCAAGTCCGCAGCCAGCAGCAGGATTATACCAAAACGAGGCACCCGCGGCAATGCGCGCGCCGGGCGTCGATTTATTCCGCCAAGTGCGCCGCCGGATATGATATAATAG
>CAMORM010000247.1 GCA_946623785.1 uncultured Verrucomicrobiota bacterium
CGGAGTTGATTTCAAAGACTGGCATGGAGACGAATCGGTGAAAACCGCATGTGCGTGCGTACCTGGGTAAAGTTTTTACCCATTTCTTCAATGTCGCGCAAAACACACTTCCCGAAACCACCTCACCCGCATAAACATTGGGCGAAGTCCCATTCTGCCTTCAAAAAATGGGTAAACTCCAGGGCGTCAAGGGGCGCGTTACATGGAGTTTAAAGTTTGATGTTTGATGTCATTAGTTGCTAGTCGTTAGTTGCTAGTTGCTAGTCGTTAGTTTGAAGTTCAAAGTTCAAGGTTCAAAGTTTAAAGTCGCTTGGGTTGCGCGGAGCGCCGTTGAAGCGAACGTTTGTCATTTGTCTTCTGTCATTTGTCCTACCAATCACCGGCAAGTTGACTGGTTGGTTTTTAACGCAGAGGCGCAGAGGTGTTTCAGAGTTGGCTCGCTGCGCGAGCGCGCCGGAAACGGGGATTAGCGCTTGGAGAAGTCGACGCGAGGGTCGATGACCATGTAGAGGAAGTCGGAGATGAGGTTTCCGACAAGCCCCATGAGCGCGGTCAGCGCGAGAAGCGCGAGGAAGACGGCATAGTCGCGCCCGTTGAGCGCGTCCCACGAAAGACGCCCCATCCCCGGGATCTCGAAGATCGTCTCGATGATGATCGAGCCCGCGAACAGAAGCCCTATCATCGGGCCAAAGCCCGTTGCTATCGGGATGAGGGCATTACGGAGCGCATGGCCCCATACGGCCTGCCTGCGCGAAGCGCCCTTCGCGATCACGGTGCGGACGTAGTCGGACGACACCTGGTCGAGAAGCGAGTTCTTCATGAGCAGCGTGAGCATCGCGAACGAGCCCGCCACGTAGCAGAGCACCGGAAGCGCCATATGCCACACGCGGTCGCATACGACCGTCCACCATGAGACGGGGCCGTCGAAATCGCTCGCTAGCCCGCCGAGCGGGAATATGTTCCACAGGCCGTCTACCGTCCCGCAGAAGCACATCTTGAGCATCATCGCGAGCGCGAAGCTAGGCACCGCGTATGCCACGAACACCACCACGGAGCTCGCGGCGTCGAAAGTGCCGCCATGGCGAAGCGCCTTCGCGATCCCGAGCGGCACGCACACCAAGTACATCGCCACAAACGCCGCGAGGCCGAAGCCGACCGACACCGGCAGGCGCGAGCGGATGAGCTCCCACGCCGTTTTGTCCGGATGGTCGTACGACTTGATCTTGAGGCCCATCCTGTTCGTGACGAGCCAATCCCAGTACTGCAGGGGAATCGGCTTGTCGAACCCGAACGCCTTCTCGAGCTCCTTCCTGTAGTCCTCCGTGACCTGAGTTGCCGCGACGTTCGCGTGCGAGTCGGTGGACGCCCTCAGGCGGATGAGGCGCGCCTCCACCGGGCCGCCCGGCAGGAAGCGCGTGAGCGCGAAGCACGCTATCGTGATCCCGAGGAACGTCGGGATCACCAGCAGAAGTCGCCTTACGAGATAAGCTGCGCGCTCCATTCCGCCCTCCTACTTCTTCTTGTCGTCCTTCCCGTCGCCCTTGAACAGCCCGCCTAGCGACTTAACGGCGTCAACCGCGGCGCCAGCCGCGTTTCCGACGGTCTCGGCGGCTGCGCCAGCCGCGTCGCCAACGACTCCAGCCGCCGTGCCTACGACTCCAGCGGCTGCACCGGCGGCGCTGCCGACGGCATCAGCGGCCGCCCCGGCGGCGCTTCCAACGGCATCAGCGGCCGCCCCGGCGGCTTCGCCAACGGCACTGCCGAGCTTCTTTACCTGCTCGCCGGCGGAACCGGCCACCTTTAGGCACGCGTTCCATATCGCGCTGAGCGCGTCCGCAAAGGTCGTTCCGCCCTCCTTGTCCTTGCCGATGCCGTCAAGCGTGACGCGCGGGAGCGGAAGCGTGATGGGCGGTGTGCCGCGGACGAGTCCGTAGGATATCTTGGAGTCGGTCATCTCGAAGTGGTCGATTATGACCTTCGGCCCGGAGGCCGCGCCCTCCTCGGCCGGCGGCTCAGCCTTGGCCTCCTCCGCCTTCTTGGCGGCGATCTCCTCCTCCGTGGGCTCGGCGCCAGGCTCCTTTCCGTCCATGTGCGCCATCATGCGTTCGAAGTTGTTCACGCCCTTGCTGTCGCTCAGGTAGCTGGCGCGAAGCCCGTGGATCTCGATCGTCTCGACGTGTATCTCGTCGGTCATCAGCGAGCAAACGGCAACGTCGACTACGACAGTGGAGACGGCGAACGCGTCCTCCTTCTTGTAGCCCTCGGGGTTCTTGAGGCGGCATCCGCGCAGGAACACGCGCCCGCTGAACGGGTTCACAGAAAGCTCCTCGAGCTTGAACTCGCAGCCGGTCATCTTCGGCACTGCTTCGTTCGCGATGCCCTTCGCGAGAGGCCCGAGCCAGAGCGGCGTTGTGATCACCACGAGCACCGCAAGGGCGACGACGATCCCGACAATCCACGCGAAGACCTTGAGCACCTTGCAAAGGATGCACCCCTTCGCCTTTCCCTTCGGCTGATCCTTAGCCTGTTTGTTTTTTGCTTCTTCCGCCATTTTCCTGCTCCTTTCGTTTTTGCGGCGTGCGCGGGGCGCCCGCCCTACCAACCCGGCGTGCGCGGCGCGCCCGCCCTACCAACTCGGCGTGCGCGGGGCGCCCGCCCTACCAACCCGGCGTGCGCGGCGCGCCCGCCCT
>CAMORM010000248.1 GCA_946623785.1 uncultured Verrucomicrobiota bacterium
ATCTGCCGCAGGATCCGCGAGACGCCCGACCTCGCCGACACGCGCATCCTGATGCTCACAGCGCGCACGCAGAACGAGGACATCGTGCACGGCCTCGAATGCGGGGCGGACGACTACGTGACGAAGCCGTTCGACAGGCGCGTCCTGCTCGCGCGCATCGAGGCGGTGCTGAGGCGCGGGGCGTCCGCCACGGCCGCGAAGCCGTTCGACGGGCTTGTGCTGGACGCGGACAGCCGCACGGCCACGCTGGGCGGCGAGCCGCTCAAGCTTCCGCCGGGCGAGTTCAGGATACTTTCGCTCCTTGTCGCGCACCGCGGCCGCGTGCTCGCGCGCTCGCGCATAATCGACGCAGTGGCGGGCGAGGAGAAGGCCGTGACGGAGCGCACGGTGGACGTCCAGATCGCTAACCTCAGGCGGCGTCTCGGCGAATGGTCCGAGCACATAGAGACGATCCGCGGGATAGGATACAGGGTGAAGGAATGAAGAAGCCGGGGCCGCTCGTCATAACCTTCGCGCTCACCGCGCTCGGAGTGGGCGCGTTCTTCGCCGCGTTCGGCGGCGCAACGCGCATCTTCCGCAGCACGCTGCTCTCGTGGGCGCGCCGCGAGCTTGCCGCAAGGACGGAGCTTGCCGCCGGGAGCCTCGCTGAGCCGCTCGCGACAGGCGACTTCCGGAAGGTGCGCGAGTTCGCCGAGACGTGCCGCGCGAACGGGGAGAGGCTCACCGTGATGAGCGGGCCGCGCGGGCTTGTGTTCGACTCGCTCGGGGCGGATGCCGACGACTCCGGGTTCATCTACGAGACGCGTCCATCCGGCTCCTTTTCCGTTAGGCTCGGCCTTCCGATAGACAGGACGCTCGAGCCGTGCAGCGAGGCGCGCCGCCTTTTCACGTTCGCGGGGCTCGCCAGCGCGGCGGCGATGGTGGTCGTGTTCCTGCTCGTGTACCGCCAGCGCGTCAGGATCCTCGAGCTGAAGCGCGTGGAGAAGTTCCGCGGCGACTTCATCGCGGACGTGTCGCACGAGCTCAAGACGCCGCTCACGGGCATAACGGGGGCGGTCGATCTGCTTTCGGACGGCGACTCGCTTCCGCCAGCCGCGCGCGCCAAGCTGCTCGCCATGGTGAAGAACGAGTCGGTGCGGCTCAACGACCTCGCGCAGAACATACTTTCGCTCGCGCGGCTCGACCGCCGGCGCGACGCCGCCGATTTCGTCGACGCGGACCTGGCGGAGATCGTCGCGGAGACGGCTGAGCGCCTCGCCCCGAAGGCGGAGGCTGCCGGCATGAGGATCAAGACGCGCCTGCCCTACGCCGATTCCGGCGCGGTCGCGGCGTGCGTGGCGAAGTGCGACTCGCAGCTCGTGTCGCAGGCGCTCGCGAACCTCGTGGAAAACTCGATACGCTATTCCGGCGCGGACGAGGTCTGCATTTCGCTCGAGAGGGCGGAGGGCTTCGTGAAGCTGGCGGTGGAGGACCGCGGGATAGGGGTGCCGGAGGAGCACAGGGCGCGCCTCTTCGAGCGCTTCTACCGCGTGGATTCGGCGCGTTCCGCCGAGACCGGAGGGTCGGGCCTCGGGCTTGCGATAGTGCGGAGCATCGCGCGTCTGCATGGAGGCGACGCCTCGTTCTCGCCAGTCGCGCCAAGCGGCTCGCGCTTCGAGATCACGATAGCTACGGCAAAATGAGCGGCATCTCAGGTCAAACACACAAACACAGGAGAACGGAAATGAAGAAGATTGTTCTGGCAACGTTTTTCGCGGCTGCGGCCGCCGCGGCTTCGGCGGCCTCGCCCGCCGCACCGAGGAGGGTCCTCTGCTGGGGCGACAGCGTGACCGAGGGAATGGCGATGCCACGCGGCAAGGACTACCCTGCGCAGCTCCAGACGCTTCTCGGCGAGGGGTACAAGGTGTTCAACTCGGGCGACGGCGGGGAGAACTCCGTGACGATTCCCGTGCGCCAGGGCGCGTACAAGATCGCGACAGCCGAGGCGATAACGTTCCCCGCGGGCGAGAGCACCGTGAAGATAGGCGACGCTTCAGACAACGGCTTCCACACTTCCGCCGGAGAGAAGATCAAGCTCACCGCGGCCCTGGGGCGCAAGATACCGGTCAATCCCGTCAAGATCGGCAACGCCTCCTACAGGCTCTCGTTCAAGGACTTCCGCTGGAACTCCCCGACGAACAAGATATCGTACGCCCTGCAGCTCTCCCGGGACGAAGGAAGCTCCGCGAAGTCGCTCGCCATCCCCGCGGGAACGCCGGTCGAGTTCGCGTCGGCGTCGGAAGTGCAAGGCGCTTACTGCGAGATAATCTTCATGGGCGGGAACGGCGGATGGGATAACAAGATCGAGAAGCTGATAGGCCAGTACCGCGCGATGATCGCGAGGCGCGGCGAGGACAAGCCCTACCTTGTCATCGTACCGTACTGGAAGGGGTTCTCGCAGACGAACAAGGACAGGATCAAGGAGGCCTTCGGGCGCCATGCCGTCGAGTTCCCGGTCGAGGACTCGCTCTGCTACAAGAACCGCCCCGACATCCACCTGAACGAGAGCGGATACGCGCTTCTCGCCAAGCTCCTCCACGAGCGCGGCGCGGAACTAGGCTACTGGCCTAAGGCAAAGTGAGTGGGATGCGCCCGTCGCGAAGCGATCGGGTTGCCCGAAGGAGCGAAGCGGCTGCAAAGGGC
>CAMORM010000249.1 GCA_946623785.1 uncultured Verrucomicrobiota bacterium
CGATGGAATCGACGTCGTACGGATCGAAGGTGATCGCGACGTCTCCGGCTATCTCTCCCAAGGAGCCGTTGTTCGACGACGCACACGGGATGCCCCTTGCCATCGCCTCTATGAGCGAAAGCCCGAAGCCCTCGAACAGGCTCGGGAAGACGTAGAATCCGGCCTCCGACCAGAGGCGCGGCATGTCGGCAGCAGCTACGAACCCCGTGAACCTGATCAGGTCGGCATGCGGCGAGTTTCTTGCCGCCTCGTGAACGACTTCGGCGTCCTTCCAGTCTGCGCCCGCAATCACGAGCGGATGCGCCTCGGCCATCTCCCTCGGCAGCTTGCCGTAGGCCTCTATGAGCCTGAGGTGGTTTTTCCCGGGATGCTCGATGCGGGAGATGTAGAGAATAGTTGAATGTTTAAAGTTTAAAGTTGGAAGTTCCCCGTTCCCCGTTCCACATTCCCCGTTCCCCGTTCCACATTCCCCGTTCCCTATTCCACACGACAACCCGTTGTAAAGCACCGTCACGTCCTGTTCGCGGCAATGCCAGAACTTCACCATGTCGGCCTTGGTCGCCCCGCTCACCGCCACGAGGTGCTGCGCCCTCTTCGCGTAGCGGGGAAGGACGTGCGCGAGGTAGAACATCCTGAGCCGCGAGTACTTGCCGGGAATGTGGAAGTTCGCCAGGTCATGCACCGTTGCGACGGTCGGGAGCGGGTAGCTCGCGCACACCCGCCTGTTGGCAGCGCAGATGACGAAGCCGTCGAACTCGCCGCGGCGGCGCCTGATCAAGCGCGGGAGGACGAAGAGGTGCCAGAGCATCGAAAGCACGGGGCGGCGCGTCCAGGCGGGGGCTACGACGACTCCCGACGGTTGACAGACGACTTCCGTGCGACTTCCGGCCTCCGATGTTTCGTTGTCGGTCGTCGAATGTCGAATGTCGTCCGCGTTTACCTCCGGCTCGCAAAGAAGAGTCAGTTCGTGGCCCGCCGCCGCAAGCTCCCGCACGACTTCCCGGACATACACCGAGATGCCGCTTTTCCCCCCGTCGTATGGTATGCACGAAACGAGTAGCCGCATTTCTAATTCCGTCCAAAGAGCGCCCTCAGCTTCTCGCCGGTGACCGGCTTGGAGATGACTTTCGCGAAGAGCGACAAGTCGTATGTGGAACCTACGTCGACGTCTGCCGTAACCGCGACCACCGGCACTTCCGCGAGCCGCCTTTCGCGGCGCATGGCCTCGGCGAGCTGCGTGCCGTCCATCTCCGGCATCCACATGTCGGTGAGGACAACGTCGGGAATCCACTCGTCCATGACCTCCATGGCCTTCTTGCCGTTCTCGGCGTACCGGATGTCCTTTACGCCCAGGAGGCCGAGGTGCGTCCCGAGTATCTTGCGGTTCATCATCATGTCGTCCACCACCAGAACGCGGTCTGGCAGCGCGGACGCAATCGTGTCGGCCGCCGACTGTGCGGCTGTATGTACGACCTCCACCGTCTCTAGCCCGGGTATGTCGATGAAGAACGTCGTGCCCTTGCCGAGCGTGCTCTTTGCGGATATCGTGCCCCCCGCGCTTTCGACCATCCGCTTGACTATCGGAAGGCCCAGTCCGGTCCCCTTCGTCTCGTCGCCGGTGGCCGACTTCATGCGCGAGGCTATGTCCTGGACATAGGGGTCGAACAGCTTCGCCATCTTCTCCTCCGACATGCCGCAGCCCGTGTCCGACACCTCGACATGGAGCGTGGAGGTCTCCGCGACCCAGCGCACGAGGACGGCTATCTCGCCGTGCTCCGTGAACTTGGCGGAGTTCCCCACGAGGTTGATGAGCACCTGGCGCATGCCCTGCTGGTAGAGCCTGACGACCGGCAGCGGGCCGTCGCAAACGTCGATCCTCAGCTTCACCCCGTGGCGGCGGACGCGGTAGCCGAAGATCGCGGGGAGCTCCTTGAGAAGCTGGTTCATGTCGCACGAGCCGGAGCGCATTTCCATCGCTCCGGCGTCAAGCTTTGCGAGGTCGAGGATGTCGTTGATAAGCTCGAGAAGCGCGTTCGAGCTGAGGAGGATGCCCTCGGTGTAGTCCCGCTTCAGCCCTTCGTCGATGTTCCCGCGCGAAAGGAACTCCGCGAAGCCCACCACCGCGTTGAGCGGCGTGCGGAGCTCGTGCGACATCATCGCGAGGAAGCGCGTCTTCGCCTGCGCGTGCTCCTCCGCAACGGCGGCGGCCGCGTTCGCCCGCTTCGTCTGCTTCACGAGTAGCGCGATCATGACGGCTCCGAACACGACGATGACGAGCAGTATGATCAGCACCACCACGGAGATCCTGTGCTTGAGCTCCTCCCTAGTCATGCCGAAGACTCGGTGCACGACCTGGCGCTCCGCCGCGTCCGCCATGAACATCTCCTGCAGCTGGGTCTGGTCGATCCCCGTCATGACCTTGTTGAGTATCGACACAAGCTCACTTGGCACGTTCGGACGCGCGAACATCTCGAACTCCTGGTACATGTCTTCCGCGCCGACTTCCTGCGCAATGCTCTGCGGCACCGGGATCGCGAACACGGAAGTGGCGCCGTACGTCGCGGCGGACGCCTTTACGGGGTACGGGATCCACAGATCGGTGTCCCCCCGCAGGAACTTCGCCTCGGCGGTGTTGATGTCCGTCTGCGGCGC
>CAMORM010000250.1 GCA_946623785.1 uncultured Verrucomicrobiota bacterium
GCGGGGAGCGACTATCCTTGGCAGGGCGACTGTATGCAGGTGCGCCTCGCGACGAGTCCGCAGAGCGCAACGGCTTTCAACGGACTTCGCCACAACACCGACGTCTCGAAACTTCCGATAAAGTTCGCGCACTTCGAGTTCTGGCGCGACCGCAACGCCACGGCCGCCGCGAGCGCGACGCTCGCCTTCGCCGCGCAGCCAAAGGGCGAAGACGTGATGTCGAAGGGCGTGAAGGAGGCGTTTGCCGAGATTCCCGGCGGCTATGTGCAGGAAGTCGCCGTGCCGTGGTCGCTTATCTGCGCCGGCGCGTATCGTCCAAAGGCGGGCGACAGGATGCTCCTCACGTTCGAGCCCAACTACCGCACAAGCGGAGACCAGCGTCTTTCCACGAAAGAGCTCTTCCGCGAGGGGATTCAGCCCGATCGCGCGATGACGTTCATGCGCGCCGACGTGTGGGGACTCGCGGAGTTCGTCGACAAGGGCGGTGCGCTGCAGGCACTGCGCCTTGCGGACGGGCGGGCGCTTCCCGTGGCAATGAAGGACGGAGTTCCCGCAGTCGACTGGAGTCCCCTCAAGACAGTCAAGGCGAAGCCCGGATTCAAGCCGATCAAGTTCAAGCTCGACGAGCCGGCGAACGTCTCTGTCATCATAAAGAATGCCGCAGGCGAGGCAATAGCGTGGCCGCTCAACAACCAGCCGCTTCCCGCTGGCGAAAATGAAATCCTCTGGAACGGACTTGACGCATGCTACGACACGCATGTCGGAAATCCCGTGCCGGCCGGAACTTACACGTGGGAAGGCCTTGCGCACAAGCCGCTCCACATCGAATTGCAGGGCTGGGCGCACGCCGCGGGGCCCAACCCCTACGACTTCGCGGGCGGCGGCTGGGGCGGCGATCACGGCGATCCTTGCGCTGTCGCATGCGACGGGACAAAGGTCTACATGGGCTGGCATCGCGCCGAGGCGGGACAGGCCGTCGTCGCAGCCGATCTTGACGGCAACATGGTCTGGCACCACAAGCGCGGTGGCTTCGGCTCCGCGCGCGCGCTGGCCGTCGACGGCGAAGGGCATCTCTACGTCTACGACGCCGGACAGGGCAACACCGTCTATCGCCTTGACACGGCGAAGGGTACGTACGAAAACTTCCCCGGTACGGCCAGCGCGGAGTTTTCGCTCGATCCGTTCAAGCTCGGTCTCGCGAAGCGCATGCGCTACGCGGACGGACGCCTTGAATTCGTCTTCGAGAAGGAAGTCGTCTCGGTTGCAGTGTCGAAGCTTGGCGACGTGAAGCGCCGTTCGACGACGCCACGCGACCTTGAGGTGCGCACCGTCGCGCCGGACGGCACCGAATATGTCGCGACGGGTGCGCCGGACCACCAAGTCAAAGTGATGAAGGACGGGCGCGAGATTCGCCGCATCGGACGAAAGGGCGGGCGTCGTCTCTCCGGCAAGTGGGATCCGGACGGCATGTACAACGTCGCGGACATTGCGCTCGATTCCAAGGGCTTCCTCTGGGTTGCAGAATCTGACTCTCTTCCGCGCCGCGTCTCGAAGTGGAACGCCTCGAGCGGCGCATTTGCCGCGGAGTTCTTCGGGTCGACGGTCTACGGTGCGCTCGGCGGCGCGATATGCCCGACCGATCCGCGCGTCATGGTCGGACAGGGCTGCGAATGGCTTCTCGACGGCAAGTCGACGCGCGCAAAGTGTGTGGGCTATGTCTCGCGCGCGGCAGGATGGGGATGCTCGCGTTTTGGGCGTGGCCCGAAGGGCGAGGTGTATGTCGCAATCGCGGGCTGGTGGATGACGGACGCCTCTAAGGTGAAAATCTACCAGCGCCTCGGGCCGGGCGAATGGAAGTTCCGCGCCGAGCTCGACCACATCGGCAAAGGACTCAAGGCGTGGGCGGACGAAAACGGCGACGAGCAGCAGCAGCCGAACGAATGGCGCGATTTCTCGTCGATGGACCTCGGTTCGTGGATAACGGGCTGGTACATGACGATGAACCAGGCGATGACGTGGTTCTCGGGCAGGTATGTCATCCCCGTGACGGGCTGGACACAGTGTGGTGCGCCTATCTACGATCTTGCCAAGGCGAAGAAGATGGGTGACGATGCCGCGAAACACTCGGGAGGAATGGGCGCGACGGCAGGCGTCGTTTCGGAGGATGGACGCTTCGCCTTCTACAACGCGCAGTACAACACGAAGCATTCGTACTCGCCGTGCTACGACATTGCGAGCGGACGGTGCGCATTCAAAATTCCGAGCTGCTATGTCGGCGTGCATGGCGGACATTCCGCGCCGCCCGCGAAGCGCGGGCTTATCCGTGCCGCATACGACATCATCGGAACGGCGAAGTTCCCGGGTGCGCTCGGCAACATCTTCGTGATCGGCACGGACAAGGGCGAATGGCACATCGTGAACGACCGCGGCTTCTACGTTGCTGGGCTCTTTGAGCCGGAGCCGATGAGCGTCGCGTGGCCAGAAACGTTCGAGGTCGGAACGCTTCTCGACCGCACTCCGCCCGGGCAGGGCTCGGAGGACTTCGGCGGCTCCGTAATCCGCGCAGACGACGGCGAGCTCTATGCGATGTTCGGCAAGACCGCCTTCATCAATGCGAAGATATCTGGGCTCAAGACGGCGAAGGCGAT
>CAMORM010000251.1 GCA_946623785.1 uncultured Verrucomicrobiota bacterium
TCGAGGGCCTCGTCAAGAAGTACCCGATCGACTCGATCGAGGACGGCATGGCCGAAGGCGACTGGGACGGCTGGGTGGCGCTCACCAAGGCCATCGGCGACAAGTGCCAGCTCGTCGGCGACGACCTCTTCGTCACGAACGTGAAGTACCTCGAGAAGGGCATCAAGCTTGGCGCGGCCAACTCGATCCTCATCAAGGTCAACCAGATCGGCTCGCTCTCCGAGACGCTCGACGCCATCGAAATGGCGCACCGCGCCGGCTACACGTCCGTCACCTCGCACCGTTCGGGCGAGACCGAGGACGCGACGATCGCGGACATCGCGGTGGCCACGAACTCCGGGCAGATCAAGACGGGCTCGATGTCGCGCACGGACCGCATCGCGAAGTACAACCAGCTGCTCCGCATCGAGGAGGAGCTCGGCGCGAAGGCCGTCTACGGCTACTCGAAGGTGAAGTAACCGAGCCCATGCACAGCATGGCATGTCCGCCCGTCGAAGCTCGTCTTTGACGGGCGGTTCGCTTTTTATTCCGCTTTCAGATCTGCGCCGTTCAACTTTGGCTGAGTTTTTGGTAAACTATTTACCGATTACGATTTGCTTTCCCATGACAGAAAAAAACACAGACTGCACGGTGGTTGTTGGTTCGTGCGACAAGTACGCGGACCTTCTCGGGCCGTTCATCGCGCTTTTCAGGAAGTTCTGGCCCGACTGTCCCTTTGAGGTGGTTCTGGTCACGGAGAGCGACCCGCACATTGAGGGTTTTAACAGGACAATTGCCTGCGGCGGCGGAATGAACTGGGCCTCGCGCATGGAGAGGGCGCTGGGCGAGGTGTCCACGCCTGCCGTGTTGATGCTCTGCGACGACTACTATCTTTCAGCCCCGGTTGAAACGGAGAAGATACTCCTTCGCCTGGGGCAGATGAAGTCCCTGAACGCCGTCAACTTGCGGCTCATACCGAACCCTGTGCCGAGGAGCGGGAATTCCAAGCCTGCCGACCACGGGCTTATCGAATACCGCAAGAACACGGCCTACTGCATCGCGACGCAGGCAGGCTTCTGGGATCGTGAGTTCTTGAAGGGGCTGCTACACGGCAAGGCGAGCATTTGGGAGTTCGAGCGGCACGGGAGTTTTGCGGTGGCGGAAGAGAAGCGCCCGCTCCTCGTCACGTCGGAAAAGGAGTTCCCGTTCATCGACGCGGTCCACAAGGGCTGCTGGGAGATGTTCGGCCTTGCCGTGTGCCGCGCGAACGGCATTGAGCCGGACCTCTCCGTGCGCGGTTTGCCGCCGTTCAAGACGCGGTTCGTCGAAGGGTTGAAGGCGCTCGTCTTCGCCATCTTCCCTGCCTCGCTGATCGTCCGCATCCAGAACGCCCTCGGCTCCGGCGCGAAGGAGCGTCCAAACGGATGACAATCGCATACGCCAGCGACAAGAACTATGCCGCGTTGACCGCGATCAGCGCGGTGTCCGCGCTACGATACAATCCGGGCGCGCGGATCGTGCTGTTGGGCTACAATCTGGAAGCGGACGCGCAGGAGCTCGTGCGCAGCTGCGTTGAGAAAGCAGGCGGCGAGTTCGTGTACAAGGATGTCAGTCCTGCCATCGGGAAATTGGTCGAGCAGGGCGTCTGCCCTTACACTTCATACGCGGCCTACGCGCGAATCTTCATTCCCGAAGTACTGGCGGAAGAAGGGCGTATCCTTTACCTCGACTGCGACACGCTGGTGGACGGTCCACTCGACGAACTATTTTCTCTCGATCTCCAGGGCAAGCCGTTTGCGCTCGGGTACGATTGTATTCTCAGCCATTTCAAGCGCTACATACACCAGCCGCTGGAACTGCCATACTACAACACCGGCGTCATGCTCATCGACTTGGCTGCGTGGCGTGCCCATCGGTGCACCGAGCGCGTCCTTGCGGAACTCGCGCATCCGAGCGGACCGAATCCGTTGGGCGACCAGGACATCATCGTGCGCGTATTTCCGCAGGAGACGCGACCGATTGATCCCAAGTGGAATTTCCTCTCGCAGTTCTTCCTGCTTTCCTACAAGGGGTTGAGGCGAATCGTCGGGGAAGGGGAGAATCTCCTCTTTTCGCCGGAGGCATACCGCGAGGCCCGCCAACGTCCGGTCATCTACCACTTTTCGGGACATACGCTTGGCCGTCCGTGGTTTACGAGCTCGCGGCATCCGATGAGGAAACTCTACCAGTCCGTCGCGCAGTCGGCGGATCTCGCCTCCGCCGCTGAGCAGGTACGTCCGATGCCGATGGCCTATCGGGTACAGTACCTGCTTTACCGTCTGTTGCCACAGGGCTTGTTTGACCGTGCCTGCCGGTGGCTCTATCGCCTGCACGTCAGGTTGACTTACAAGGTGTAGACATGCCACGAAAAAGTAACCTTGAACTTTTGCGGATCCTTGCGATGCTGGCCATCGTGAGCGGACATCTCCTCAGCCAGAGTTCACTTGCCAACGTAACGGGGACGAATCACATCCTCGCCATGTTGTTGGGATCTGGTGTGCGCATCGGCGTCAACGTGTTCTTGATTCTGGGCGTTTGGTTCATGGTTGATGCGAAGTTCAAGGCCGAACGCATCGTCCGGCTCTATCTGGAAGTCTTCTTTT
>CAMORM010000252.1 GCA_946623785.1 uncultured Verrucomicrobiota bacterium
CCGCGAACATGGCAAGCGCTATGTACACATTCGTCTTCACGCGCGGATTGTACCATAACGCGCGCATATTGTGTATCGGAAGTTCCGAGTTGAGTCTCTGCGGTCCGGACGCAGCCATGCCCAGGCGGTCAACCGCGGGCGGTGCGGGTGAATTCGTGTGACGGGGCGGTGAGGCCGGGGTTGAGGAGGCCGCGCGAGGCGAGGACGCGCTTCACCTGCGCCGCGACGGCCGGCGCGGGGTCGAGCACCTGCGCCCTTCCCGCCGCGACCTTCTCGATGAGCGGCTTGAGGTGGGGGAAATGCGTGCAGCCGAGCACCAGGTGGTCCGCCCCCGCGGCAAGCAGAGGCTCGACCTTCGCGCGCACGATGCGCTCCGCCCGCTCGCCCGACGTCTCCCCGCGCTCGACGAGCTTCACGAACTCGTCCGCAACGCACGCTATAACGGTGACTCCCCTCGCGAAACGCGCGCAAGTCTCGCGGTAGAGACGCCCCTCGAAAGTCCCCTGCGTCGCGAGAACGCCGACAACTCCGCTCGCGGACCTCAGCGCGGCCGGCTTCACGGCCGGCTCCATCCCGACGAACGGAAAGTCCGGCCGTTCTGCGCGGAGCGCGTCTATCGCGGCCGCCGTGGCGGTGTTGCACGCCACCACTATCATCTTGCAGCCCTTCGCGAGAAGGGTCTCCACGTGCCCGCGCGCGATGCGGAGTATCTCGTCCGCCGGCTTGTTGCCGTACGGGCAGTTCGCGGAGTCTGCGATGTAGACGGTGCTCTCGCGCGGGAGGAGCGCGCATACGGCGTCGCGGACGCACAGCCCGCCGACTCCGCTGTCGAAGAAGCCTATCGGGGACGAGGCGTCCATCGCGGCCTCACTGCGGCGCCCCGCCCTCGCCGAAGAGGCTGTTCAGTATCTGCTCGGCGGGCGTATAGGCCTTCTTGCGGTTGTTGCAGTCCTTGCAACACGGCACGCAGTTCCCGCGCGTGGACTTTCCGCCGCGCGCAACGGGAACCACGTGGTCCATCGTCAGGTTCGCCGCCCCGACGTTCTTCCCGCAGTAGTGGCACACGCCGCGCTGGAGCTGCGCGCGCCACCAGTCGGTCGCGCGGAGCGCGCGCGCCTTCTCGCGCTCGCGCTTCACGTGCGCCGGGTCGGGCCTCAGGTCGAGCCAGTCGTCCATTCCGTGGCGCCTCCGCGAGCGATCAGGCCATCGCCTCGGCGAGCGCGTGGCCGAACTCGGAGCACTTGAGCTCCTTCGCGCCCTCCATCTGGCGGGCGAAGTCGTACGTGACCGTCTTCGCGGCGATCACCTTGTCCATCGCGGCGATGATCTTGTCGGCCGCCTCGTTCCACCCCATGTAGCGGAGCATCATCTCGCCGGAGAGGATGAGCGAGCCGGGGTTCACCTTGTCGAGCCCGGCGTACTTCGGCGCCGTTCCGTGCGTCGCCTCGAATACCGCGACGCCCGTCTGGTAGTTGATGTTCGCGCCGGGTGCGATTCCGATTCCGCCGACCGTCGCCGCGAGCGCGTCAGACACGTAGTCGCCGTTGAGGTTCAGCGTCGCGATGACGTCGTACTCGGCGGGGCGCGTGAGGATCTGCTGCAGGAACGCGTCGCAGATGCAGTCCTTCACGACGATCGTGCGGCCGGTCTTCGGGTTCTTGAACTCGCACCACGGACCCTTGTCGATGAGCGTAGCGCCGTACTCGCGCTGCGCGAGCTTGTATCCCCAGTCGCGGAACGCGCCCTCGGTGAACTTCTGGATGTTGCCCTTGTGGACGAGCGTGACCGACTTGCGGTCGTTGGCGATGGCGTAGTCGAGAGCCGCGCGCACGAGGCGCTCCGTGCCCTCGAGGGACACCGGCTTGATGCCGATCGAAGCCGTCTCAGGGAAGCGGATCTTCTTCACGCCCATCTCGCCGAGGAGAAACTTCTTGACCTTCTCGACCTCGGGCGTGCCGTTCATCCACTCGATGCCGGCGTAGATGTCCTCCGTGTTCTCGCGGAAGATCACCATGTCCGTGAGCTCGGGGCGCTTCACGGGGGAAGGCACGCCCTTGAACCAGCGCACGGGGCGGAGGCACACGTAGAGGTCGAGCTCCTGGCGCATCGCCACGTTGATCGAGCGAATTCCGCCGCCGACGGGCGTGGTGAGCGGGCCCTTGATCGACACGAGGTACTCGCGGCACGCGTCGAGCGTCTCCTTCGGAAGCCACGTGTTCGGGCCGTAAACCGCGTTCGCCTTCTCGCCCGCGTAGACCTCCATCCAGCTGATCTTCCTGGAGTCGCCGTAGGCCGACTTCACGGCCGCGTTCCAGACCTCCATCGCCGCGCGCGTTATGTCGGGCCCCGTTCCATCGCCCTCGACGAACGGAATCACCGGATTTGACGGAACCTTCAGCACGCCGTCCACCATGGCAATCTTCTCGCCGCCCGGGACGTTTATTTTGTCGTAAGCCATCTCAGTAGTCCTTTTGTAACCTTTCGTGGTATTCTACCACAATATCCCCCGTGCGTGAAGTCCGCAGTGGCTTTACATTTGCGGCAGGGTGCATCTCCTATGAGAACGAATGTCAATAGGCTAAATCGCTTTGGCGATTTCCGCA
>CAMORM010000253.1 GCA_946623785.1 uncultured Verrucomicrobiota bacterium
TTCACTTTCGTTTGGCTCATTCCTTTGTAGGGACGGGCTTCTGCGCGTCGGTCGCGCACCCGCTTGCGCGCAGACCTCTAGCGACTTCGCTACGCGAAGCGACCTGCGGTCGGGTCATAGCTTCGGGTCGCCTTCGGCGAGGTTCCCTCCGAAAGGCGTTCGCCTTTCTGCGGTGCATCTCCGCGCAGCCGTCCTTCCTAACGGCACTTCGTTTTCTTTGCCGTACAGACTCCTTTCATTCTGTTATCTCTGCCGAGCTTTGCTTGGCGCACCATGTGTATTTACCTTCCTTTTTGCAAAATTCCCTGCAATCACCATTCGCCCTTCAGCAGCGCAGTATGGCCGGGCGCGAGGCCGGGCTGGCCTCCGCCGACGAACACCTTCGACTCGCCGTCGGGGAGGAACGGCCTGCCGTCGTCCCCGTAAACCTCGAAGCGGCTCTTCGGAAGCGCAATCCTCGCCTTCTTCGACTCGCCCGGGGCGAGCGAGACGCGGGAGAATCCGGCCAAGTGGTGAATACGGCGGTCCTTCGTCGAATCGGGCGCGGTGACGTACGCCTGCACGACTTCGTCGCCGGCGTATTTGCCGGTGTTCCTGACCTCGACCTCCGCGACCACCCCGTCGGCGGACTTCTCTATATTCAGCCCGGAATACTCGAACGTAGTATATGAAAGCCCGAAGCCGAACGGATACGCGGCCTTCTCGCCGTACATGTACGTGCGCCCCTCCATCGCGTACGACTTGAAGTCGGGAAGGTCTGCGTACGACGTCGGGTACGTGATGGGGAGCTTGCCCGAGAAGTTCGCCTTGCCGAAAAGGAGCCTGCCGAGGGCGCGTCCGCCCTGCTCGCCCGGATACCACGCTACAATCACCGCATCGCAAAGCTTCTCTATCGGCTTCAGGTCCATCGGACTGCACCCGAACACGACGGCAATTACCTTCTGCCCCCTCTTGCGGTGCTTCGTCAGGAGGTCTATCTGCGACGATGGAATTCCGTACGACCGGCGGTCCCCGCCGCTGTCGCCCTGCTCGCCCTCGTCAAGCGCCGTTATGCCGATGCAGGCGACGACTACGTTGACGTCATTGAGCGAGAACTGCTCCACCCTTACGCCGGGGCCGGCCTCGCCCGCGATCCCCGGGACGCACGTGACGAGGCACGAGGAGTTCCCGCAGTAGTTGCCGAGCAGCGCGATCTCGTCGTAGGCGCGTGGGCCGACGACGCCGATGCTCCTGTACTTGCCGGGAGCGAGGGGAAGGATTCCGTTGTTGTGCACAAGCACCATCGACTTCTCGGCCGCCTCAAGCGCGATTGCGCGGTGGGCGTCGTTCGCGACTGACTCCGCGCCGAGTCCGTCCCACGGCGTGGAGCCTGGCGGATCGAAGTGCCCGAGCCTGTCGCGCGTCCTGTAGAGCCGCACGAGGGGCGCGACGAGGTCGCCGCCCGTGATGCGTCCGTCCTTCAGAGCCTCGCGGAGGCAGCGGTACGTGTTCTCCGAGCAGAGGTCGAGCCCTGCGGCGATCGCCGCCTTGCACGCCTCTACCTCGTTCGTCACGAAGTGGTGTCCGCACAGGACGTCCTTCACCGCCCCCACGTCGCTCACGACGTGCCCCTTGAAGCCCCACTCTCCGCGCAGGAGGTCCGTGAGAAGCCACTTGTTCGCGCTGCACGGCACGCCGTTTATCGCGCTGTACGCGCTCATGACGCTCTCCACCCCGCCTTCGACGACAAGCGCCCTGAAAGCAGGCAGGTAGTACTCCGCAAGGTCGCGTAGCGAGACGTGCGCGTCGAACCCGTGGCGCAGGGCCTCCGGGCCAGAGTGCACCGCGAAGTGCTTTGCGCACGCGGCGACCTTGAGGTACCTTGGGTGGTCGCCCTGAAGTCCCTTCACGAACGCCACTCCCATCGCGCCGGAGAGGAACGGGTCCTCTCCGAACGTCTCCTGTCCGCGTCCCCAGCGAGGGTCGCGGAACATGTTCACGTTAGGGCACCAGAAGGTGAGGCCCGTGTATATGCCGCGCTCGCCGCGCTTGCGGAAGAGGTTGTTCTTCGCGCGCGCCTCGGTCGAGATGGCGTCCGCCACGCGCCGCTCCAGCTCTGCGTCGAAGGTAGCAGCCATGGCCATCGACTGCGGGAACACCGTCGCGAGGCCGGCGCGCGCCACGCCGTGCAGCGCCTCGTTCCACCAATGGTACGCGTCGATCCCGAGGCGCGGAACCGCCGGGGAGTCCATCATTAGCTGCCCGACGCGCTCCTCGGGCGTCAGCTTCTCCACAAGCTCCTCGACGTTAGCGGCCGAGGCTACCGTCGGCATCTTCTCCGCCTCAGCCGCAATGCCAACCATGCATGTTGTCGCAACCACCGCCGCCAGGATTGTTCCGCAGAACGTTCTCATTTTTCTCCTCCTATCGTCATTCCCTTGGTCTCGGGCATGAAGAAAATCGCCCAAAGCATTTCAAGGAGCATCATGGCGGCGAAGAACGCGAAAGCGCACGTGCCTGTCTTCGCAACGGCCACGGGGAAGAGCCACGAAACCGCCATGCACATCACCCAATGCACCATGCCGCCGAAGCTCTGCCCCTTCGCCCGCACGTCCGGCGGGAA
>CAMORM010000254.1 GCA_946623785.1 uncultured Verrucomicrobiota bacterium
GCGGGTCGAGCGAGCAGCCCTGCATGGGCGTCTGCATCCAGAACGCCGACCACCAGCCCGGCATCTGCTGCAGGCGGCACCGGCATTCGTAGTAGCCGTAGCGGTGCGTGAACTTCGCCTTCTCGCGCTTCGGAAGCGGCCAAAATCCCTTTGGATTCTCCTCGTGCGGAACGTCCCACACAAGCTCGCCCGTCTGGAGCTGCGGCGACACGAACTGTCCGTCCGCCTTCTTGATGAGTTTCAGGTGAAGAAGTCCGTCCTTCACTTCGACCGCATTGTCCTCGGGCGTCGCGAACCAGTGGGCGCGCTGTCCCCAGAAATTGGTGCGATAGCTCCACTTCGACGCATCTAACCTGTCGCCGTCAAATTCGTCGTTCCAGACGAGTTTGAATTTCTTTCCCGGCGGGAGAAGCGACGACTCGCGCCCTTCAAGCGTAACGACACCACTGCATTGCGCAGTCTGTGTAAAAGCAAGTGAGACAAACAGCGAAAGCAACCAGATGGTCAGAGAGGTGTTTTTCGTATTCATAAGCAAGTGGATTTCCTTTTTGTGCACTTTCTGCTATTTGTATTGTACCATACCTTTTCTCTCGCAACATATCCGATTGTACCAAAATAATCAACTCAATCGGGCAATGCGAGAGACCCTTTCATCCTGTTTTCTTCGAACTGATCCGAGCGAGGCGGATGCCGGACGAGAGGCCGACGAGGGACCAGAACGCCCCGGCGAAGCCGACAAGCTGGATCTGAAGAGGAAGAGGAAAGACGTATACTGCGAACTGCACCGGAATCCAGACGGAGAAATCGGCGAGAAGAATCGGAAGGTATATTTGACGCAGGTAGCTGCGCGGCCATTCCGCGCGGCACCTCGCAAGGGAGAAGTCTCGCCCCTCCCAGAAGAAGAACACGGAATTGAGCGGGACGCACAGGAGCGCAGACCATACGCACTTGTCGACGAGCACCTTTACTGCGAGCGTCGCGATGTCGTGCCCCGAGCCGAACATCTGTGTCTGCAGTGTGAAGAACGCATTGCTCGCAACGCCCCATGCACCCATCCATACGCAGTTGGCGAGCACCGTAAGCAGAGGACGCGGCGGTCGTATCGATCTTATCGTCAGTAGAAACGCGCCGGGGAGAAGTCCGCAGAATGCGATTCGGTTCGCGACCGCCGCCTTCCACCCTCCGCCAGTCTGGAAATCGAAGACCGGTTGCAGCGCCGCCTTTACGCACGGCACGTATGTGTAGCCGGCGACCAATGCCGCCGCAAGCAGCCACAGCACGACCATAGGCAGCCAGTTCGCCCTTATGGACTCCCAGCCGACCCGCCATGGATCAATGCAGTCTTTACATGTCTCCATTTTGCATGCGAGTTATTGAAAACAACATAAACAACTTAAACAAACAACTTCCTCATAAAGTTGTTTTCAAAGTTGTCCATGTTGTTTCCATTATTTGTCGATCTCGGAAAGAAGCGAGCGAAGGAAGCCGGCCTTCTCGCGTGCCTTGGCCGCGCGCTCCATCGCCGAGTTGTCGCCGGCGAACTTCGCGTAGGCGTTGATGACCACGGGCTGCGGCGTCTCAAGCTCCTTGATCGCCTGTTTCATTTCCGCGATGAGAGGAGCGGTCTCGGCGTCTCGTCCGAGCTCGCGCAGCGCCTTCACGCGCCAGTAGTCCATCTCGCCCGCATGGATCCATCCCTTGAGGGAGTTTTCGAGTTCCGCCTTGTAGCCCGCAACGTCGCCAAGCGCCTTCTTGCACTGCGCCATGTAGTAGCGGCTCTTCGGCTCGGTGCCCGCGTCGCCCGGACGCCCCGCCTGGAGGTTTTCGGGATAAGTCGTCGACTCCTCAAAGAATTTAAGCGCCGTCTTGTAGTCGCCCTTCTCCATCGCCGCCTTACCAAGCCCAAGGCACGACTCCACGAACGGCGCGAGAAGTCCGTCCGCACCCTCCCAGACGTGGAAGCGGCGCGTCGTGAGTATCTCGTGCGCCTCGGCGTAGCGTCCGACAGCGTTCAGCGTGTAGGCGTAGCGCAGGATGCACGGATCGTACTTGTCGACCGTCGCGCGGTACTTCTCCATGAGGGCAAGGCGCTCGGAAGCTGAAAGATTAAGCTTCTCCGCAAGCTTGCCCGCCTCGTCGAGCGTGCGGAAGTTGCCGGGATCGGCGGCGAGCGACTTGAGGTAGTATTCGTATGCTTCCTTGCTCGGGATCCCCGACGGCACGCCTGTGTTCGTGAAGTACGTCCCAGGATGCGAAAGCGCAAAGCCGATGCAGCGGAGAGCGAGCGCGTAGGAAGATGTCTTTTTGACAGGATTAACAGGATTGACAGGATTTGCGGATTCACACAGCTCGACACATTTCTTCCAGTCGGCGAGGCCTGCATCCTTGCGGTCGTGGTTCCACTCGCAGCATCCGAGATAGTACCAGGTGTTCGCAAGGTCCGGCGCGACCTTCGCCGCCATCTTCAGAACCTCTTCCTCTTCGAGCCGGTTTGGGAAGCAGTAGTCCGTCGGCATCGCGGCAGCGGCGGCAAACGCCGCTTGCGCGAGTTGGAGTCTCAAGTTGGAGTTGGAGGGTGGAATTTGCCCTTCCTTTCT
>CAMORM010000255.1 GCA_946623785.1 uncultured Verrucomicrobiota bacterium
CGAGGCGCTTGCACCATCCGCACCAGTCGCTTCCCGAGAAGTCCACGACTATGTGCTTGTTTTCATCGGCCGCCTTCTTGAGCGCGGCATCGTAGTCGTCGAGCCATCCTTCCGGCGTGGACGTCTTTGCAAACCCCGCCAGCGCGAACAGCTCGGCGCACAGCATCGAGACAATTGTCTTCATGAAGGTATTTTCTCCTATGCGTTAATCACGTATGCGTTGGCCTGCGGTGCGGATTCCTCTTCCTTGGCGACTTCGCCGGGGGAATTCGCAGACAGGTCACTTACCGAAGAAGGAGGTTATGTCGAACCAGCATTCTGCGTCGTATGTGAAGATGACGCCATTGGTCAGCTTCACGCAGACTTCATACCCAATACTGTCATAAGACCTACCGCCGCTTGAGATCAACCCCTGGGACTTGACCGTCGGAACGATGGCGTCAATGTCAGCCTTAGTGCCGAGCTTCGTCTTTTCCAACGCAGCAATGACTTCGCTTTGGATGCGCAAGCGCAGGAACGGTCGCTCAAGTTGCACTCCGGAAATTTCATCCTCCGCCGAAATGACAACAGCCGTTTTTTCGTCATAGCCCCATCCGCCGGAATACGCCTTGTCCTTGACGGATTCTGTCATTGACGTCGTAAGCGGCGCAATGGCAGCCTTCAGCGCTTCTGCAGGGGCTTGGGGTTCCCGTCCGGAGGTGCCGCACTTGTCTTTCGTCGCGTCGGGACGCATGACCTTCATCGCGTGAATGCGTACTGCGCCACCGTTGAACTGCAACTTGCCCTCTGAAACGGCCTTCAGCAAGCGCGCAAACTCCTCCGACTCGATTATCGGCTTCTCCACGCCGTCGACGAACGCAGAAGCCTTGCCGCCACTGTAGACAATTACGAGATTCACTCTACCGCCCGCATACGCGAACGGGACTCTCTCGCCGCTTCCGCCGTCCTTCACCTCATTCCACTCGCCGAACATTGCCGTCGCACCGGACTTGGAGAAGCGGAGCATGAGGTAGGGGCGTTCGGCCTTGACGAGCGCGGGGTCTGCAGGCTTCTCGCAGAAGTCGAAGCGCCATTCGTCCCGCTTTCCGTCAGGGCCGATCTCGAGCTCGAGCCTGAACTCCCCCGGCACGAGGATGTCCCATTCGATCGGGCATGACGGCTTGTACTTGCTGCCCGAGCATGCATACTCCCCGGTCATGAACCAGTGTCCGCCGTACGTGAGCCACGACATCTTGTCCTTCGGGAACGACGCCGCGACTGGCCGTCCTTCCGGGAAGTCGGTCTTCATCCGCGCCGAAAGCCCCATCTGCCGGAGATAGGTGCTCTCCTTTCCGTCGAGCTTGGTGCCGCCGGAAAGCATTTCCCCCGCCCCCTTGATGAATCCGGCGAAGTCACCGGCGGCGAAGAGCGCATGCAGCTTCTGCATCTCCTTCCGGTTTGTCCCCGAGATGCCGTCCCACACCATATACAAATGGCTCATGCCCTGGACGACGCTCCACGTCTCGTCAGGGAGAGTCCCGTGCCAGAACGAGCGGAACGTCTCCCCGGCCTTCTCCCAGTCGCCCTTGATGGAATAGGCGAGCGTCGCGAACACGCCGGACTCCTGCCAGATGTCCCTGATGACCTTCCTGTTCTTTATCTGCGGCAGGCAGACCTCGAGGATCCTGTCGAGTTCGTTCGTGTGGGCGCGGAAGTACTCGTCCTGCCGCTCTCCGCCGTCGTTGATCATACGCAGCATCGCCTCCGCATACATGTAGGGCACCATCGTGTCGTGCCGCTTCGTCTCGTAGCAGCGCTCGGCGAAGGCCTTCATCTTCGCGAGCGACCCGCACCAGCGCGGGTAGCAGTTGTACCAGAGGAAGTTCTCGTAGAACGGCTCGTAGTCGAGCTGTACGGCCGTCGCAGCGACGAACAGCTCGTCGTCGAACGGGCCGAGCGTCGAGAACAGATACACGGCCTCCGGGTACTTGTGGAGTTCCCATGCGCGCTTGAACGCTGCGCGGCACGCCGCGCCATGGTCGCCGTAGCCCTGCCATCCCTCTTCCGTCACGGTGTTCGCGTACCCGCCGCCGCGCGCGGCCCACGCGGCATCGCGCTCTGCGTCAATCCGGAAGAGAAGCCGGAGCCATTCGTCCGCGGACGCCTTGTCGAGGCTGTCGGCGATTTCCTTGGAGCACGGGGCTCTGAACGCCCCGTTGTTGCGCACAGTCCAGAACACGCAGCGCATGTCCTCCCCGGTGAACTTGCCATCAACAATCCAGTCCGCCATCGGGCCGGAGGCGCCCTTCTTGTCCACAAGGGCCTTGACCATGTCCGCGAACGGCTTCTTCGCCGTGCGGTCGAGAATTTCGACGAGCTTCTTCCGGTCGCTGAAGTTCCTGTATCCGCCGTCGCCCCAAATGTAGTCGATCGATTTCTCCATGACCTTGCGCTCGTCATCCGCGGCCTTGCCATCGGGGTCCATCTGCGCCATCAGGAACGGGCGCAGCTTCTTGTCGCGGAACGACGCGCACGTCTCGATCGTCGTATTCGTGCGGACGTTCTCGCTCCAGTCCTTGAGCCA
>CAMORM010000256.1 GCA_946623785.1 uncultured Verrucomicrobiota bacterium
ACGGAGACCGCACCTCCATGGAGGCCATCATGGAGGGCCTCCTCCCGCACCTCTGCGACACCGTGATCGGAAAGCGCGAGATAGAGTACGGAGACTCGAAGACCGTCATCGACTTCAACCCGCCCTACCGCCGCGTCGCCTACAAGGACCTCGTGAAGGAGCTCATGGGCGACGACTGGTTCGACCTCGACTTCGCCACGCAGCTCGAGAAGGCCAAGGCCAAGGGCCGCGAGACCGACACAAACCTCGAGCTCGACGGAATCACCCGCGAACTCGAGCTCACGCACGAGGTCTACGACAAGCTCATCGAGAAGAACCTCATGCAGCCCACGTTCGTGACGCGCATCCCCCACGAGTTCGTGCCGCTCGCCAAGGCGTGCAAGGACGACCCGTCTCTCGTGGACGTCTTCGAGTTCGTGGTCGCGGGACGAGAGCTCTGCCCAGGGTACACCGAGCAGAACGACCCCATCGAGCAGCGCAAGGCGCGCGAGAACCAGGCCGGCGAGGACACAGAGAAGATCGACGAGGACTTCATCTCCGCGCTCGAGTGCGGCATGCCGCCTACGGGTGGACTCGGCTTCGGCGTCGACCGACTCGTGATGTTCCTCACGGGCACGGACTCCATCCGCGACGTTGTCCTCTTCCCGCAGCTCAAGAGGGCCTGAGCGCCATGAAGGGCTGGAACGGAGCTACGTTCGACTCGCGTCTCGTAAAGCCCGGCATGCTCTACGTGGCCCTCAAGGGCGAGCATGCCGACGGACGCGACTTCATCCCGCAGGCGCTCGAGAAGGGCGCAGCGGGCGTGATAGAGGGACGCGAGGCGCTTGCAAAGGCGGCGCGCGACTACAGGCGCACGCTCAAGGCGAAGGTCGTCGGCGTTACCGGCTCCGCGGGCAAGACAACGGTCAAGGAGCTTACCGCAAGGTTCCTCTCCACCCTCGGCAAGACCTACTACACGCAGGGCAACTACAACAACGACATCGGGCTTCCTATAACGATCCTCAACTGCCCGGAGGACGCGGATTTCCTCGTAGTTGAGATGGGCACCAACCATCCGGGCGAGATCAAGTACCTCGTCGACATAGCGGAGCCTGATTCAGGCGTGATTTCGTCAATTGGAACTGCCCACATCGAGTTCTTCAAGACGCAGGACGGCATTGCCGAGGAGAAGGGGGAGCTGTTCCGACGCGTGAAGGACTTCGCGGTGGTGTCGCGCGAGAACGCGCGCTTCGAAAAGCTCAAGGCCATGTGCCCCGTCCGCGTCGTTGAGACCACCAAGGACGACATGGAGAGCGACGTGTTCCGCATGGCGCTCCGCGACAAGCTCCCCGGAGAGCACAACGTTTCCAACGCGCGTCTCGCGTTCGCAGTGGCCGCGCAGTACGGCGCGAAGCTTCACGAGTGCGTCAACTCGCTCGCCGGCTTCAAGCTGCCGGGGCACCGCTGGGAGGTGACCGAGCAGAACGGAGTCACCTACGTGAACGACGCATACAACGCGAACCCCGACTCCATGATCGCCGCGCTCGACGCCTTCGTGCAGATCTACGGGCGCAGGTCGCCGGCGTATCCTGGCGACGAGAAGAAGGCGGCTCCCCGTGGCAGCCGCCATCTCGTGGCCGTTCTTGGGGACATGTTCGAGCTGGGCGAGAACGCGCTCGAGCTCCACAGGAAGGTGTTCGCGCACGCGATGTCGCTCGGGCTCGACCTCGTGATTGGTGTGGGCGAGATGAGCTCGCAGTGCCTCTGCCACCTTGCCTACAAGAAGCTGGACGACCTCCGCAAGAAGTTCCGGGTCGACGTTTCGGCCGGCGACGTGGTGCTGATCAAGGGCTCTCGCGGGATGCAGCTCGAGAAGCTGCTCGAACGCTGGGAGGCGAAGGTCGCCGCCGAGTAACTGCAGGGCACGAGGCCGCCGCTAGGCTGCGCTTTCTGCCGGCGGGGCCTTCCGTCGAACATGTCCGGCACGGTGGCCGGTATGGCGATGCGCGCGAGATCTTCCTTCCGGGGACCGGCAGCGGGAATGTTTCCGGGCGCTTGTCCCGGCAAGCGGCCCTTAAGCGCAAATAGAACGCAGACAGAAAGAATCACGATAGTTCTTTCCCGATGTCCATTGATATAGTAAAATACCGTCCAGGCAAACAATAGTGTAACTTTTCTGGTGTTTGGAACGTAGACACGGCGACAAAAGTCATCAACAGGAGTGAATCGTGAGGATCCGCGAAGCGCTTGCGAAGGCGATAGAGAACTCCGTGGAGGGGAAGGCGATGTCTGCCGAGGACATGGCCAAGATAAAGGTCGCCCTGGGCGCCGAAGGGGACCTTGACGAAGCGAAGTTCGGCGCGCCCCTCAGCCGTCGCGAGCTCAAGAGCATCATAGACATGGTAGACACTGCCGTAGACCACGGCGAAAAGCTCATCGACAAGCTCTACTGGAGCAGGGGGCGGGCGGGATACGGAGCTGTCCGATGGCGATTCCGCCCCTGCCGACATCCCTGTCGGCGGGTTTGTGCAAGTTTAAAGTTTAAAGTTCAAAGTTTAAAGTTCAAAG
>CAMORM010000257.1 GCA_946623785.1 uncultured Verrucomicrobiota bacterium
TTTCATTCGAGACGATTCCTTGCTTCCGTTTCAACGCATATTATACCAAAACGCGCCGCCGCGCCTGCGTCAGAATTTAATCCTCTAAAATTTAGTCAAGATTTCCGAGGCTTGGAGGCTTAGCGGCGGCGCGCGGCACATCTGCCGCGGCGCACCATCTGCCGAGTCCGTCCTTCACCTCCTCCACCGCGACAGGCTCGAGCTGCCCGAGGTTCACGGCGTGGGCGTAGTGGTAGTTGGTCCGGAGAAGCCCCTCGACCTCCTCCGCCCCCGGAAGCCTCCCGCCTTCCGGCTCCCACAGAAGGCGGTATCCGCGGCGGTCCTGCCGCGGGACGAGCATAGCGAAGGCGGCGCGTCCGAAGCGCCAGGCGAGCTTCGAAACCACCTCGGCGACAAAGGCCGGATGCATCTTCTCGCCGTGCAGGTCGATTGTTCCGCCCGCCCGGTGGCAAAACTCGAGCTGCGGCGTCTTCGCGACGAAGCCCATGCATTCCACGACATCGCCGAGTCTGTAGTCCGTGAATCCGTTTCCCGTCGTGAGGACTACGCCGTATCGCTTCCCCTTCTCAAGGCGCTCCACGCCGACCGCCGTCCCCGCGACGGGCTCGCCACTCTCCTCGTCCACGCACTCGAAGGAAAGCGAATGCGACGTCACCGCGGCGACACGCTTTCCGAACCACGGAACCGTCACCACGCCCTCAGTGGCCATCAGTCCCTTCCCCTCCACCTCGACGCCCGGAAACGCCGCGCGCACCTTCTCCGCGTCCGCAGCGGCGAACGCCGCGTCCCAGCAGCTTATCAGCTTCAGGCGCGGCCACACGCCGCTGAAGTCCCGCGCGGCGAGAAGCCGCCGCACGCGCGGATCGTCCGACACCTCGTCCGCGCGTTCGGACATGAAGTCGAGGAGCCGTAGAAACGCCGAGGGATGCCACACCGAGACGAGCCCGAGCCTGCGCGACGCCGCAAGCGCTCGCGCCGTCTTCATCATGTGCCGCTCGGGATCGCGCTCCTCCGCCACTGCGGCGGATACGGGGAAAAGCGCGGCGACGAGGCGCGCGCGTACGGGTCCAAGATATTCGCGGTCCTCGGCGAAGCCGCGGCGCGGACCGTTCTTCGGCTGGCGCACCTCCGTGTACGGCGAGACGCTCCAGTAGTGCGTGCATAAAAGTAGCCCTGGGTGGCGGAGGTATATCGACGCCATCCACGGATTGACCGCGCGCATGAACTCGCGCCGCAGCTGCTCTGTGTACGGAATCCACTTTGTCCCGCCAGTCGTGCCGCTCGTCGGCTCCTCGAGGACGACGTCCTCGGGGCGCGTCGGATGTCGCCGAGCGGCCGCTTTCGCCTGCGCCTTCGCAGGGTCGTGCAGCGCGAGCGCGAAGCGCACGGCGTCTGGAAGCGTCGAGAGGAACCACGCGATGTTGGCGAGGAGGATGCGCATCAGAGGTGCCACTTGGGGTTCGTGTCGGCGATCACCCGCTCGCCGAGGCGGTTCAGGTTGGAGAGCGCAAGCGGCGCCATGCAGCAGAGTTCGTCGCCACGCGCCCAGTCCGGGTTCAATGCGCGGAACCTCACCGACTCGCGGTCCATGCGGAGAGCATCTCCCTTGAGCCTGTCCTTCCCCGCGCCAAAGCGCAGCACGCCAGTCGCGGGGTCGTATTCGCGCGGATACATCGCAGAGGCGACGCAGCGAAGGCGTTCTGCGAGCTCGGCGTCCTCGCGTGGACCTGGCACATAGCGACGGAAAAACGTCGGCAGGAAGCGGTACGTGCGCGCGCCCTTGCAGATGAGGAACCAGTGCGGATCTTCGACGCCGGTCTCGGCGAGGTGGCGCATGACGTGTCCGAACGCGCCGGCGAGCCCGGTCTGCGAGCGGCACGCCTCGTCCACCACCGTGTCGCCGCTGAAGAGGACGTTCGTCTCCTCCACGCGCACGAGCTTCATCGTCGAGAAACCACGAACGCCCTCCGCGTCCCTGAGCACGATCGCCCAATCCTTCTCCGCGAGGTCGCGCGCGAAGTCGCCTTCGTTCGCGCCTTCGTAGTACTCGCGGTACAGCCGCTCCATCCCCTCGCGGTCATCCTGCGACAGCCGCCCCACAGCCCATATCCCGACTCTAACCATTTCGCTCACAGCGATTTTCTTGCCTTGGTTGACTTGTCCTCGCAACTCACTCCGAACATATCTTCAATCTTTCGGCCCGCTCCCTGACTATTGCAAGCACGCATTCGCATTCCTGCGGAAGGCCGAGTGCATCAGAGGTCTGCGACGCCACGGCCGTGCAAAGGTGCTTTATGCGCGACCGCAGGGCTGCAAAAGATACTCCCGTTTCCTGCGCGAACTTTCGCCAATGTCCAGACAGGATTGAATTGATCGAGTCGCTGCCGCCGATTTTCATGGCTGGCGCGGATGCAAGCGCCGGCCAAAACACTGTCGAAACAAGATCGTAGCCGGGCGCAAGGCGGCGGATCCTCCCATCGTATAGCATAGAGTAGTTCTTGCCGTGCG